>PLHP01000314.1:19711-20422 GCA_003138955.1 Acidobacteriaceae bacterium | reverse complement strand
ACCCGCACGCCGAGCTGGGCGGCGAATGGAATTCCCACCGTTGTGCCGGGGCCGAAGAAGTCTCCCAGAGCGCCCTCGGGTATCTCGAGCTGCTTTAGGCTGGTGAGGGGCACGCAGTTCGGATTACAAATTTCGTAGACGGCACCGCTGGAATTAAATTGCGCCCCCGGAATCTGGACGATGTTCACGGCGAAATTCGCGCCGGGATTGTTGCGGTTGAAGAGGTTGAAGAATTCGATGAAGGGATCGACTCGCCAGCGCTCATTGATATTGATAGGCCGCGTCACACGCAGGTCCGACTGGATGTAAGGCGTGCCGCGGAATTCGTCGAGGCTGGTCTTCACTGGCTGGGTCATTCCTGGGAATTGCACGGAAATGCGGTCGCTGTTGTCGGCGGTGGTGATGGTGATGGGGCGCGCGCTCTCCAGTTGCGTAACCGTGCTCAATTCGAAACCGCCGGGAATGTGAACCGTACCGGCGAGCACAAAGCGGTGGCGAACGTCCTCGCCGGACGGGCCATAGTCGCCGGGTTCGAAGGCATTCAGCGGATTACAGACGCCATTCACATAGTCGAACAGTTCGCCGAGCACGCAACCCCAGGTCTGCGCCTTGGAAAGCGTGTAGTTCGCGACCACGCTGAAGCGGCGCATATTGCCCTGCGCATGCAACATCATCGAGTTGTAACTGGAGCGATTGTCGGAGTGGAAGACG
>PLHP01000314.1:0-19689 GCA_003138955.1 Acidobacteriaceae bacterium | reverse complement strand
ACACAGCCAGGGTCACTCGGAACAACGCAGGTTCCGGGGGGAGTGTTGACCCCCTGGAATGCAGTCGCCCATCCGTTCTGCGCGAGATCGTTGTAGAACAATCCGAAACCGGCGCGAATCACGGTCTTCTCGCTGTCTCCGGGCGAGTACGCTATGCCAAGGCGAGGCGCGATTTGCTTGCGGTAATCATGCGGTGCGCCGTTCACCAGACGAATGCCCAGGGCTTTCAGCGTAAGGTACGCCGGATTCTCCAGCTGACTGCGCCCGGAAGCTTCGAACAGTCCAAAAGTCGTCTGGTAGCGCAGGCCGTAGTTGACGGTGAGGTGATGCGAGACGCGCCAGGAGTCCTCGGCGTAGAACGCGAGGCGTTGAACGTTCTGCGAAAAGCTGCCGTCGCCGGCGGGCGTGTAGGAGCAGGTTGAGCCGTCGGAGGCAGGTGTGCCGGCACACTGCGGAGCGAAGGTTCCAAACACGCCCGGGTTCTGTACGTAGTAGGTTGGGTTATTGACATACTGAGCAAGGGTCTCTGCCGTCGACGCAAATGCGCCGCTGAGCACCGGCTCGTGGATGAAGTCCACTCCAAACTTGAGCGCGTGACTTCCGGCAATGTGGCTCAAATCGTAGCGGACCTGGTATTTGTCTTGATTGCGCAGGTCGGGGAAAAGAGTGATGGGAGTGGCGAACTGGTTGTCCCCGAAAGTTTCGAAGCCGGAAATCGTCAGCGCGGTCGAACTGAAGGGAAACGCCAGCGCGAAGCCCAAATCGGAGTTACGCGTCTGCGTGAGGTGCAATAGGCTGGCCCCGAGAACCAGATTGCCGAGCCAGGTCCGACTGAAAGTATAGGCATTGCTGATCACGGTGTTCCAGTAGTTATTGTGCGTGGTTAATCCGGTAGAGGGCAGCGTACCCTGCTCCACCAGCGCGTTGTGCGTAAGGTAGGAGTCTTGGGAAGTGCGCAGAAACCACTGCGACTTCGGCGACTCGGCCCAGTCAAAACGCACCGAGCCAATGTAATCGCGGAAAGGGATGGGGACGTTGGCAGGGACGGGGATCGAGGAGATGCCAGGAATCAGACCTTCCGAAGCCAACTGCGCGAGCGCGTTAAATTGCGCGGTACTGGCCGGGCTATAGGCGATGCTGGCATTTTCGTGCACATGCTCGAACGAAGTGAAGAACCACACTTTGTTTTTTGCGATGGGGCCACCTAGAGTGCCCACATAGTTCTGGCGGGAAAATGGCTGCTTGGGATTGGGCGCCGGATTTTCAATCGGGAAGCGGGCGTTGAGCTGTGCCGCGCGCTCGTAGAAAGCCCCGTCGCCGTGCCAATCGTTAGTGCCGTGCTTGGTGGTGATGACCACCGACCCGGCCGTGGTCCAGCCGGTGTCGGCGTCTTCATTCGAGGTACGGACGGCAAATTCCTGAATGCCGTCGGGCGAGAAGTTTTGCAGAAAGCCGCCGATCCAGTCGTCGGAGTTGTCGGCNNGACAGCTCGTTGTTCAAGCCGGAGCTTCCGCCGGTGGAGACGGCGGTGATGCGCGCTTTGGTCGGATCGGAAGGCTCGACCGGCTCGGTTCCGGGCACGAGGTAAGCAATGTTCGCGAAGCTGCGAGCCGGGAGCGGAAGAGTTTCGAGGTCGCGAGCGCCGACTACGCCCTGATGCACAGCGCTCGCCGTGTCAATCGACTGGGTCGTGATCGAGGAAGCAGTCCCCTGCACGTTCAACGTCTCGCGGCCGCTTTCGAGCTTGAGCGTGACGGCGATATCGCGCACCACACTGACAGCGACATCTACATCGGCCGTGGCGTCGGCAAAGCCTTTGGCGGTTACGGTGACGCGATAAGAGCCGGGCAGCAGGCCCTCAATGCGGAATTCTCCGCGGTCATTTAAGGTTGCCTCGCGGGTGATGGAAGACCCGCTAGATTGCACGACGACCCGAGCACCCGCCACTCGCGCAGCGCTTGCGTCCTGGACCTCTCCGCGAAGCGCGCCGTTCGGATTCTGCGCGCGCAGGAACGCAGGAACGGAGGCGAAAATCAGTAGGGCAAAGGCGCAGATCAGCGAACTCGATTTGCGCATTTCGGAGAGTGGGAACCTGGCAAGCCGTGCCATTCCCAAGAAACTACCCAGAATCATCTACGAGACCTAGCTGATCAAAGATAACGGGACGCGTTAGATACTACCAGCGATAGGACGAGTCACGCATCGCCGAGTAGGCTATCGATCGCCGCATAGCATCCTGGTCTTACCTGCCGACTCTGTTTGCAACAAACTCTACATAGGTTGCGAAGTCGTTCGGCTTACCCGGCGGGGCAATCTCGAATTTTTCCGTGACGGAATCCGCGCCAGCTCGAGCGTAGGTCATGCGGCATCTTGTGCCGCCGGGCGCCGCATCGCTCAAAAACTCGATGGAGTTGCCATCGGGCGCCACCGTCACCGCGTAGCGGATGACGTGCCCCTCGCCGTCAAAGAAAATGGCCCGCAACGATTTGTCCGGGGGATCGTGGTACACGTATATAAGATCGTCATGGCCGAAAGCAGCCCGCTCTTTCGTCGCCGGATAGTCCAGGTGGGTTTTTCGGACCAGCACCGTTCCATCCAATTCTGGCCGGAAGGTGGACATACCCTTTCCCTGTCCTGGCTTCCCTCCCCCGACCCATGTCCACTCGCCAAACAGAAATCCGAAGTCCTTCCATTCGTCTGCGGATCGCGCTTGCTGGGCCTGCAGCGACAAGAACGGGACCAGTATGAGTGCAACGAGCATTGCCCGCCGGTACATTCGTGCCTCCTCAAAACTGACTTGTTGGCCCTCAGGTTTGTAACTTGCTCCAGCTATCGCGCGGCGCCCGCCGGCAGTATCTCTTCCACGTCCACCTTGGTGGGGTACCTTCCCGTATAGCAGGCGGAGCAGTAAGTGGTTTTCTCGCCGTCCGCGCAAGCTTTCTTCAGCCCTTCCAGCGAGAGATAGGCGAGTGAGTCGGCGACAATATAAGTGCGTATCTCGTCGATTGACTTGTTAGCGGCGATGAGTTCTTTCTTTGACGGCGTATCCACTCCGTAGAAACAGGGCGAGATGGTGGGCGGGCAGGAAATCCGCATGTGGACTTCCTTGGCGCCGGCGTTGCGAATCATGCGGACGATCTTCTTGCTGGTGGTGCCGCGCACGATGGAGTCGTCCACCAGAATCACTCGTTTGCCCTCGATCAGGCTGCGAACGGCGTTCAGCTTCAGCTTCACGCCGAAGTCGCGGACCGACTGTTGCGGCTCGATGAAAGTGCGTCCGACGTAGTGGTTGCGGATGAGGCCAAGGCGAAACGGGATGCCGCTTTCGGCGGCGTATCCGATGGCCGCGGTGTTGCCGGAGTCGGGGACGGGAACGACGATATCGGCGTCCACTGGAGCTTCGCGCGCGAGCTGGCGTCCCATGGCGTCGCGGCTTTGATCGACCGAGCGGCCAAATACCAGACTATCGGGACGCGAAAAATAAACGTGCTCGAAAATGCAACTCGACAGCGCCGGAGACGGCGAGTAAAAACGCGAACTGACGCCTTCGGGCCCAACGATGACCAATTCACCCGGTTTGACGTCGCGTTCATAGGTGGCGCCGAGCAAATCAAAAGCGCAGGTTTCGGAGGCAAAAACGATCGTGTCCTTTTTCTCGCTGCTCAGAGCCGGGATGCGGCCCATGGCCAGCGGGCGGAATCCGCGCGGATCGCGCGCGGCGAAGATACGGTCGCGGCTGAGCATGACCAGCGAAAACGCGCCTTCCACGCGCCGCAGAGCGTCGGCAATGGCATCCGGCAGGGTGTGCTCGCGGGAGAGCGCAATCAGGTGCACCAGCACTTCCGTATCGCTGTTGGTTTGGAAGATCGAGCCCTGGCCCTCCAGCTTGCCGCGAATCGCCTGCGCATTTACCAGGTTGCCATTATGAGCAATCGCGATCGTGCCCTTATTGGACTGCACCATGATGGGCTGCGCATTCAGCAGGGCGGAATCGCCAGCGGTCGAATAGCGGGTGTGTCCGATGGCGAGAACACCGCGAACCGAAGCCAGCACTTCGTGGCTGAAGATATCGGCGACTAACCCCATGGACTTGTGCTGGCGCAGGCGCTCGCCGTCGGAGGTGACGATGCCCGCCGATTCCTGTCCGCGATGCTGGAGGGCATGCAGTCCGAGATAGGCGAGCGTCTCCGCCTCGGGGTGGGCGTGGATGGCGACAACGCCGCATTCATCGCGAAATTTGTCGGAAGTCAGCATTGAGCATTTAGCCTTTAGCACAACCTAGCTCGTGTGGGGACGGGCGTCTCGCCCGTCCAGCCGGGCAAAGCCCGGCACCCTCAGTCCGCGGCCGCAACGCTCGCTTCCGCCCGCAGCGCGCTCTCCAGCGCGCCCTCATATGCTTCGCGCAACTCGACCACGCTCGCCGATATCACGAACTGCTCATCCACCGTGATCGCAACGCTGTCCGACCCCGTTTCGCCCAACACATCCGCGATGATGCCGTACTCCTCCGCTACTTGTTGGATTCGCGGCAAGTGGATTGGGTCGCAGCTTAGTACGACCCGGCTGGCGTCTTCCGCGAACAGCAGGACCTCAAGCGCTGCTTGCGGCTTGGGCAAGCTGACGCGCAGCCCTACTCCGGCTGGCAGCGAGCACTCCACCAGCGCCACAGCTAGCCCGCCATCGGCGCAGTCGTGAGCCGACTCGACCAGCCCCGCCTGGATTATGGCCACCAGAGCGCGTTGCAGCGTGGCTTCTTTCTCCAGATCCAGGTCCGGCGGATAGCCCCACACCGCTCCGAGAACCTCTTTCGCGTACTCGGACGACCCAAATTCCAACTGGGCATCGACGGCGTCGCCAGCTTCATTCGCGCGCAGCAGGATGATCTTTCTTCCACTTTCTCTTCCTTCCGGCGCGAAGTGCATTTTCGCGGTTTTGTGGACGTCTTCGAGAAGTCCCACCACTCCGATTACCGGAGTCGGATAAATTCCCTCGCCGAGAGTTTCGTTGTAGAAGCTGACATTGCCGCCCGTAATCGGCGTATCCAGTTCCTCGCAAGCTTTGGTGATGCCGTCAATCACCTGCGAAAACTGCCACATGATGTGGGGCTTTTCGGGGTTGCCGAAGTTGAGACAGTTGGTGGCGCCGATCGGAGTCGCTCCGGCGCAAGCCACTTTGCGCGCAGCTTCCGCGACCGCATGCATGGCGCCCAGACGAGGATCGAGATAGCACCAGCGGCCGTTGCCGTCGAGCGCCATGGCCAGTCCTCGCTTGGAGCCCTTGATGCGGATGACGCCAGCATCGCCCGCTCCGGGCGCCTCGACCGTATTCGTCTGCACCATGTGGTCATACTGCTGCCAGACCCAGCGTTTCGAGCAAATGTTGGGACTCGCGAGTAAACGCTTGAGCTGAGCCGAGAAGTCTCCGCTCTCGGCGAGACGGATATGCTCCGGCATTTCGCGATCAACCGGCGGTTCCCAGCGCGCGAGCGGACGTTTGTACACCGGCGCGTCATCGGTGAGGGCGGCATTCGGAATTTCGGCGACCACGTCGCCGTGTTCGAGCACGCGCATCTTCGCGTCGGAGGTGACCCGGCCGACTTCCACCGCATCCAGTCCCCACTTCTGGAAAACGCGGAAGACTTCTGCTTCGCGGCCGCGCTGCGCGACCAGCAGCATGCGCTCTTGCGACTCGCTGAGCATGATCTCGTAAGGGGTCATGCCGGTTTCGCGTTGCGGGACGCGGTCCAGTTCGATTTCGATTCCGGTGCCGCCACGCGCGCCCATCTCGCAGGTCGAGCAGGTCAGTCCGGCGGCGCCCATATCCTGAATGCCGACGATTGCGCCCGTTTGCATGGCTTCCAGGCAGGCTTCGAGCAGCAGTTTCTCGAGGAATGGATCTCCGACTTGAACATTGGGCCGCTTCGCTTCCGAGCCCTCGCTGAACTCCTCGCTCGCCATCGTGGCGCCGTGAATGCCGTCGCGTCCTGTCTTCGAGCCCACATAAATTACGGGATTGCCCTCGCCCGATGCGCGTCCGTAAAAGATCTGGTCGCGGCGAACCAGCCCGAGAGCGAAGGCGTTCACCAGTGGATTGCCGGCGTAGCAAGGCTCGAACTTCACCTCCCCGCCAAGATTGGGGACGCCGAAACAGTTGCCGTAAGAAGCGACGCCGCTCACCACGCCTTCCATGACGGAATGATTCTTGCGATTCTCCGCCGGCGTGGTCACAGCTTGTGTGGGAGCGGGGCTCTGCCCCGCTCGGACGGGGCGAAGCCCCGTCCCCACATGCTCTTTCTCCACACTGATCGGCCCAAAGCGCAGCGAGTCCATCACCGCCACCGGCCGCGCGCCCATAGTGAAAATGTCGCGCAGAATTCCGCCGACGCCGGTGGCCGCTCCCTGAAATGGTTCGATAAACGACGGGTGATTGTGCGACTCGATTTTAAAAGCGCAAGCCCAGCCGTCGCCAATGTCCACGATGCCGGCATTTTCACCCGGTCCCTGCACGACCAACTTGCTGCGCGTAGGCAAACGCTTCAGGTGAACACGCGACGATTTATAGGAGCAGTGCTCGCTCCACATCACGCTGAAAATGCCGAGTTCGGTGCGCGTGGGTTCGCGTCCGCCGAGCAGCTGCTTGATTTTTTCGAATTCTTCCGGAGTGAGGCCGTGCTCCCGGATCATCTCCGGCGTAACGGCAGCGATTGCAGAGGTGGTCATCAGCGAATCTTTATTGTCGCATCTCATCCAACTTTTCGCATGCGGATTCGTCCAAGATTCGATGAAAAAAAGCGATGGAGCGGACACTTTTGTCCGCTGCATGTGACGTTGAGTCTCCCGATTGAAGAATCGAGATCAACCCTTGAACCAGATCAACCCCACGATCAAAGGCGGCGGACAAGAGTGTGCTGCCCCACACGCCCGTCTATACTGTCGCTGATGAAGTCCGTTATCGTCGGCACGGCCGGACATATCGATCATGGGAAGACGGCGCTGGTGAAAGCCCTGACCGGCATCGATGCCGACCGCCTTGAAGAAGAAAAACGGCGCGGAATCACGATTGACATTGGGTTTGCCCACTTCGAACTCCCCGCGCCCGATGGCAGCCGGATTCAACTGGGCTTCGTCGATGTTCCCGGTCACGAGCGCTTTGTTCGCAACATGCTCGCTGGCGTGGGCGGCATCGACCTGGTGCTGCTGGTCATCGCCGCCGATGAAGGGATCAAGCCGCAGACTCGCGAACACTTCGATATCTGCCGCCTGCTCGCGATCCGCCGCGGCATCGCCGTGCTCACGAAATCCGATGCGGTGGCTGCGGAGACGCTCGCAGTGGTGCGACTGGAAGTGGAAAATTTTGTGCGCGGATCGTTTCTCGATCCAGCGCAATCGCCGATAGTCGCTGTGAGTTCGTTAACCGGCGCGGGTCTGGACGATTTTAAATCCGCGCTCGCAAAAGTCGCGTCGGAAGTCCCGGCGAAAAATTCGGCGGCGCTGGTTCGGCTTCCCGTGGATCGTGTGTTCACCATGAAAGGCTTCGGCACGGTCGTGACTGGCACTCTCGTTGCCGGGACGATCCGCAAGGAGAAAGAACTGGAAGTGTTTCCCGCCGGCAAGCGGGTGCGGGTTCGCGGAGTGCAGGTTCACGGCTCTCCGGCGGAAGCCGCAGTCGCAGGGCAGCGCACCGCGCTGAATCTTAATCTTGCAGGACTCTCCGCCGGCGACCTGGCGCGCGGGATGACGCTAGCGACCGCGGACACTTTTCATTCCACCTCGCGAGTCGATGCGCTTCTTTCCCTTCTTCCCTCAGCAAAGCCGCTTAAAGACAGCGCCCGCGTGCACTTTCATGCGTACACGACGGAAATGATTGCGGAAGCGCGCCTGTATGGGATGACCCAGTTGAAACCGGGAGAAGAAACCTACGCGCAACTAAGATTCGCCGAACCCATGCTGCTTCTGCCCGGCGATCGCTTCATCGTGCGGCAGTTTTCCCCGGTAATAACCATTGGCGGAGGCGTGGTGCTCGACGCGTCGCCTGCGACTCGCAAGCAGCGCGTGGAAGATACAACCGCGTTTCTCAATATCATGCGCGATGGTTCTCTCCAACAAATGCTGGCTGCGCGCGTCGCACGGCGAGGAGCCACCGGCCTGCGCCTGAATGATGTTCCCGGAGAAATGAATATTCGAAGGGAAGAAGCGACGAAACTATCCGACGCGGCCGGATTGGTGTGGTGCAATCAGGTGCTGGTTTCACCCGCGGCATTCGCGGAAGCGAAGACAGATGTACTTCAGGCGCTCAGGAAGTTTCACGATGCGAATCCTCTCGTAGCAGGGATGAGCAAAGAAGAGCTGCGCGATCGGGTCAACCTGGGCCCCGAGGTGTTCTACCGCGTGTTGGAAAAATTAGTGGAAGAAAAGAAGCTGGAACTCGCGGGCGAACTCGTCCACCTGCCCGGCCGCGGCGTGGTCATGAAAGACGAAGAAGCTGAATCCAAGAAGATCATCGAGCAGGCATTTGCTTCGGCAGGATTAAAGGTTCCGTCGCTGAAAGAAGTGTTGGCGGGTTTGAAGGTAGATAAAATCCGCGCCCAGAAAATTGTCACTCTGCTTTTGCGCGACAAGGTTCTGATCAAGATTTCAGAGGAACTTGTCTTCCACCAGAGTGCGCTCCTGAATCTGCGCCACAAGATCGCCGCGCTCAAAACTACCACGCCGAAGATTGATGTCGCCCGCTTCAAAG
This sequence comes from Acidobacteriaceae bacterium, assembly GCA_003138955.1. Taxonomy (GTDB): domain Bacteria; phylum Acidobacteriota; class Terriglobia; order Terriglobales; family Acidobacteriaceae; genus Acidiflorens. Next base: position 10,953 of record PLHP01000314.1, on the reverse strand, counting down.
ATATGACAGGAGTCAGCCGCAAGTACGCGATTCCGCTGCTCGAATATCTGGATCGCGAGCGCGTAACGCGGCGCGTCGGAGATGAGCGGGTGATTCTGTGATCGTGTGGTGACGGGGCTTTGCCCCGTCCAAGCCGAGTGCAACTCGCCGTCGCCAGAGCCGCACCGGACGGGGCAAAGCCCCGTCACCACACGATCTAGATCTTCTCTTCCGGAAATTCCACTTCCAACGCCAGCGGCCCGGTGACGCGGTTGGTCAGGTTCGCCAATCCAATCAGCATGTGCAGGTCGACAATCTGCTCTTCGGAGAAATGCTTCTTGAGTTCCGTGAAGTCGGCGTCGCGTGCGCCGTCGGGCGTGCGTGTTAGCTTTTCCGCATAGCGGAGCGCGACTTGCTCAGGCGCGCCAAAGCCTGAGTAGTTGCCTTCCTTCAGAGCTTTCATCTGCTCCGGCGTGAGTCCGGCGCGTTTGCCGCTCTGGATGTGGTGCTGCGAGCAATAATGGCATCCGTTGATCAGTGAGACTCGCAGATATACGGCCTCGTACAGCTTGCGCTCGAGCGAACGCCCCACGCTGGCATAGAATCCGAGAAAGTTGCCGAGCATAGCGGGCCGGTGCGCCAGCGTCTTCTGGATGCTGCCGGGCTTGCCTTTCAGCTTGCCATCGTAGATTTCCTTAACCTCCGGGCTGGCTTGCGCGGGTTCGACCAGACTAATCCGAGCCATGTGTCCTCCTCCAAATGCCACTCTATAATAGATTCCAGTGAAATTTTCTCACTCACTCCCTCATGTTAACAATTCGTGCAGCCACTATCGCCGACGCCGCCCTGCTCAAAAGACTGATCTGGGAACTTGCCGAGTTTGAGAAAGCGCCGGACCAGGTCCGGAACACGGAGGCCGACATCGCGCGCGACGGCTTCGGAGCGAATCCTCAGTTTCGCGCTTTAATCGCCGAATGGCACGGACAGCCCGCGGGTTTTGCCCTCACCTTTAACTACTATTCAACATGGCGAGGCGCGGGATTGTATCTGGAGGACCTTTTTGTCCGTCCCGATTTTCGCGAGCGCGGAATTGGCACAGCGCTGTTCGCCCGCGTTGCCCATGCAGCGCAGCAGGAAAATCGCAGCTTCATTAAGTGGGCGGTGCTGGACTGGAACCAACCCGCCATCGAAATGTATGAGGCGCTGGGCGCCGAGTTTCTGGACGGGTGGCGAAGCGCTCTTCTGGAGGGAGTCGGTCTGCGGAAATTGGCGGAGAAGGATTCGGCGAAGAAAGACTCGGCGGAGAAAGAGTCTTGATGCGAGTACGAATCATCGGAGCTGGCCTGGCGGGATCGGAAGCGGCGTGGCAGTGTGCGCGGCGTGGCGTCGCCGTCGAATTATTCGAAATGCGGCCGATGCGCACGACTCCTGCCCACCAGACGGACGACTTCGCGGAGCTGGTCTGCTCCAATTCTCTGAAATCAGAGAGCGAGAACACTGCGCCCTGGCTGCTGAAGGAAGAGATGCGGCGCGCGGGTTCTCTGCTGCTCGAGATCGCGCGGGAAACCGCGGTACCCGCCGGGCACGCTCTGGCTGTGGACCGCGCCGAGTTTTCGCGCAAAGTGACGCAGGCAATTTCCCGCGAGCCGCTTATCACGATCCGCCGCGAAGAGGTCACGGCTCTCGGAGCGGGCGAGCTTACGATTATTGCAACCGGTCCGCTGACCTCGGACGCGCTCTCGCGGGAGATTGCGCGTTTGTGCGCAGCGAGCCCCGATAACAGCCGCTTGTACTTCTACGATTCCATCAGCCCGATCGTCGAGGCCGATTCCATCGATATGAGCAAGGTGTACCTGGCGGCTCGCTACGGCAAAGGGTCGGCCGACTACATTAATTGTCCAATGTCGAAAGATGAGTACGACCGTTTCTACGACGCACTTCTCGCGGCGCAATCGGTTGAGCAGAAAGACTGGGAAAAGCTGAACTACTTCGAAAGCTGCCTGCCCATCGAAGAAATCGCCCGCCGCGGACGCGACACGCTGCGTTTCGGGCCGATGAAGCCGGTCGGACTCAAGGACCCTCGCACCGGCAGGATGCCTTATGCGGTCGTGCAATTGCGGCAGGAAAATCTGCGCGCCGATTCTTACAATCTTGTCGGATTCCAGAATCACCTGAAATTTGGCGAACAGGCGCGCGTGCTGAGCTTGATCCCCGGACTGGAAGGCGCGCGGTTTCTGCGCTACGGACAGATTCACCGCAACACATACATCAAGGCGCCGGCGCTGCTGAACCCGACGTTACAGATGAAGGCGCATCCCCAGGTGCTCTTCGCGGGACAAATCTGTGGAGTCGAAGGCTACGTCGAATCGATTGCGACCGGCCTGATGGCGGGAATCAATGCGGCCGCGCTTGCAACCGGCGGCGAACCGGCGCCTCCACCACGAGCGACGGCATTTGGTTCGCTTGTCCACTACATCACGCAGGCAGAGAGCGAGAACTTTCAGCCGGCGAATATCACCTTCGACCTCTTGCCTGCGCTCGAAACTCGCGTTCGCGACCGCAAGGAACGCCACCGCCAGCAGTGTGAACGAGCATTGCGCGAGTTCGACGGATGGTACAGCGGGTGCATCGGGCAAGCTGGTGATCCCTCCCCTTCGGCTCCGCTCAGGGTCGGGACGACAAGCTGCTAGCAGGCCGCGGAAAACTCAGGTTCGTATCAGGGCATCGCTTTAGCGATGCCGACAGTTCGTCGAAACCAGGCGCCCCTTCAGGGGCCGGGCATCGACGCAGCGGCTTTAGGGTTTGACGACAAGTTCCTATTGTTTTTTCCGAGGATTCACTTTAGGGTGCTGATGTCGGAGTGAGGTTCGTCTCGTGCCGGTTTCTGCCCTTGATTGCGTCCAGCCCGCCTTGCAGCACGCGCGGGAACAACTCTTCACGCGTTTCCGCTTCGGGCAATGGTCTCGCCTGGCGCTGGTTGGAATTCTGGCGGCGGAACTGCATGTCGGCGGATGCAATTTCGGAAACTTCGGGGGCAATTGGCCCCGCATCCCACACAAGCATCAGAACGAGTTTCTACAGTCGAGAGTGCCGCATTGGCTGGCCCCCTTCAATCACGCGAACATTTCCGAGCACATTGCGCCGTTCATCGGATTGATCGTGGTGGGGATTTTCGCCGCATTCGTGTTGGGGTTCGTCTTCCTGTACATCAGCAGCGTGTTCCGATTCATCCTATTCGACTCGGTTCTGCGGCGGCAATGTTCGATCGGTGAGGGATGGGGTAAGTGGCGTCGCGCCGGCGGCCGATTCTTCCTGTGGCAGATTGTGTTCCAGATTGCAGCTTGGCTGTTTCTCCTGGTTCTGGTTGGCGTGCCGCTCGCCCTGGCTCTGGTTGCGGGCTGGGCGACAGATCTGCGGCAACACGTCGGGCGGTTGATTGTCGGAGTGATTCTGCTCGGGGGCCTGTTCGGAGTGTTCGTGCTCGCCGCCGCAGTGGTTCAGGTGCTGGCGAAAGATTTTCTGGTGCCGATTATGGCTCTCGAGGATCTCGATTTTGCCGACGGCTGGCACCGTTTACTGGCGATGATCCGCCCCGAGATGGGACGATACGCCGTTTACCTGCTGCTCAAGCTGGTGCTTTCCATCGCAGCGGCCATCCTGTTCGGTATCATCGCGATCATCCCGGCGCTGTTCGTCGTGCTCCCTGCTGTGGTTGCCGTGCTAGCGGGCAGAGCCGCGGGGATGGGATGGAGCGTGACGACCGTCAGTCTGGCAATAATCTTCGGAACCCTGTTACTGCTCCTCCTGATTTATCTGATCGCTCTAGTGAGCGTGCCGGCCACTGTTTTCTTCCCTGCGTACGCGCTGCATTTTCTTGCTGCTCGATATCCGAGTCTTGACGCGCTGCTGCATCCGGCGCCTGCGCCTCCCGCTCCGGAGTTGCCTCCAGTTCCGGAGTCTCCGCCGCCGTTCGAAGCGCCTCCGTTGCCGCCGTCGGCGGAGCCCATCGGCTAGAAACTACTGTTGCGCGTGCGCTGTTTAAGCCATCAGACACGCGCGTGCCGGAGAGGCTCTCTTGTGTGGGGACGGGGCTTTGCCCCGTCCAAGCGGGGCATAGCCCCGCTTCCACACTAGTCTCGCGCCCGGTTCTTGATCCAGATGGGAGAACCCATGAACCCAAACGCGGCGCGAATCTGGTTCTCAAGAAACCGCTGATAGGAAAAGTGTAGCTTCACGGCGCGGTCGGTGAAGAGCACGAAGGTAGGCGGCGCCACTCCGGCCTGCGTCATGTAGTAGATTTTCACGCGCTTGCTGACGGGAACGGAGGCTCGGTCGAAGTCAACCGTCCGGAGAAAGCGGTTCATCTCGCCGGTCGTAATGCGCTTGCGGCGCTCGGCGGCCACCTTCTCGATCAGCGGAAGAATTTTTTCCGTTCCTTTGCCGGTGTGCGCGGAAAGAAAAAGCACGGGGGCATAAGCCAGAAATTTTAGTCCGTAGCGCAGGCGCTCTTCGTAGAGAGCGCGGTCGTGCGGACGCTTGGCGTCTTGTATGCGGGCGGTTCGAGACTGGCTGACGGCGCGCTTCTCCCCGCTCGCCACCAGGTCCCACTTGTTGACCAGGATAATCACCGAGCGTCCGCTCTCGTGGGCATAGCCTGCGATGTTGGCGTCGAGCCCGCTGGCGCCTTCGGTGGCGTCGACCATGAAGAGCACGATGTCGGCGTCTTCGATATTCTTGCGCGCCATGACCACCGAAAGCTTCTCAGCCATCAGCCGCGTCTTGCCTTTGCGGCGAATGCCCGCCGTATCGATGAAGCGAATCTTGCGGCCTTTGTACTGGATGACTTGGTCAATTGAATCTCGCGTAGTACCCGCAACGGACGAGACGATGGCCCGCGATGTTCCCGTGAGTTGGTTCAGCAGCGTTGACTTGCCAACATTCGGGTGCCCGATGATCGCAACCTTGATTTCATGCGGCTCCTCGAGAACTGGTGAGCCTTCCCCTGTGCCTTCCCCTGTGACCTCAGTGCCCTCTGTGGTCGCCTTTGCGGTCGCGGGCAGCACCAGTAAGACAGCGTCCAGCAGATCGTCGATGCCCCGTCCATGCTCGGACGAAACCGGAAACACGTTCCGCATTCCCAGCGAATGAAATTCACCGAGCAAAGAATCCTGCTTGTCGGTGTCCATCTTGTTGACGGCGAGAAAGAGCGGCTTGCCAGTGCGCGCCAAAAGTCGAGCCAACTCGCGATCGGGCCCCGCGATCTCGGTGCGAGCATCGACGACCATGACAATGGCCGCCGCTTCTTCGAACGCAACCTTGGCCTGACGGAAGATCTCCGACGGGATGAAGTCCTTGTCTTCGGGAACGATGCCGCCGGTATCCACCACCCGGAACTCGTACCCGCGCCATTCGGCCTCGCCATAGAGGCGGTCGCGAGTGATGCCGGGCTCGTCTCCGACGATGGCGCGCCGCGATCCGGTCAGCCGGTTGAAGAGCGTCGATTTGCCGACGTTGGGCCGTCCGACGATGGCGACAAGTGGGGCGAGCTTCTTTTTGCTCAAGGATTTCTCGCAATCAAAGTCGATGATGGCATGTGAGAGTTGAATGCTCGTGTGGTGACGGGGCTTTGCCCCGTCCCCAGCTTTTGATTGAACTACTGGCAACTGGCGACTGGTTAGCTATTATAGAGACTCCGTGCCTCCCTCATCCCATCCCGTGTCCCCTGCAGAAAATCGGCCTGCGGGATTCTCGCTGTACCAGTTCTTCGCGCCGGGGGGCTTGCTCTCCAAGACCCACCCCGCCTACGAGTTTCGGCGCGGGCAGTTGCAGATGGCCCAGGCAGTGGAAGAGGCGCTCGAAGAAAAGCGGCATCTGATCGTCGAGGCCGGCACGGGCACCGGCAAAACGCTGGCTTATCTCTTGCCGGTGATCCGCTCGGGCAAACGCGTCATCATCTCGACCGGCACGAAAAATCTGCAGGAACAGCTTTTCTTCAAAGATGTCCCCGCGCTGGAGCGGGCGCTGTTTCCTGACGGGGACCGAAAACTCAGCGTCTGCTACATGAAGGGGCGCAACAACTATCTCTGCCGCAAGAAGCTTTTTGATCTCACCGACCAGCCCGTGCTCAGCGGACTGGAAGAGATCGAGCACTACCGCGCCATAGCCGCGTGGGAGAAAACGACGCAGACCGGCGATCGCGCCGAACTCGCCGGACTTCCCGAAGCCAGCGCCCTCTGGCACAAGCTCGACGCTCGGACCGATACCTGTCTCGGCCAGAAATGCAAGGAATGGGAGCGTTGCTTCATCACCGAGATGCGGCGGCGCGGGGCGGAGAGCGACATCATCATCGTCAACCACCACCTGTTCTTCGCCGATCTCTCCATCAAACTCGAAGCCGAGGGCGCGCCCGACGCTGGGGTCCTTCCCGAGCGCGGTGCGGTGATCTTCGACGAAGCGCACGAACTCGAAGAAGTCGCGGGCAACTACTTTGGAATTTCGGTCAGCAACCTGCGGATGGATGAGTTGACGCGCGACGTCGAGCACCTGTTGCAGCGCGAGCATCTCTACACGCCGCAGATGTCGGGAGCGATTCAGTCGGTGCGGGAGCGCTCGCAGTTATTTTTTTCGCTGCTGCCCGCGAATGAAGGGCGGTTTGCCTTCGACTCTCGCCGCGAATTTCTGGAGGAAAACGGGGAAGAATTTCTCGCGCTCAATCAAGCGCTGTACCGGCTGGGTGCGGAGCTGGAGCAACTTCCGCAGAAGCCGGAAGAAGTCTTCACGCTTGTACGCCGAGCGCAACAACTGCAGGTGCAACTTCGCTTCGTCATGGAAAACGAGGATCCCAACACCGTCTTCTGGATCGAGCGGCGTGGCTTTCGTGGAGCACCGGGCGCTTCGACCGGCGCAGCTTTGAAAGGGCGTGGCTTCAGCCACGCCGCAACGTCCGCGTTTGAGAAACGGGCTTCAGCCCCTGAGGGAAAGCGCCGCGTCAATGTTTTTCTGCAGGCCACTCCGATCGAAGTCGGCCAGATTCTGCGCGAGTGCCTGTGGTCGAAGCTGGAAACGTCGGTGCTGACCTCGGCAACGCTGGCGGTCGGTGGCAGCTTCGACTACATACGGCAGCGGCTCGGGCTTGATCACGCGCGCGAACTGATCGTCGCCTCGCACTTCGATTACGAAAGCCAGGCGATCCTTTACGTCCCGCCCGATCTGCCCGATCCGCGCACGCCGCAATTCGCCGGCGAAGCTGCCGGGGTTATCCGGCGACTGCTCGAGATCACACGCGGGCGCGCCTTCGTGCTCTTCACCAGCTACGCGCAGATGAACGAAATTTACGACCGGTTGCTCGGCCTGTTGGATTTTCCGATGCTCAAGCAGGGTGACGCTCCGAAGTCGGCGCTGCTCGAGGAGTTCCGGCTCACGCCCCACGCCGTGCTGTTTGGGACATCATCGTTCTGGCAGGGAGTGGACGTGCAAGGCGAACAGTTGAGCTGCGTGATTATCGACCGCTTGCCATTTGCCGTGCCGAGCGATCCGGTGGTGGCGGCGCGGGTGAAAGCCATTGACGCTGGCGGAGGCAACGCTTTCTTCGAGTATCAGGTGCCGAGCGCGGTCATCACGCTGAAGCAAGGATTTGGAAGACTGATTCGATCGCTGCACGATCGCGGATTGCTGGCACTGCTCGATAACCGGATATTGAAGAAGCAGTATGGGCGCGTGTTTGTGGAGAGTTTGCCCCCCTACACCAAAACCACGGACGTGGGAAAAGTGGAGGAATTCTTCGGGGCAAATTCCTGAGGAGGTTGTGTGGTGGCGGGGCTATGCCCCGTCGCCACACAGGTATCAAAACTATTCCGCCGCAGCGGCTTCTTTGTCGACAACGACCTTCAAGTGCGTGGTCACGTCCCGGTGCAGTTTGATGGGAATAGTAAACTCGCCGACGGTCTTGAGCGGTTCGTGCAGCTGGATCTTCCGGCGATCGATGTGGAAGCTCTTTTTCTCGAGCGCGTCGGCAATGTCGCCAGCCGTGACCGATCCGAATAACTGATCCGCTTCGCCCGACTTGCGCAGGAACTTCACCTCGAGGCCGTCAAACTGCTTGGCCAGCGCTTCGGCTTCCGTCTTTTCCTTCGCGGAGCGGCGAACAGCGGCGGCCTTCATCTGCTCGATGACAGTCTTATTGGCGACGGTGGCCTCAATCGCCAGTTTCTTGGGCAGCAGAAAATTCCGCCCGTATCCCTCGGCGACTTTTATCACCTCGCCGCGGTTGCCCAGCTTGGGCACGTCTTCTTTCAGGATGACTTCCATGAATAACTCCCTGGTCGTTAGTCGTTAGTCGTTAGTCGTTGGTCGTTGGCAAAGACTGCGAACGACTAACGACCAACGACGATTTTGAACTACTGCGCGCGTCCCGCGAACGGCAGCAGGGCGATATTGCGCGCCTGCTTGATGGCCCTCGACAAACGGCGCTGGTGCGGCGTGCAGACCCCGGTCAGGCGTCGCGGTGTGATTTTGCCGCTTTCCGCCACGAACTGCGCCAGCAAGCGCACATCTTTATAATTGACCGCTTCGATCTTCTCGACGCAGAACTTGCAAACCTTCTTGCGCCGGAAGAACTTGCGGCCGCCTTCGCGGGGACCGCCGGGACCTCCCCCGGAACGGGGACCGCGCGGCCCACTGCGCTCAGGGCGATCGCCTCCGCTACGCTCCGGACGGCTTTCGCCGTGGCTTGATCCCGCGCTCGGTGCTTTTGTTTCTTCTGCCATAGTGCTCCTGCTTTCTAAGAGTTTGTTCGTGTGGTGGCGGGGCTTTGCCCCGCCTCTGTCGGCGGTCGCGGCGCTACGAGAGCCGCACCCAACCAGGAACCGGCTCCACCTAAACTGGCGCCGAGGCCGGTGTTTCCGTCCCCGCTTCCGGCGCCGCCGGTGTTACGGGAGCGGCGGCTGCGGCCGGCTGTGCGCTGGCTTTCTTTTTCGAGTCGCGGATCTTCTTGATCTTGTCGAGCCGCTTCAGTTCTTCGTCCGTGCGCACCGTGAGGAACTTGATCACCGGCTCGGTCACGCGCAGGCGGCGTTCCACTTCGTGCACGATCGCGCCGGCGGCTTCGATCATCATCAGCACGAAGATGCCATCGTTGAACTTGCCTACCCGGTATGCGAGACGGCGCTTGCCCCAGACCTCGCTCTTGGCCGTTCCTCCCGCCGAGGTCACCGAAGACTCGAGCGTGGAAATCAGTTTGTTCAGATCCTCGTCCACCATGTCGGGCCGGACGATGAACATCAATTCATAGTTACGATTCATTCGTTATCTCCAAAAGCTCTAGTGCAGTCGTTAGTCGTTAGTCGCTCGCGGATTCATTGTGGGTCGTAGGCGTTTGCCAACGACTAACGACTATCGACCGACGACTGCCTCTCACTCATCCGTTTCGTTCTTGCGATTGAACCGGTTCATCGCCGCCGCCGGTCCTTCTCTCAAAATCATTTCAACCGCTTGCGCTGCGGTGTCGAGGAGTTCGTCCACCAACTCGAACTGCACCTTGCGGAACGGCGTCAGCACATACTTCACGCCGTCCACGACTTTGCGGTCAGGCGCAATTCCCAGCCGAATCCGCAAAAGCTCGTCGGTACCCAGGGCTCCGAGGATGGATTCCATCCCGTTGTGCCCCGCCGAACTCCCCCGCTGCCGTATGCGAATCGCGCCCAGCGGCAAATCGAGTTCGTCGTAAATCACAATCAGGTCGCGCGTCACATCGACCTGATGTTCCGCCGCCAGTTCCCGCACCGAAAGCCCACTCAGGTTCATGTAGGTTTCCGGTTTGGCCAGGATCACCGGCTCACCGGCGACCGTTGCCCGCACAGTCAGCGCGCGGCACTGGCGATTCCTGATTTCGATCCCGAGATTGTTGGCGATCCGATCGATCGTCAAGAATCCGAGATTGTGCGGCGTGAACTGGTACTCGATTCCTGGGTTGCCTAAACCGACGATCAGTTTCACGCAGATTCGCTCTTGGCTTCTAGCTACTGGCTCTTAGCTGGAAGCTAGGAGCCAGCAGCCACCAGCTATTTCTTCTCTTTCTTCTCGGCCTTTTCGGCCTTCTCGGGCTTGGCCTTGGCCTTGGCATCGCCCTCGGCCTCGCCTTCACCCTCCACTTCCTGCTTGCCCTTCTTGATGACCTCAGGTTCAGCCGGAGCTGCCGCCTCCTCCGCCACCACCTCGGGAGCCGCAACCACTTCTTCCTTCACCGTGGTGATGTGCGCGATCATCTGGTTCTCGTCGGTCAGAAACTTCAGCTTCTCGCTGTGCGGCAGGTCTTTCACCCGCACTTCGACGCCGAACACCAGGTGGCTGATGTCCACTTCGATGGACTTCGGTATATCCGCCGGAAGGCACTCAATCTCGATTCCGCGCAGCAATTGCTCGAGGATGCCGCCCTCCGTCTTCACCCCCGCTGCCTCGCCTTTGAGCACGACCGGCACCGTGACCGTGAGCCTCTGGTCCATGGCGATGCGCTGCAGGTCCACGTGGAGCAGCGTTCCCTTGACGGGTTCGAACTGCCAGTCCACGATCATGGCTTTCGAGCGATCGCTGTCGAGCGCCAGTTCAAAAATCGTGTTGTGCCCGCTCTCCGACTTCAGGATGCGCAGGATCTGCCGCGGATCGACCGCGACCGCAGCCGCGTCTTTGCCCGCTCCGTATACAACGGCCGGAATCTTTCCGCCGGCACGCACACGCCGGGCGGCATTCTTGGTGCCTGGTTCGCGCTTGTGCGCTTCCAGAATGCTGATATCCGTTGCTGTCGCCATAATTCCGTTTCCGTCCTTCGTTAAAATCGTCGTTGGTCGCTAGTCNNTCGCTGTTCGTCGTTCGCCTTTCGCGATTCGCAAACCCGTTCAGTCCAGAGGCGAACAGCCAATAGCGAACAGCGGAACGACGTTCCTAAATAAAAAGCTTACTGACCGAAGTCTCTTCGTGAAT
>PLHP01000346.1 GCA_003138955.1 Acidobacteriaceae bacterium | reverse complement strand
GGTAAGTGTAATCGTGGCTACGTCGGACCCCGGAGTGGCGGAGGTACCCAAAGAAATGCAGAGACAGAAGGGCTTTTCGCTGATCCAATTGCTGATTGTGGTGGCGATCATCCTAATTATTGCAGCGATTGCTATCCCGAACCTGCTACGGGCGCGCATTGCGGCGAACGAGGCGTCCGCAGCGGCGTCGATTCGCACCATCAACACAGCAATGATTTCATACAACTCCAGCTACCCGACGGTGGGTTTTGCGGCCAACCTGACCTCCCTGACGGGCACCTGCACTGGCACCATCGTTCCCACCTCGACTAGCGCTTGCTTGATCGACTCGACGCTGGCGGCGGGCACCAAGAGCGGCTATACCTTCAGTGTGCAGGGCACGACCAGCGGCTATGCTGCGTGGGCAACCCCGCAGCACGTGAACAGTACGGGCGTGCGCGCTTTCTGCTCGGTCGCGGATGCTGTGGTACGCACCAACACCGCTCCGATCAGCACCTGCGTTGGAAGCGAGTCCCCGCTGCAGTAAGTTTGGATTAGGCAGGGTACCTGGACGGCAGGCAGGAGAACTGGAACTGCGCTCGGATTGGACGGGGCGGAGCCCGGTCCCCACACGAGCATCTTGGCTTAGATCCCCCGGCGACACCGTCAAAGCCAAGACCGCCTACCAGGATTTCCTCACCCTGTGGAAAAACGCCGATCCCGACATCGCCATCCTGAAGGAAGCCAAAGCGGAGTACGCGAAGCTGCAATAGCTGCCCGTTGCCGGGAACGGGATGGTTGGTGAAATCGCGCGCCAGCAACTTTTCCAAAACAGTTGGGTTTGCAAGTATTTGTTTGGGTTCTTCTTCCGGGAGGTTCCCCATGATCGGTATGACGGAGAACGGATTCGAGCACGGCTTGCAGCCTTCGCGGGCAATCCAGGCGGAACGCGGTGAAGTGAGCCTTGAGCAGCGTTTCGAACAGGTGACCCAGATTAGGGAGCAACTTGATAGCGTGCGCAGTTGGTGCGGACGGCTGTTGCCTAAGTTTCGTCGGGCCTGTTCTGCCGGGCAGTTGCTCTTTCAGGTTGTCGGCGCCGCCGGTTACGCTGGCTACTTCGCTTCCATGCACACGTTAATGCGCTTGCTTTCCGGCGCGTTGATGGCAGGCACATGGTACGCGATTTACAGAATTAAAGGAGCTCAGCCCTAGCAGGCCCTAAGAGTGCCGTGCTCAGGCCAATTTTGACGTGAGATCGACGCGTTCCAGTTCCCGGGGTCCACAGAACCTCTGGCGGCGTTTGCCCCCATTACATTATTTCTTGGGATTTGAAACGCTGAGCTGGAAGGAGGCAATCAGATACTTGGCTTGATCGCTGTCGATCGGATCGAGCTCTAACATCTCCACAGTTCGCGACATAACGAGCCGTGTGCGGTAGTAATAAATCTTCTCTGCCTCTGCTGTGAAATGCGCGAGTTCCATGCGTTGCGCGACCAGAGAGGACTGCAAAGTAACGCACACATGATGCTCTCCCGGCTCGACGGAGACGGAGAAATAGGAATTGCCGTGGTTTGCGCCTACCCATGCTCCGTCGATCGCGAGCTTCACCGTTGGATATCCTAAGGTATGGCTGGTACCGGCATCCTGAAAGAAGTAAACCCGCGCCTTCCCAGGGTCCGGCTGCGCCAGGGTGTGTTGAGATTCGTCCAACTTCACCTTGAAGCTGACATTCTCGGGGCCGCAGGCTGCGGTAGAAGCGGCAGGCGGGACCTGGGCAAATGCGGATGCTGCAAAGAGCAGCGTGACGAGAGCGATTCTCATGCCTCTCCTCCAATGGACGGGGCGCTTGTTATAGCGCCAACAACCGCTCCACCCAATCACGCCAAGAGCGGGCGCGCTGAGGGCCCGGGCGCTGCGCCACTTAAAATCCCCAATCGACGCATGGGAGACGCACGGAACTCTTATACCCTCCGCAGGGTCAGCAGCGTGATCTCTGGCGGGACACCGATGCGCACCGGGAAGCCGAGGGTTCCGAGGCCTCGGTTCACATAAAGCGCTGCCTTCTGTTGGCCGTTGCTCGCGGGCGCGCCAGAGACATGCATTGGCAGGCGATAAAGTCCGGCGACGAACGGAGTGATCAAGCGAGCCGGACTGACGCTGTGATCCACGATCTCAAACCTTACCTGGCCGCCGTGAGTGTGACCGGCCAGGCTGAGTTCGATGCCGAGTTCGGCCGCACGGTGAAACGAATTCGGATTGTGCGAAAGCAACACGTTGGGCATATCGCGCCGGATCAAAGGCTCGATTTCCTGCAACATGGGCCCGGGATGATCGCCTTCGCTGCGCGTCATGTGATCGCGCTGATAATCGACACCCAGAAGATTGAAGCGGGCTCCGTTGTGCTCGACGACCGCACTCGCGGCGCGCAACAGCCGCATTCCCTTTTCTCGGAAGAGCCGTTCCGCGTCCTCTTCCACTCCCGCATAAATTTCGTGATTGCCATTGCATCCCCATACGCCCAGCGGAGCGCGCAGCCGGCTCAACTCGGCGATGCAAACATCCAGCGGATCGCCAACGCCCGAGATGAAGTCTCCCGTAACAAAAGAAATATCAGGGCGCAGGCTGTTCGCCATATCGACGGCGCGCGCGATTTCGCGAGGCGGCATGTAGTCGCCAATGTGGATGTCACTAAGCTGAGCAATGCGCAGTCCATCCAGCTGCGGCGGAAGATTGGCCACGGGCACGTCGACGCGCTCGATGGTGTAACGCAGGCGGCCGGCGGCAAATCCGTAGGTCGCAGCAAGAAACGGAAAGCCGCCAGCGAAAGCGGCGGCATATTGAAAAAAGGTTCGGCGCGAGGGACTGAAGCCATTGGCGACCGCTCCGGGACGAAGCCGGGCCGCTACATTCGTGACCCACTCGATCGCTCCCACCGATTCGACCGCCAGGAATCCAAAGAACGAAGCAGCCAGCCACAAGCGGGCAAATGTGGAAAGTGTTTTGCCGAGGTGGAAGCCGCCCAAGCTGAGCCGGGAGACCCCGTGGCCAAGCAGCGGATCGAGAAGCGTCGCCAGCAGCACAGCGGCCAGAGCGAGCAGTCCAGCATGAAGCCCGAAGCGCCAGTTGCCATTCGAGAACGAGCCAATCGACGTCCACGCCCGCACAAACCAGAATCGCTGGACGGCGTAGACAGCTAAGAGAAACAGCGCGAAGAAAAAAACTCGGGTAAGAATCAGGGTCAAGACTCCGTTATGGAACTCTTTTTGGTGGTTAGATGCATTGCGGGCAGAAGAAGGCTCGGATGCACCTGTGAAAACGCCCCACAATAAAGAAAGCAGAGGATTTCCCCTCTACCCCTGCGGGCCAGAGACCCAAGTTACGGAGGTTAGATGACTTGTGGATGAAATTTCAGTCTAGTCTAATCGCGACGGCTTCGCTTTTCATTCTCCGAACAAAACGCGATGCATAGCTCGCCTAAGAGTCATAAGCCTTCGGGTGGTTGCCGATAGCTAGCGGGCGGCGAGCGGCTCTTGCGTGCGCAGCGATGCGGCGCGGTCACGGGCGTTCTGGAGGGCGCGCTTGACGTGACGAGGCGCAGTGCCTCCGGGTATGTCGTGCAGTCCGAGCACCTCAGTGAGTCCAAGGCAGGAGTGGAAACCCGCGTCAAAGCTGGCGTGGATGGCTTGCAAGTCGGCGAGGGGCAGTTTTTGCAATTCGCATCCGCGCTCCACGGCCAACTGCACAGCCTTGCCGACCGCTTCGTGGGCGAGGCGCGACGGCACTCCGCGTTCGACGAGGTATGCGGCCGCGGCCCAGGCGTTCATATAACCTGAACTTGCGGCCAGATTCATCTTGGCTTCGTTGAATTCCACGGTGTTCATAAATCCGGTGACGAGCGGCAACATGCCGATGACCGTGTCGGCGGCGTTGAACACCGGCTCCTGCGTTTCCTGCAAGTCTTTGTTGTAGGCGAGGGGCAGGCCTTTTACCAAAGTTTGCAGCGCGGTGGCGCAACCCATGACGCGCGCGGCTTTGCCGCGCACGAGCTCCAACAAGTCGGGATTTTTTTTCTGCGGCATGGCGCTGCTGCCGGTGGAGTAGGGCTCGGGTAACTCGACAAATCCGTACGCGGGCGTGGAGAANNATCAAAACCCAGTTCCGCGGCCATGGCTTGACGATTGAGGGTGAGCGTGGCTCCGGCCACGGCGCCCGATCCCAGCGGACAAAGATTGGCGCGCTTGCGGCAGTCGGAGAGGCGGGAGGCGTCGCGGAGAAACATTTCTATATAAGCCAGTAACCAATGCGCTACTAAGACGGGCTCCGCCGGCTGAAGGTGCGTGTACGCCGGCATGGCTAATAGCGAGGACGCGCTGCCCGCGGCCTCGGCGCGCGCCAAGATCGCCTCGATCCAATCGGCGATCAAGGTTCGCAGGGTATCGATGCTTTGGCGCACGAAGAGGCGGAGGTCGGTTGCGATCTGTTCGTTGCGGCTGCGGCCGGTGTGCAACTTGTAGCCAGTGGCGCCGATCAGCGCGGCAAGTTGCTTTTCTACGAAGTGGTGAACGTCTTCGGCTTCCGGATCGTTGAGAAACTCNNGGAAGAAAGCACTCCGGCGTGTTCGAGAGCGTTGGCGTGGGCGCGACTGGCGGCGAGTTCGAAGGGCAGCAGCCGTCGATCGTAGGGGAACGAGCGCTGCCATTTTTCAAATTCGGGGTCAAGCGGCTGCCGGAAGCGGCCGGACCACATCTTCATTGCGCGACCTCTACCTTTACCTTCGCCTGCGTCTGGGCGCGGCAACGCGAGGGCAATCCGAGGATGCGGATGAAGCCTTCGGCGTCCTTCTGATCATAGCCTGCGCTCATGGTGAATGAGGAGAGGTCGGTGCGGTAGAGCGAGTAATCGGACTTACGGCTGACCACGTTGACGTTGCCTTTGTAGAGCGAGAACGTGACCGAGCCGGTCAGATTCTGTTGCGTGGTTTCTACGAAGGCGTCGAGCGCTTCGCGCAGCGGCGTGAACCACAGGCCGAAGTAAACGAGTTCGGCATATTTGAGCGCGACGTGCTGCTTGAAGTGGAGGAGGTCGCGATCGAGGCAGAGGGATTCGAGTTCGCCGTGGGCTTCGAGTAGCAGAGTGCCTCCGGGAGTTTCATAGCAGCCGCGCGACTTGATGCCTACGAAGCGGTTCTCGACCAGGTCGATGCGTCCTACGGCGTTGCGCCCGCCGATTTCGTTCAGCAGTTCGACCAGCGATACGGGATCGAGAGCCTGGCCGCTCACCGAGACGGGCACGCCTTTTTCGAATCCGATTTCAACTTGCTCCGGCTGATCGGGAGCCTCTTGCGGGGACTTCGTCCATTGCCAGGTGCTTGGGAACGGCGGGTTGGCGGCGTCTTCGAGTTCTCCGCCCTCGTGGCTGAGGTGCCAGAGATTGCGATCGCGGCTGTGGATCTTCTCGCGGCTCGCGGCGACGGGAATACCGCGTTTCTCGGCGTAGTCGAGACAGTCTTCGCGCGATTTCAGGTCCCACTCGCGCCATGGCACAACCACTTTCAGCTCGGGAGCGAGCGCCTGGTAGGCCATCTCGAAGCGGACCTGGTCGTTGCCTTTGCCGGTGCTCCCGTGGCTGAGGGCCGAGGCGCCTTCGCGCAGCGCGACTTCGACCTGATGTTTCGCGATTACGGGGCGGGCGAGCGAGGTGCCGAGCAGATACTTGTTTTCGTACACCGCGCCTGCTTTCAGCGCGGGCCAGACGTAGTCCGTAAGGAACTCTTCGCGCAGATCTTCGACCACTACCTTGCTGGCTCCGGTTTTGTAGGCCTTCTCCATCACGGCCTCGAGGTCGTCTCCCTGGCCGATGTCGGCGACCATGGCGATCACTTCGTAGGCATAGTTTTCCTTGAGCCAGGGAATGATGATGGAAGTATCGAGCCCACCGGAGTAGGCGAGGACAATCTTCTCTTTTTCAAACGCGTCTTTTTCAAGCACGTCTTGCTTAGGCATGTGCGCTCCTAGCGGGGAAGCGGCCCACGCCGCCGCCCAATAGCCAAACGAGAATGGCTTTCTGAATGTGCAGGCGATTTTCGGCCTGATCGAAAACGACCGAGTTGACCGAGTCGATAACCTGGTCGGTCACCTCACAGCCGCGATGCGCGGGCAGACAGTGCATGAATAGCGCATTGGGCTTGGCGAGTTGCATGAGCGCCGCATTCACCTGGTACGGCGTGAAAATGGCCGCGCGTTCTTCCGCTTCGTGTTCATGTCCCATGCTGGCCCAGGCATCGGTGTAGACGGCATCGGCTCCGGCAACGGCTTTACGCGGGTCGCTCAGGATGCGGAGCAAAGCCTTGGTCTCGTCCGCAATGGCCTTCGCCATGGTGACGATGACGGGATTGAGGCCGTAGCGCTGCGGCGTGGCAATGGAAACTTTCGCGCCTACGGAGGCGCCCGCCAGAAGCAGGGAGTGCGCCATGTTGTTGCCATCGCCAACGTAGGCGAAATGAATTTTCGAGAGATCGCCGAAATGTTCCTGCAGGGTGAAGAAGTCGGCGAGCGCCTGGCAGGGATGTTCGAGTTCGCTGAGGGCGTTGATCACGGGAACGTCGGCGTAGGTGGCCATCTCTTCGACGACCGCATGGCTGAAGGTGCGCAGCACGATGAGGTCGATCCAGCGTTCGAGGTTGTGGGCGATGTCGTAGAGCGACTCGCGGGCATTGAGGCGGCTGGCCGTCTGGTCGACGAAAAACGTGCTGCCGCCCAGGCTGTCCATGCCGGCTTCGAACGTGAGGCGGGTGCGCAGGGAGGGCTTCTCGAAGAACATAACCATCTGCTTGCCGGCGAGCACGCCGCGGAAGTCCGCGGGACGCTGCTTGAGCATGGAGGTGAGGCTAAAGAGCGTGAGGATTTCGGAGGGGGCGAGGTCGTGGATGGAGACGAGATCGCGGGGCGCGGCCGGTTCGGGCAGCAGGCCGGGCGGGTGCGTCTTGGGTGAGTTCATTAGTGTGGGATCGGTTCTCATCTGCGTTTCGAAACACTCCATTTCCGGAAAAATCTGATTGCGGTTCGCGGGGCCGGCCCCTGGCAAGCCGCTTACGACAGCTCGCGAATACGTCGGGCGAGGGCTTGCGCTTGCCTTTTGTCGGTAGCGATGACGAGCACGGTGTCGTCGCCGGCGATGGTGCCGACGATCCCAGGCCAGCGCGAGGCGTCGAGGGCGGCCGCGACGGGCTGCGCGCTGCCCACCGTGGTTTTCACCACCAGCAGGTTCTGGGCCTGGCGGATTTCGACTACAAACTGGCGCGCTAGATGCATGACCGAGGGCAGAACGCCTTCAGCGCCCGAGCTCGCGTCAATGCGCCGATAGCCCTCGGGACCCTTGACGAGTTTCAGTTCGTGGATATCGCGGGAGAGGGTGGCCTGGCCGACGTCGAAGCCCTTGCGCTCAAGCCGGTGCTGGAGAAAGTCCTGGCTTTCGACAGAACCTTCGTCGAGCAGATCGAGGATGGCTTTGTGGCGGGCTGTTTTCGACATGAATAAAAATGCAACTGAATGAATAAGTATCCATAAGTGGACAGGGTCGTGTCAAGCGGGAAATCGAAGAGCGATTACCACAGGGGACACAGGGGAGCACAGGGGAAATCGGGGTTTCCCCTCTTCCTTATTTGTCCCCTGCGTCCGTTGTGGTTAGTTAAGCCGCGGTGAGGGGCTCTCGGGAAGCGATCCGGCGCAATTCGAGCATGCGGTGGCGTACGTAGCCGTCCTCGGTTAAATGGGCGGAAGCAATGGCTTTGCGGCTGCTGGCCACCATCTGGTCGAGCGGGTGGCGTTGGGGGAACTGCGGGTCGAGTTCCCGGCAGAATTCACAAGGGCGGCTGGAGCGGGTGTCGAAGCGATGGATGACGGCTGGGTCGATGTGTTCCACGGAAGGCGGCTCCTGGAAAAGGCGAGAACGGATTCGCCCGCTTGGTGGGGCAGAGCCACAATATACTCCGCCCCGGCTGATTTATGGATTGTTGACCGACGCCTTATGTAGTACAGGGCTTTTGTACTACAAGGGATGGGACCTGCACAAGCCGTTCGTGGCGGGCGCAAATTTCCTGTTCTTTCTTCTTTCGCGCTCACGGGGATGGCTCAGACGCAAAGAGCGCGGAAATTCCGGTAGCGGCTGAATTTGGACAGCCACCACCGAGATTCCTGCGCTGGCGCGCGGCGACGTTGGCCCACGATTTCTGGCATGATAGGGCCGCTGTTTTTTCTCAAGATCATCACCCTGGAGATCGTGTGAATCGCGCCGCTGCCAACCCGAGCACCGTGTTCTTCTTCGACGTGGACAATACTCTGCTCGACAACGATCGCGTGGCGGAAGATCTGAAACGGTACCTCACGAATAAAGTGGGCAAGGCCAGCGAGCAGCGTTATTGGGAAATCTTTGAGCAGTTGCGCACGGAACTCGGATACGCCGACTATCTGGGGGCGCTACAGCGTTATCGCACCGAGCAGCCGCGAGAGCAGAAGCTGCTGGCGGTGTCGCACTTCATGGTGAATTATCCTTTTGCGGACCGGCTGTTTCCGGGGTCGCTCGATGCGGTGGAATACGCGCGGCGCCTGGGGCGGCCGGTGATCCTGAGCGACGGCGATGTGGTTTTCCAGCCGCTCAAGGTCGATCGCTCGGGCCTGTATGAGATCTTCGAAGGGCACGTCTTGATCTATATCCATAAGGAACGGGAACTGGACGATGTGGAGGCGAAGTATCCGGCGGCGCACTATGTGATGGTAGACGACAAGGTGCGTATTCTGGCCGCGATCAAGAAATATTGGGGCGCGCGGGTCACGACGGTGTTTCCGCGCCAGGGACACTACGCGCTGGATGCGGCGCTGGTGGCCGAGTATCCGAAGCCGGATATCACGCTGGAGCGGGTTGGGGAGTTGCAGAAGTATTCGCTGGAAGAGATTTTGTCGGCGGCGGGAAGTTGAGATGGCTGCGAGCTGCGAGCTAACCCCAACATCCGTTTTGCTCGTCGCACGTAGCTCGCGGCGGTTTTCTGCGCTACTCGCTCTCTTCTTCTTCCTGCGGCGCGCCGGCTTTTACCAGGTTTTCCAATTCCCGGTTCAGACTGGCGCGGCTGGTCTCGGTCAGGTCCAGAAATCGGAAGGGCTGTTGGCATCCTTTGGTGGCCCACATGGGAAACAACATGTGCGCGCGGCAGCGAACGCTGGTGCAGCCGAGGTGGAACAGGACGGTCACCAGAATGCCTTCGTCGAGCGGGCGTTCGAGTGAGAGCAGGCCGCCGTTGCCGGAGAGCTGACTCATGCGGCCGCGGATTTGACGCCCGTTTTCGAGCACCACCAGGGCAAGAATGGAGCCGAGGAGCTTAACGCGCGAGCCCCGTTGTCCTTTTTGCGCGATGGCCGAGGAGGGCATTCTCATCAATATTGCATCAGGGCGGTGGCAACAGGGCAGATTACGAAAGTCAGGCGTGGGATTGGGCCGTGTTTCCGACCCGGTTAGCAGTGGGAAGAAAATAGAAATGCACGTGACAAAAGTCACATCCTTCCGGTAACGGGGCGTCTACGCTGAAAGAGTAAGGACGTCCTCATGGCAGCGCAAGCTCTTAACGAAACTCAAAGCGAAATTCATTCCGCGATTCCGCCGATAGAGATTTCGTCAATTCCACTTCCTACGCCGGGTGAGCCGCGGCCGAAACCGGCTGCCCAAGCAAAAAAGAAACTTGTCCGCCGCGCTGATCGCGACCGCTCGCAGATCATGCGCCGCAGCTTCCAGTCCGGGTTCCTGTTGCTGAACCTCTGGATCGGCGCCATCTTCTACTTCTGGGTCCGTCAATTTGAGCCGGGGGGTGCACCAACCTCCTTGCACCGCCCGGCCGGGGTCGAGGGCTGGCTGCCGATCGCCGGCCTGATGAACCTCAGGTACCTCACTTTGACGCATCATGTTCCGGCGCTGCATCCGGCGGGCATGTTTCTGCTGATTGCGTTTCTTGCCATGTCGTTTTTGTTCCGCAAGGCATTTTGCAGCTGGCTGTGCCCGGTGGGAACGATCTCGGAGTACTTGTGGCGGGCGGGGCAAAAACTCTTCCGGCGCAGCTTTTTCCTGCCACGCTGGATCGATATCGGGCTGCGTGGGCTGAAGTATCTGCTGCTTGGCTTCTTCGTGTGGGCCGTCAGTTCGATGGCGGCGGATGAGCTCGGCGCTTTCATGAACAGTCCTTACGGCGTGATCGCCGACGTGAAAATGCTGAACTTCTTCCGCCACATTGGTCAAACGGGCGCGCTCACGCTGGGCGTGCTGGTGGTCGCGTCGCTGTTGATTCAGAATTTCTGGTGCCGCTACCTGTGCCCGTACGGGGCGCTGCTGGGGATCGCTTCATTCTTCAGCCCGGCGCGCATTCGGCGCAATCCGGAGACTTGCATTGATTGTGCGAAATGCTTCAAGGCATGTCCTTCGGCACTGCCCGTCGACAATCTGGTGACGATCAAATCGGCGGAGTGCACGGGCTGCCTCGAATGTGTCGCGGTGTGTCCGGCAAGAGATACGCTCTGGCTGTCGTTGCCCAGCTTGTCGTTGCCCAGCTTGCCCCTGCTCGCGCCCAGGCCCGCGAAGCTGCCGGCATGGGCCATGGCGGTGGGGATTGCGGCGCTGTTCTTCGGCGTCGTTGGATTCGCGAAGACGGCGGGCTACTGGGATTCGCACGTGCCGCGGGCCACGTATGAGCAACTGGTGCCGCATGCGGATGAGGCGATGCATCCTATGGCGGGGGAGAACTGAGGGTGCCGGCTCGGACACTTCGCATGGCAACCTTCCCGAACACATCGTGGTAGACCCGATAACCTTGACTTGTGCTCGTTGCAATGCTGAGCCGGAAGGGGCCTGTCAAGTCCAGAATGATGATGGCCTTGAAATCGTCCACCGCGAAAGAATCCAATTAGCAAGCAACCCGTAGCATCAATAGTCGCAAGCCGCAACAGACTCTGACTCGCATGCAACAGCAAATGAAATTTGCAGAAGCATAGTGGGCAGCAGCGATTAGAATTCTTGTGTCACTGGCAGTGGCTGTACTATCCCAACGATTGGTGTGGGAGCCTTCTTGCGTTTCGCACCAAAGCAGATCCCTTAGCGAAACTTAGATGAGCGACGCCGGAAAACAACCAGGCAGAGCCGCTTTCGAGATCAAGAAAGGTACTCGCCAAGTGATGACTCTCAGCGAGGCGGAGGTGGAGAAGTATCTCGATCCGAAAGAGCTTCTGGCTGGACTCGAAGATGGTTTTCGCGGGCTGGAGTTGGGGGAAGTTCAGTCCCCGCCGCGGCCGAAATTGTCAGTAGCGGGCAAGGGTTTTTCCCTGGCGATGCCCGCCTGGCAACCTGGCATGCAGTTGATGGTCAAGATTGTCAATGTGTTCGAGGGCAATCTGGAGATCGGTCTGCCCAACCATCTGGCGATGATCAACCTGTTCCACCCTGATAACGGAGCTACCTCTTGCGTGATGGACGGCACGTACATTACGGGAATTCGGACCGCCGCGGCCGCCGTCCTTTCCGCCCGCATGTTGAGCCGGAGCAGCTCCCGGATTGCTACGGTGATCGGCGCTGGTGTGCAAGGACGTCAACACGTGCGACTGCTTCCCTTGATTCGGGATTTCGAACGTATCAATGTTTGCTCGTTACGCTTCGAAGACGCGCAGAAGCTTGCTGCTGAGAGCGAAATCGCACGCGCAACCTCTAACATGGAGGCGGCTGTGCGTGAGTCGGACATTGTTTGCCTGGCAACTCACTCGCCTATGCCAGTCATCAGGTCCGAATGGGTAAGGCCCGGAGCCCACGTGACTTCCGTAGGGTATTGCCCTCCGCATGGCGAACTGCCAAAGGATCTGGCAAGTAATCACCGGCTGTTTGTCGAAACGCTGGACGCTTTTCAGCCTACTCCTGTTGGGTGCGGCGAGCTCGCAGGCCTGGACGCCTCGGTGGGAACGACTCTTGGAGCGGTGGCTCTGGGCCGGAAGCCGGGCCGGGTTAAGGATGCCGAGATCACGGTATACAAGGCCATGGGTGTCGCCATGGAAGACATGGTTGCTGCCAATCTCGCTTACCAGAAGGCTAAGCGAGAAGGTGGTGGCGGTGTAATGGCATGGTGACAGGTACTGGCGCTCAGCACGCTCTATGGATTGAGACGCACGAACCTCTACAAGAATCGCAGCGCCAAGTGAGAGCAAAATGAGATCGGCAGACGTTGTTGTTATCGGTGGCGGCGTGATGGGGTGCAGCATTGCCTACCATCTTGCCAAACAGAAAGTGCAAGTCCTACTGCTCGAACGAGAACCGCGGCTGGCGAGCGGCTCAACCGGCCGTTGCAGTGGTGGCATCCGGCATCAATTCTCGAATCCGTTAAATGTGCAGTTATCGATTGCCAGTATTCTTAAGATGAAGGCCTTTGCCGACGAACTGGACTGCGAAATCGACCTGCATCAAGACGGGTATCTATTCCTCATCACGAAGGAAGAATCGCTACGGGACTTCAGGGAGAGCGCGGCGGTCCAAAACGCGCTGGGCGTGCCCACTGAAATACTGCCAGCCGCAGCGCTTGCCGGGTTAGTGTCACACGTCAATCTTGAAGATGTGCTCGCGGGTTCCTATTGCCGCGAAGACGGGGTCGCCGATCCTCACGGCGTCACCCTGGGCTATGCCCGCAAAGCACGGCAACTGGGCGCGCAAATTGAGTTGCAAACTGAAGTAGTCGAGATCAGAAAAGAAGGTTCGGGCATCACCGCCGTTTGTACTCCCACCGAGCAAATTGCAACGTCCATGGTCGTCAATGCGGCTGGACCGTGGTCGGCAGCCATCGGCGAAATGGCCGGTGTTCAAGTGCCTGTCCGGCCATATCGAAGGCACGTATTCATCACACATGGGTTTCCAGAAGTTCCGCAGAACCGGCTCATGGTCATCGATTTCGACACTTCGTTTTACTTTCATCGCGAAGGCGAGGGCGTGCTGATGGGCATGGGCGATCCCGACGAGCCGTCTTCGTTCCGTGATGCGGTAGATTGGGAGTTCCTGGACCGAGTCACGGACGTGGGGGTTCGGCGATATCCGCCGCTGGCCAAGGCTTCCATTCGGCGCGCTTGGGCCGGTCTCTACGAGGTCACGCCGGATGCGAACCCGATTCTTGGCGAAGCTCCCCAGCTACCGGGATTCTTTCTAGCCACTGGCTTCAGCGGCCACGGGTTCATGCACGGGCCAGTGGTCGGGGAACTGTTGGCCGACACTATCCTCCGGCGACAGCCGCAGATCGACATCTCGGGGTTCTCTCTAGATCGCTTCACTCGGAGTATGACCCGCCCAGAAACAAACACGGTGTAGCGCAGTGGCCGCGTCCTCTCCCGCCCTTGTGTCCAGTCGATGGCCTGAAATAAGTGCGGTCTTTCAACGGCGACAATGATCCGCCGTGGAGAAACTGGCAGGCTGGATGGGATAGTTGACGACAACTAACCGCGCGCAGACCCTCTTCCATTACGCGTTCTCAGCTCCTTCCGGGTTCACTAGCCGTACGTTTCATCTGGGGGAGGTGCTGCAGAGATCATTCGTCTCTGTAGACCATCCATCAATCGCGCATCTTCCGCGATCAGCTCTGGGCTTCTTTGTCTTCCGCCACTTTGGATTTCAAGTAGCCTTTGCATCAACTCGGCGAAGTTTTCCATGTCTTTCTCCAAGGCTGGCAAGGCTGGTTGGCAGAAATGCTAGATGGACGCCAAGGCAGAAAGCTGGTCAAAAGTGAACAGTCTTGCAGTATTTCTGTACCAGGGATATTTCGGAATTTATCGAGAGAGAGTCTTTCAACACCCATCGGCGTTAACATCACGACCGGGGTCAATGCATTATGAGAG
>PLHP01000319.1:53230-53476 GCA_003138955.1 Acidobacteriaceae bacterium | reverse complement strand
CGGATCGGGGATGAAAAAGTGCCGGACGCCAAAACCCTGGCACGACTGGGGCAGTTGATCGGGCCGAAAGTCATTGAGCAATTGCACCGGCGGGTGGTGGAACTGGCGCAGGAGCGAGGAGTGACGCAGGGAAGGAAGTTGCGGGTGGATACGACGGTGGTAGAAAGCAACATTCATTATCCGACCGACAGTAGTTTGTTGGGGGACGGGACGCGGGTGCTGACGCGCACCATGAAGAAGATCGAG
>PLHP01000319.1:0-53171 GCA_003138955.1 Acidobacteriaceae bacterium | reverse complement strand
GGGGCGGGTTCGGCAAGTGGTGAAACAGACGCGGATACGGATTTTCGCAGGAGACACGAAGTCGCCGGAAAAGATCGTGAGCGTATTCGAACCGCACACGGAAATTATTCGCAAAGGGAAAGCGAGCAAGCCCAACGAGTTTGGCAAGCTGGTCAAGATCCAGGAAGCGGAAAACCAAATCGTAACCCACTTTGAGGTGTATGCCGAGCGGCCTGCGGATTCGACTCTGTTGCTGTCCTCGATCCAGGTGCACCAACAGAGATTGGGACGAATCCCGCGCATGGTAGCCGCCGATGCGGGATTTTATTCGCGCGAGAACGAGAAAGTGGGACAAGCTCTGGGGGTGCGGTGGCTGTCGGTGCCCAACAAAAAAACCACAAGTAGCGAACGGAAACGTCTTCAGCACCAGCGTTGGTTTCGTAGAGGGCAAAAGTGGAGGACTGGGTCGGAGGGTCGAATCAGCGTGCTCAAACGAAGACACGGGTTACGTCGTTGCCTCTATCCCGGTCTGGACGGCATGCGACGCTAGGTGGGGCTGGGCGTGATTGCGGACAACGTAATCCAGATGGGGTGCTATCTTGCGCGACAGAGCACCTAAGCCGGCACAGTCCACTCGCCTCGCGCACGAGAATGGACACGCGCAAAATCACCACGGAAGACTATATCCGTTGCGTGTAATGTTACCCGGCCTATGTCAGAAAGCGCATTTTTGCGACGGAAAGTAGCTAGTAACCATGATGCCGAACAGTCCGTCTGTCCCGTGTAAGTCATGGCCCAAAGAGGCTAGTAATGATCGAATCCGCCGCGTCCAAGCAAGCGCCGAAGGAAGACACGCTGAAAGGCGGGGTCACGTAAACGCCGCAGCACGAAGTACTCGTTTACCGGGTGATCATCTTGCAGGGCGGGAGCGTTGGGAGCTTCGTGAATCAGGGCGTCGAGAGATAATTCATGGCTCAGCACAATTCCGAATTGCTCTTGAGGATTAGAAGCAGGCCCCCATTCCATCAGGTCACGAGCTGCATAGGAGGGAAGCTTTCCAGCCAAATCGGAGGCGGAGAGGTAAGGAATAGGAGTCATGCTGGCCAGAAAATGAAATCCCCAACCTTCCACCGAAGGGAAGACGCGAACATGAGGGAAGGATTCCTTGAGCGCGCGCGCGACGGACGCCTGCGTCGCCGCATCTCCTCCGGGTAGCCATTGCTGAAGGATCCCACCGGGCCGTAAGCGTTCCTTAGCGATTGCGTAAAACTCCTTGGAGTAAAGCAAGCTAGATGCAGCAGCACCGATGGGGGGAGGCGGATCGATCACGATCACGTCATATTTTTCCTGGGTGCGTTCCAGGTACGAGCGCCCATCGTCGATCACAACATGAGAAAGCGGAGAATCCAAACCTACTGTCCCGTCCGGATGAAAGAAAGAGAAAAGCGCCGGGACGCTGGGAACCAGTTCGACGGCGGTCGACTGGATATGCCAGGAAAGGGCGGAGCGATGACTAGTGCCCATTCCGAAACAGATGATGAGTGCATTTGCCGCGCGGTGCGGCAGCAACGCTAGCGGCAGGTGAGCCATCATCTTGGTTTCAGATAACAGAGACGTGATACCCACGCCATTGATCAAGAGCTGTTTCGAGCGACCAGACCCCGTGGCTATCACAGTTGCAGTGTTGTCGCGGAGGACCTCGCGTGGATTGAATTGCTCCTCGAATCCTTCCGTGAAAACTGCGAGCGCAAGCGCACTCACGGCAAGCACCGAGTAACCGGTGAGCCTTGGGAACCGTTTGCCATTTGACTGGAGCGGAGCGAAGACAAACCCGGCAATAAACCATGGGAAAGCAAGCAGACAGAGCGCCAACCGTTCGCCGACCAGCGGGAGTAGCAAGAAACCCGATAGCAGCGGACCGATAACGCAACCGACAATATTAATCGCATAGGCGTCGCCAGCAAGGTCGGGATCACCCAAACAGTACGAATCCACGATCATCGGTGTCACAAACCCGACAATGGAGGAAAACGGCACGACCCCGAGAACCAGCCGTAGCAGGACCGGCAATGGCAACCTGGGATCGACAGTCAAGAACGGCAGTAACACGGAAAACCCAAGTTCAGCCCAGACGAGGCCGCTCTCGAGACCCTGTGCCCGGCTCTTGCGGCGGTAAAACCACGACCCCAGATAGGTCGCAGCCAGATACGTGGCAAGGATAGCGGCGAAGGAATAGACAACTGTGCTTACCGACGGGGTGTAAAGCCGAATCCATATAACCTCAGCACCCATGCTCGTGAGGCCGGTTCCAAACAGTAGCCAAAGCAATCTCTTGTCCGCGTCGTGGGTCGCGTTCGCAATCCTATTTTCAGGTCTAGGGTCGGACTCAATTCGGCTGACGCCGATATGAGTCAGCGTCAGCCCAAAAGCGCACGAAGCGAGCGAAAAGTTCAGGGCCGCTCCCACGTACAGAGTGCCATGAAACCCGAGGAGTTCTATCAACAGCAAGGGAATGATGGCCCCCGCGACCGCTCCTAGAACATTAGCGAGGTAAAGAAAGCTGAATGAACGCTTGCTCTGCGAATCAAAACGGTTCCTGATCGCCAGCATGGCAAAAGGGAATGTTGCTCCCATGCATGCACACCAAGGGACCAGAGTGACGGTCACCCATATCGTTGCTAGCAAGTAATGCCCCGCGGATGACGTGTGGAAGATTGTTTGCTGAAGCAGTTGCCTTCCCAAGAACAGAAAGTAGGGCACGGCAATCGCCGAGACGCCAATAAGCAACTCTGTGATTGCATACAAACGCAACGGAGGGAACCTGATCCGGTTCCCATATCTTCTGATGAGGTATCCAGAACCCCAAGAGCCCAAGCCCAAGCCACCCATAAAGGCCGACAGCACGATGGAGACCATGGCAGTGGTCACGCCGAACTGTGCCATCGCGAGACGAAGCCAGATCACTTCGTAGAGGATGCTGCAGAAGCCGGAGACAAAAAAGAATATAAAATACCAGCTCATGTTTTGGGATTGTACAGCAGGGTCTCAACGAGGCACTGATCTACTTTGACTGATTTAGATCAGTACCCTCAACGATCTCTTATTGACCAATCGGAACCGCGCCCAGTACACTTGCTCGTACGCGGAGCAATCCCTATTCCTAGGTGCGATCCTGACCCGAGTTGAGTTTGCCAAGTCCGATCCTTCTGTCGCCTAAACAGAAACCGGCGAATCGAGATTGGGCGATTAAGGCAGTTTGTGCGCACGACGGTCTGTCCCGTCGGGCGTGCTGTGCACGACGAGAGAGTGCTATGCCTGCGTTTGCCGGCTTACAAACCAACCTTCTCACGTGGCTCATCCTGGTCGGCACGACCGTCGGCTGGGTGATTTCGGTGCGCCTCGTTCCGGGTTGGGCCCACGAAGGATGGCCGTCGCTGCTGAAGTCGCTGTACGGGTTTGTCTGGCTCGGTTTCGGTGTGGATATTCTGCTGCGGTTTTTGATGCTGTCGTACAACGCGGTGGAGTGGGGAAACGGCAGTCCGCGCCTAGTCGCGCAGACCGTGGATACGGTGAACATCACGCTGGCTTACTGCGGGCTGTTCTGGCTACTGGTGGCGCTGGCTTATTGGTTCGCGGTGCGCCGTAAGGGAGCGGGGCCGCTCGGTATAGCCCGGATGTTCACGCTCGATCTTGTTTACGCTGCGGCCCTCCCAACGGCCCTGCTCTGCTCCGTGCTGTTTTATCTAACGGATGGCCCAACAAGCAAACTTTTAACGGCGTTGATCACTCCGCTCTCTGCCATGGCATATCTGTACATAGTGCCCGCGACTGTCGTGTGGTGGGATCATTTCCGGCGGCCTGGTCCATGGTGGCGAGCAGGAAGCATCCAACTGGTGATTTTGCTGCCAGCGCTGGTGCACGGCTGGCGCAGTCCCTACCGCGAAAACCTGGCGCCGCTGTTTCTTATACCGCTGATAGCCGCGCTGTTCGCGGGCAGGCGGCCTACGCTGCGAACGTTAGTGCCGGCCGTGTTGGTCTGTTTCTTGATGGCTACTTCTTTTATTACTGGGTATCGCCGTATCAAGTGGGAAAACGCTCGGACGGAGGAAGTTGCGAGCGAGATGCGGAATGCCGGCGCGGTGGATTGGTTTACCGGGGATTGGGGAAAGCGGATGGCACGGTTCCACTCCTTCGATTCAATGTTGCTCACGGTCCAGTTGGTTCCCAGTGCAAGACCTTACTCGGGGCGCAGCGTTCTTGTCTCTGCGTTTGTTAGGGGCTTTGTGCCGCGCTTCATCTACGGCGACAAGGGCGTAGCGGACGCCGGAGAAAGGTTTGGGACGGAAACTTGGGCTTTCGAGGATCCTGTGGCCCGCGACCACGGCGTTGTCCCTATTGCCCCCTCGATGCCGGGCGACTTGTATGACTCGGGCGGTGTGCTCAACATTGCATTAGGGGCGTTGATCTGGGGCGCTTTGGTGGGACTGGTGGACGGGTGGAAAGGACATCTGCCGGGATATTGCTCTGCAGCCCTCACCGCGCTGGTCGCCACGCACTGCGCCATGTCGGTGGAACGGGACTTTGACCATTCGGTGGCTGCGTTTATCCAGATATTCCTTCTATTGATCGTCGTTGCCAGTTTCGTCGCCTTGGCCCGCCGCCACAACGCTGACTTTGCACTGGACTTCGACCCCACTCTGGAGCGCTCCTAGGGCCCAATGGTTATCTTCCCGGTTGCACACTCGACATTACGGACCCCGGAAGGTTGCAACAAAGCGATGCGCTGGTTAGGACGCGGGGTCCTGCTCGCCACCGATTTTCCGCCCGTACTGGGAGGCATCAGCAACTTCCTATTCAACGTATACCGGCAGTTTGATTTGCGGCAGATGACGCTGATTGCGCCTCTGCATCCCGATGCGAAACGATTCGATTCCGCGCAGGCTTATTCCGCGGAGCGATTCCGGTCAGCGTTCGATGTTCCGGGCATCCGCGGAGCGTGGCAAGTGTGGCGGATGTATAGCGAAGCAGCAAAGCTGCTGAAGCGGGACCTTGTGCTGCATTGCGGTCACGTGAACGCGGCCGTCGCCACCCGCAAATTAAAGCGCCGCTACGGTACACCCTATCTTTTGTGGACCTACGCCCTTGAAATCATGGACGAACGGCTGCGCGCCAGCATTCTGCCGGCAATGCTGGACGCGGACTTAGTGATCACCATCAGTGAATTCACGCGCGCGTTCCTTTCGTCAGCCGGTGTGCCACAGTCTCGGATTGTGAAGATCCGGCCTGGGGCCGACCCCACACATTTTCGTCCCGGACTTGATTGCCGCGAGTTGGCGCAGCGTCTAGGCGTGCTCGGCCGGCCGACTTTGCTTACGGTTGCGCGCATCGTGAAGGCCAACCGATACAAGGGTCACGATGTCGTACTGCGCGCCTTGGCAACGGTTAAACGCGCGTTGCCTGACGTCGCCTACGTGATTGTGGGTGAGGGCGATGACTTGGACTACCTCGATCGTCTAGCACGCGAGAGTGGAGTCCGGGAGAACGTGATTTTTGCGGGGCGTGTTTCTGATGAAGAACTCCCGCTGCTCTACAACGTCTGCGATGCGTTCATCATGTGCAGCCGCGAAAACCGCACCCGGCGCGGCATTCTAGCCGAAGGGTTCGGACTGGCCTTGCTTGAGGCGTCCGCTTGCGGGAAGCCTGTGATCGCTGGGCGATCGGGCGGTGTGCCCGATGCCGTGCAGGATGGCATTACTGGGCTGCTGGTGAATCCAGTCGACAGCGAGGCGGTTGCGGCGGCGATGATCAAAGTTCTGCGGGAACGTGGCGCGGCGAAAACCATGGGCGACAACGGGCGGAAGTGGGTCGAAAGCGAAATGAATTGGACGCGTGCGGCGGATGAGTTTGAGCAGGCGATGAAGAAGTTCTTTCCTCAGGTTTTCTTTGGCGGTAAGGAGGCGGTGTAGCGGCGATGTGCGGAATCATGGGGTTTTTGAGCGACGGCAGGCCCGAAGAGACGCGGGCGGCGGTGCGCAACATGATGGCCGCATCCCGCCACCGCGGTCCCGATGCCAGCGGGAGCGTCGAGATTCCCCTGGCGCCCGGCAGTGCAAATTACAGTTTGGTGTTTGGGCACACGCGGCTTTCCATCATCGACCTTAGCGATGGCTCGCGGCAGCCGATGCAGGATGCCGAATCCGGCTCTTGGCTGGCGTTCAACGGCGAGATCTACAACTTCCGCCAGTTGCGGGCGGAACTTGAAAATCTGGGAATGAAGTTCGCGACCTCCGGCGACTCGGAGGTTTTGCTCAAGGCGCTGGCGCGGTGGGGAGAACAAGCGCTCGAAAAACTGGAAGGCATGTTCGCGTTTGCGTTCTGGGATGGCCTGAGCAGGAATCTTCTGCTGGCCCGCGACCGCGTGGGCATGAAGCCGCTCTACTACTACGCGGGACCGCGGGGTTTTGCCTTCGCCTCGGAAGTCAAAGTGCTCGAACGGGCGCAGATTTGTTCTCTTACTGTCGACCATGATGCGGTGGACTCGTTCCTGGCATACGGCGCCGTAATTGGGCCGAATACGATCTTCAAGGAAATCCGGGAACTAGAGCCAGGCCACCTGCTGCGGG
Source organism: Acidobacteriaceae bacterium (assembly GCA_003138955.1). Taxonomy (GTDB): domain Bacteria; phylum Acidobacteriota; class Terriglobia; order Terriglobales; family Acidobacteriaceae; genus Acidiflorens. The sequence continues at coordinate 46,569 of PLHP01000319.1, read as the reverse complement.
TCAGTGCGCGAGGCGAGGTTGCCGAGTCCGAATACTGGTCGTTAAGTCGCAGCCTCGCGGACAGCGCGCCAGCGGATTGTCAGGATTTCGATCATGCGGTCGCAGAAATACGGGAACGCCTCGAGTACGCGGTCAGTTCACATCTGGTTAGCGATGTTCCCGTGGGAGTGTTTCTCTCCGGTGGCGTGGACTCGAGTTTGTTGGCGCTCCTGGCGTCGCGCTATGCGAAAAGCCCCATCACGCTGCTGACGGTTGCGTTTCCAGAGGAGCAATTTTCCGAGTTGCCGTACGCGCGGCAGATTGCTTGCGGCCTCCCGCATCACCATGAAGTGGTGACGCTCACCCCGGAACAACTGCGCGAGTTGCTGCCCTTCGCTCTGGGTGCGATGGACCAGCCGACGGTGGACGGGATCAACACGTACGTGATTTCGCGAGTGGGTGCTGCGCTCGGCTTGAAGGTGCTGCTGACTGGAATTGGTGGCGACGAACTGTTCGGAGGGTACACGACGTTCACCAAGGTTCCCAGGCTGCTGCGGTACGGAGCGGGGCTGCGTCCGGCGGCGCGTGTGTTGGCGAAGCTGAGGACAAGAAACCCGATCCAGTGGCAGAAAGTAGCCGACGCCGGTCCGCTGCGCAACCTGGCTGAGGCTTACCTGTTGCAACGTAGCATCCGATGGCGGCAGGAGAACTTGCGGGCCGTGTCGCGTCCTGTCCAACAAAGTGTTCAGGAAAGTATCGAATCCTTGGCCAACGATTTTCAGAAGCTGGCGGCGCTGGAACTTCAATTTTATGCGCGCAATCAACTCCTCAGAGATGCCGACGTATTCAGCATGGCGAACTCCGTGGAATTGCGCGTGCCATTCTTGGATACCCGACTAATAGAAGTGGCGCTTGCGATTTCGCCGGGTTATCATTTCGAAGCTGGAAGCGGAAAGCGGATCACGAGGCGGATTCTCAGTGAGCTGGCGGGCGAGCAAATTCCACAACGGCGCAAGATGGGATTCACCTTCCCCTGGCAGCAGTGGCTCAGTCGCGTGCTGAAAGAAACGATCGCGTGCACTTTGCGGGACAAGCAGCTCTATGAGCCGCTGCGTCTCGATCCCGCTTACGGAGGACGACTGCTGGATGGCTTGGAGCGCGGCGACCGGCTGCAGTCGTGGTCCGAGGTGTGGTCACTTTTCGTGTTGCTGAATTGGCATTGCCGGACTGGGGTGGAATATTCCGTTGCCTAGGGTGGGCGTGCTGTGCGCGATTTCCGGGATGGGCGGAGCGGAGTTCAGCCTCCTGGAACTCGTGGCCCATCTGCGCGGCTCTTACGAGTTTCATCTGATTGTGCCTGGCGAAGGACCGCTCAAGGAGCGCGCCGGATTAGGCGGCGCAAGGGTGTGGGTCTTGCCCTGGCCGGAAGCCATCGTCAGGACTGGCGAGACGGCCCAGCGTCCCGGTCTGGCGCAAATGGTGCGTGCCGCGGGATACCTGCCGTCGTTCACAAGGCGGTTGTCCGAATTGCTTCAGGAAATCGGCCCATCGGCTTTCGTCACCAACGCTGTCAAGGCCCATATCGTCGGTTCGCTCACGCGCAGGCGGAAGAATGTTCCGTTGATCTGGTACATGCGGGATGGAATGGAAGACCGTATAATTTCGCGCAAATTGCTGGCCGTGCTGTCGCGGCGCTGCAATCTGGCAGTTTGCATTTCTCAATACGTGGCCTCGCAGTTTCGGAAATATGTCTCGGCCTCATTGCCGACGACGGTTGTCTATAACATCGTGGATTTGAAACGTTTTCATCCTGATGTCTTGCCGCCTGCGGATCTGCGTAAACAACCGGATGAGATCTGGTACGGCATCGTCGGCGCCATTACGCCCCTAAAAGGGCATGACGTGTTTCTCGACGCCGCCGAAAGAGTGCTTGCGCAGTTGCCAAAAGCGATGTTCGTCATCGTGGGAAGTAATCCCTATGCGACGGAAGCGGGACTGGAGTATGAAGCCCACCTGCGGCGCAGGGTCGCGAGTTCGTCACTCCGGGAGCGGGTGAAATTCGTGGGGTTCCGGGGCGACATGCCCAGCGTTTGTTCCCAACTGGATGTGTTGGTGCAACCCAACCGCGGCCCCGAGGGCTTGGGGCGCTCGGTACTGGAAGCGATGGCATGCAGCGTACCGGCTATCGCTGTGAACAAGTGGGGACCTGCCGAGTTGGTTCAGGACGGTGAGACCGGTCTGCTTTTCCCGCCGCTGGACACTGGGCAACTAACCGCTCACATGCTCATGTTAGGAAGGAACGGATCATTGCGGAAGATGATGGGAAAACGCGGCCACGATTGGATTCGGCAGAACCTTGTCTCGAAGGAGTTAGCGGGGAAATTCGATCGGGTCCTCGCCAACGCCATCGCTTCCCACCAGCAGGAGGCCACAGTATGAGAGTCCTTCAGCTCGGGAAGTTCTATGATCCGTTCGTCGGCGGGATGGAGACTGTTCTTAAAGAGATCTGCGAGAGCCTCGTCGACCAAGTAGAGTTCCAGGTAATTGTTGCGAACACTCGCTGTCGCACCGAGCATGAGAACAGAAAGGTTCCAGTCACACGTGTTGCCAGCTTGGGGAAATTGTTTTCCTGCTCGATGGCGGCGTCTTATCCGCTTTGGGCGCGAAGGTTCGATCCCGATCTGATCCACGTTCATCTACCCAACCCGCTCGCTGAATTGTCCGCACTGATGGCGGACCGGGACATTCCCGTGGTTGCGCAGTTCCACAGCGACGTCGTGCGGCAGCGCAACTTGCTCAAGTTGTACGGGCCATTCCTGGAAGCTTTTTACCAGCGCGCGAGTTGCATCGTCGTGCCCACGCCCAGACACATTGAGATTTCCAGGTTCGTTTCCAAATACCGTGAAAAGTGTCGCGTTGTACCTTTTGGCGTTCCCGTATCCCGCTTTGAACTGGATGAGAGCGGCCGCAGGAAGGCTGATGAACTTCGGGACGGCTTGCCATCCGTGCTTTGCGTGGGGCGACTGGTCACCTACAAGGGAGTGGAGTTCTTGATACGAGCGCTTGAAAGCATTAAGGCGCGTCTTCGGATTATCGGTACGGGTCCTCTCGAAGGTTCGCTGAAGAACCTGGCTCAAGAGAGAGGGATCGCTAACCGGGTTGAGTTTCTCGGACATGTATCCGATCAGGACTTGGTTGCTTACTATCACGCTTGCGATGTGTTCGTGTTGCCATCCATCACGAACGCTGAGATGTTCGGAGTGGTGCAACTTGAAGCCATGTCGTGCCGCAAGCCGGTGATCTCGACCAACCTGCCGACGGGTGTGTCGTGGGTAAACCAGCACGGGAAAACTGGGTATGTAGTTTCCCCAGGGAATGCAGAGGAGTTAGCGCAGTGCATACAGCACTTAATTAACAATCCTCAACTTCGGGAAGAGATGGGTGAGGCTGGCCGCATGCGCGTCGAGCAGCATTTCACGTCGGCAAAGATGGCGCAGGCCATGCTGCAGGTTTACCAGGAGATGTTGAACGAACCTTGCCGGAGTGGTGTTCCCGCTAAACTTGTGCATGCGGAGGAAGAGGAAGTGGTTGCGAGTCGGGCAGAATGGGGGGGTGTTGGACGATTTACCGGATGAATACGTCTCAGTGTGACGAGGCCACGAGGAGAAAGTCTCGAAAAGACGAACGCGCAACCGATTTTTCTCACAGTCGCGGTTGTCGGTACCGGCTGAATTTGTCGAATTCAGCTACCGCCCGATTTTCACTTGACAGCATGTCTCAATGTCGTTTGTAATAAATCAACCTCTCCTTGCAAAGATCTCAAAATTACTGACTTAGCAGTGAGGAGGAATCACTTCATTGCAACGCTCTAACTCACCACTTCATTCGCGCGCTCTGCCTTTGCTGGCTCTTCTATTTGCAACGGCCCTGACTTTGTCGGCCTTCGCGCAAAAAGCCTCTGTCCAGCCAACAAGCACTGCTGCTTCCGTTCCCGATCGCATTATTCAGCCGATCAATGAGGCCCAACTGATCACGCTCCCGCGCAACACGCGCCCGGAGGCGAACTCCAGGAACGATCGCGGCCCGGTCTCGGACGGCTTCGACATCGAGCACATTTTCCTCCTGCTCCAGCGCTCTCCCGAGCAGGAACAGGAGCTTGACAAGCTGATCGACGAACTCAATGACAGGACCTCGCCCAATTTCCACCATTGGCTTACCGCCAATGAATTTGGACCGAGGTTCGGAGTGGCGCCGGAAGATATCGACACCATCACCAGCTGGCTCGGGTCGCATGGCTTTCGCGTCAACAGGGTCTACCCCAGCCGGATCCTGATCGACTTTTCGGGTACGGCGGGCCAGCTCCGGGAGGCCTTCCACACTGAGATCCACCACCTTGAGGTCAATGGCGAGCCGCATATCTCCAACATGAGTGATCTGCGGATTCCGGTGGCGCTGGCACCAATGGTGAAGGGGATATTCTCCCTCAACGACTTCAAGCCCCACCCCATGTACAAGCCAACAGCGCAATATGCTTTTGCGGGTTGCACCACTACCGCGGACGCCCCAACTGAACCCGGTACCTGCTACGCGATGACGCCGCAGGACAACCAGACAATCTACAACTTGAATCCGCTCTACAACGCCGGTATCTCGGGGCAGGGCCAAACGATCGTCTTGGTCGAGGACACCGATACCTATAACGGCACCGGCGACTGGAACACTTACCGCTCGACTTTTGGCTTGGCCAGCGCCTTCCCTGAAGGGACTTACACCCAGGTGCATCCCGGCGGCTGCACCGATCCCGGCACCAACGGGGACGACGGCGAAGCGGCCATCGACGTGGAAGTAGCCAGCGCGATCGCGCCCAGCGCCGCCATCGAGCTCATCTCGTGCGCGTCGGGCACGGTTACCTTCGGCGGCCTGATCGCTCTGCAAAACCTGATTAACGAAAGCGGAACGCCGCCAGCCATCGTAAGCGTCAGCTACGGCGTGTGCGAAGCCTTTAACGGTAACGGGGGCAACGCGGCCTTCTACAACACCTATCAGCAAGCAGCCAGCGAGGGCGTCTCGGTTTTCGGCGCCTCGGGCGATGAAGGCCCGTCCAGTTGCTCCAACGACTTCTCGATAGGTTCCGAGTATGACGTTGCTAGCCTGGGCGTTAGCGGATGGACTGACACGCCCTACAACGTAGCAGTGGGGGGAACTGATTTCGAGGACGTCTATAACTCCAAGGAAGGGGGAGCCCCCTTGAGCACCTACTGGAGTGCGACGAACTCCGCGTCCTACGGCTCCGCCTTACAGTACATTCCGGAGATTCCCTGGAACGATTCCTGCGCCAGCGTCCTGATCTCCGAGGTCGCCAACGGCACCTTCACGACTTATGGAAGCAGCGGCACTTGCAACAAAAGCCCTTACGACACCACCAGTAGCTACCTGATTCCCGCTGCCGGCAGCGGAGGCGCGAGCAATTGCGCTACGGGAGCCGGGGGCACGGATCAGGGGGACTACGGCATATCCGATCCACAGTGTCAGGGGTGGCCCAAACCCTCCTGGCAGTCGGGGACGTCGCTGACAAGGGGTAAAGCTGTATACGGGCAGCCCTCCGATGGCGTGCGCGATATTCCCGACGTTTCGATGTTTGCCGCCAACGGGATTTGGGGGCACTACGAAATAGTTTGCTGGTCCGACCCGGCCTACACCTCGTCTGGGTCGGCGTCCTGCAGCGGCGCCCCGAGCACCTGGTCAGGTTTTGGCGGAACCTCGGTTGCATCTCCCACCATGGCAGCCATTCAAGCGCTGGTGAATCAAAAGACCGGCGAGAGCTGGGGCAATCCCAATCCCATCTACTACCAGATCGCGCAAAACGAGTACGGCACGGCTGGCGGAACCTTCCTCGGCAGCTCCTGCAACTCCAGCGGCAGCGGCGGCCCGGGCAGCGGATGCGTTTTCAACGACGTAACCCAGGGCGACATCGACTTGGCGTGCGAGGATAACGGCACTGTGGAAGAGGCGCACTGCTATAAACCTTCCGGTACTTACGGCGTGGATGGCACTGACGTTATTACGGCAGGCACCGTTATCTGGGGAGGCTCGGGTTATACGACCGCGCCTACCTGCACCATCGCGGGCCCGACCAATAATTCGCCCTACCTGTCGCCGACCGGTAGCACCCTTTGGGCGGGCGGTACTCAGGCGACCTGTACGGCAACGGTGAGCTCCAGCACAACCACCGCCGTCTGGACGATTGCAATGGAAAGCACCGACGGAGTAGGAGACCAGATCATTTTGACGACGCCTAGCGGGTCGACTACCTGCGGGCCCTACACGCTGAGTGGAGCGTCCACGACAGCCATGGCATCGGGCCTGGTGAAACAGATCGGGTCCGGGTGCTCACTTCTTGCATCGGCAACCAGCTCGAGCCACACAGTGACGCTTACCGCGAAGACGGCAGGCGCGGCAGGCAACTTCATCGCGGAGTTCGGCACGGCCACGCTGTTCGACGCCTTCTACGTCTACATCACGAACACCACCTTGGGCGAAGGGCCGAACTACGTAAGCGGCATCACCATAACGGCCGGTGGCTCGGGCTACCAGCCGGAGACTCCGATCACGCTGACTGGCGGCGGAGGCACTGGCGCAATTGCCGTAGCAAACATCAGCTTTGGAACCGCCGCATCAACGTACCAGCCCGCATATGGAGCAGCGCCTGGCTATGACTTAGCGACGGGACTCGGCAGCGTCAACGCGAGGAACTTAGTGAATTCGTGCGCGTGGTTTCCGCTTACGCCGGGTATTTCCAGTCCAACTTCAGGATCGACGCTCACAGGTACGAGTGCTACCTTCAAGTGGAATGGCTACTGCGGCGCGTCGGCCTACTGGCTGGTTGTGGGAAGCACAGCGGGCGGGGACAATTACTATTCGTCGGGGAATCTGGGCAACGTGCTGACCGCGACGGTAAATGGACTGCCAACGAATGGCAGCACACTCTACGTGACTCTGTACGCGCTGATCGGCGGCGCTTGGGTACCCAATGCGTATACCTACACAGCGCTGAACGCGGCGGCGGGCGGGGTGATAACCACGCCAGCGCCGAGCTCGACTCTGAGTGGCAGCAGCGTGACGTTCAACTGGACGGCGGGCGCAAGTGCGTCGGCCTACTGGCTGGTTGTGGGGAGCACGGCAGGCGGGGGCAATTACTATTCGTCGGGGAACCTGGGCAACGCGCTGACCGCGACGGTATACGGACTGCCAACGAATGGAACCACGGTTTACGTGACTCTGTACTCGGTGATTGCCGGCGCTTGGGTGGGTAACGGGTACACTTACACGGCGGCGGCGAACGGAACCGCCGGCTTGGCAGTCATGACGTCGCCGGCTCAGGGTTCGACTGTGACCGGCAACACCCCGACCTTTAGCTGGAGCGCCGCCACAAATGCCAGCGGATACTGGCTGGCCATTGGGTCCTCAGTCGGCGCGGACGATATCTATCAGCATGGGCCGATCAGTGGGCTGAGCTTTACCCTGCCGGTCCCGTTTTCTGCTCCTTACGGTTACACATACACCGGACTACCGCAAAACGGCAGCACGATCTACGTGACCCTGTACTCGGATATTGGAGGGCAGTGGTTTAGCACCGCGAGCACCTACGTTTCGGAACCGTAAGTCGACGCTGTTGTCGGTGCTGAATCTTGCGGCCGTTACCGGGGGGAAGTTCCACGATGTGTACGGTGACGCTGACCATTGCAGCATCGGCGGGTTTAGCGGTGGTAGCGCTTTCGAGCTTTCGAGTAGTGATTCTTCGACAACAGCACCGGCCGCCGCCGTGGTGGCAAAGAGGGTCTACGACAGGGCACAGACGTCGGTCCGTGCCCTTTCTTCGGTGTAGGTAACGGCGATAGTAAGGGTGGTCGAGGTCCCGAGTACGACTAATTCAGTAGACTTGTCTGTGATAGCTCCCGGCAAATCCCCGCTACCCAGTCAAGCCGCGTTGCGCGGCGTGAATCCACCCATTCCGTTACGGAATCGCGGCAACGCTCATGATGGTCGCGGCCTGGATCGCGGCCTCGAGGGTGCGCCCCGCCAAGATTTTTCCGGTACTTGAAGGGACCACGAGAATGTCGTTGGCCTGCAAGGGTACATCCGGTGCTTTTGCCTGCAGGATTTTCTTCAGCTCGACCGGAGTTTCGGTCATGCCGGAGGGACTCTTGCGCAGGATCTTTACGCCGCTCAGTTTCGCCGTCCGAGTTGTGCCTCCGGACAAAGCCACCGCCTGCAGTATGGTGAGACCGTTTGCGTCCATGAGCAATCCGCTCGGCCTGCCAACATCTCCCACTACATACACGATGTCGGCCCTGCGCACCACGATAGTATCCGCAGGGAAGACCTTTATGTTGCTCTCCGGATGATCGCTGAGATTTCGCGACAGCGGCACAGTTACCGGTTTATCAGGATCACTCCGATGAGTAATGGTGATGCTGTGGCCAGCCTTGTCCGTCAGGCCGCCGGCAGCCGAGATCAGATCGAAAAGGTGTTGCTCTCCGAGCGCTGGATAAACCCCAGGCTTGGCAACTTCTCCCAGCAAGCTTGCTCCCTGCGAAGCGTATTCGGTCACGAACAGAGAGACGTACGGGTCTTTCAAGAAGGCGGAGAGCCGTTTCTGGATTAACTGCGCAGCTTCTTCGGTGGTGAGACCAGCCACGTGCGTGGGCCCGATCAAAGCGCAATAGATGTCACCGGTGCTGGAGATGCGAGTTTTGGTCGTGAGCTCGGGAACGTCGTAGACGGTCATTTCAATCAGGTCTCCAACCCCTAGTTGCAGGGAGTGGCCTCTTTCTCGGGGGCTTGACTGGGCAATGTCCGGTGCCGACTGAACCTCGCTCTTCTCTTGATCGCTGTCGTTACTACCATGACGGGTGGAAGCCGGCTGTTCTTGGGCTGTCACCGCGAGCGAGCCGAGCAAAGCGGCTGCGAAGAACAGCTGGAAACGCAGTGTTGTGAACGACTTATGACGCTGAAACGGCATTGTGACAAGACTCCTAAGATCCACCCTAAGGATCAACAGTTTAGCATGGGTCTAGCCGGGCCTGACAAAAGATCAACGCCAAAACTAGGACAAGTATTCACCAGCATTGCGCCAACCATTTCGATCGGGCCGTCAGGTGAACTACCTTTCCCGCGGCTTCGGGCTTCTGTGCAAAGCGAGATCATTCATCTCTTGCAATCGGTGTTCGCTCATGCGACTGCGGTGGATTGGAGGGAAATCTCTTCCACTTCTAAGTCGTTTCCTCGTATGATAGACGAGATCATGCCGCTAAGGCGAACGGTTACCAACGTCACTGACGTGCTTGGCTCCTCTCGTGAAATATTAGGAACAATAGGCTTGCCCAGTAACTGGAACCCGAAGTGGTGCCTTTTATTGGGGCTTGAATTGCTCGTTAAGGTCTCAAGATGGGAATGGTCTTTCCTCACCACGACGCCCGGCGGGACTGCCCCCTGAGCCGAGGCCCGCACGAGCTTATTGAAGACCAAGTCGAGCGCACGCCTGACGCTCCCGCTCTGACCCTGGGCCCGGAGCAGATTTCCTACCGTGAACTGAATTCCCGCTCGAACCGCCTGGCACATTTCCTTCGTGAACAAGGAGTCGGTCCCGAGAGCCTGGTTGGTGTGTATCTCGAGCGCTCGTTGGATTCGGTTGTGAGCCTTCTCGCCATCCTCAAATCCGGCGGGACTTATCTGCCCCTCGATCCAAAGTTTCCGAAAGACCGTATAGCGTTCATGCTGGCGGACTCCGAAGTCGCACTCCTGCTGACACATTTTTCTATGCGGGAAAGTCTGCCGGAAACAACCGCCCGAGTTGTTCTGCTCGACCGAGAAAACGAGTCACTATCCAAAGTCCCAGTGACGAACCTCCCCTTAGACAACAACCCTGAACATCTCGCCTACCTCATTTACACTTCGGGCTCGACGGGAAAGCCCAAGGGAGTCATGATCCCGCGGGGCGCGCTGGTCAATTTTCTCTTGTCCATGGCGGAAACACCTGGGATGGCTGCGTCCGATACACTATTGGCGGTTACGACGACTTCTTTTGACATCTCGATTCTGGAATTCCTGCTTCCCCTTGTGTGCGGCGCCCAGATCGTCATGGCCACTGCGGAACAGTCGTCGGACGCCCGCGAGCTTAAGCGATTGCTTCGGCAACACGCGGTCACGGTGATGCAGGCAACGCCAACGACCTGGCGTATGCTGCTCGAAAACGGCTGGGAAGGGAAGACCGACCTGCGAATCCTTTGCGGAGGTGAGGCCCTGACCGCAGACCTCGCTCGTCAATTGCTCCCTCGTTGCCGCGAACTTTGGAACATGTATGGACCGACCGAAACCACGATCTGGTCCTCCACCGAACGCCTTACCTCTGCTGACCACATCTCCCTCGGGCCGCCCATTGCCAATACGCAATTCCATGTTCTCGATGAGACCCACAAGCCGGTTTCTCAGGGCACGCCCGGCGAGCTCTGGATTGGCGGAACGGGCTTGGCTCGCGGATATTTCAAGCGTCCTGAGCTGACTGCCGAGAGGTTCGTTATAGGTCCCACCAGTGAGGGTACTGATGTGCGTCTCTACCGTACTGGGGACGAGGTCCGCTACCGCCCCGATGGCACTGTTGAATTTCTGGGGCGTCTCGACCAGCAGGTGAAGCTCCACGGTTTTCGCATCGAATTGGGCGAGATCGAGAGCGTGCTTTCGAAAATCGAGGGAATCGGACAGGCCGTCGTCATCCTTCGAGAGGATCGTCCCGGCGATAAACGCCTAGCCGCCTACTACACGGGCCGTGCAGCCTTGAGTTCTACCTCTTTAGTACAGGCCCTAAAAGCCACGCTGCCGGGCTACATGATCCCCTCCGTCTTCCTGCGTTTGGAGAAATTCCCCCTGACCCCAAATGCCAAACTCGATCGCAAGGCTCTGCCCCGGCCCGAAGGCAAGCGGCCACTTCTCGCCCAGGACTTTATCGCCCCGCGGACAGCGGCAGAAAAGCAATTGGCAAATCTCTGGTGCGACTTGCTACAGATGGAAGAAGTGGGCATCGACGACAGCTTCTTCGATTTAGGCGGCAATTCGCTGGCAGCGGTGCGCATGGTGGGTCACTACCACACGCGCTTCGGACGTGAGATTCCTCCAGTCAAGGTCTTTCAATATCCCACGATCGCCAAGCTCGCGGAATTTCTGAAAGCGGAAGAGAGCGATACGAGGGCCGACTTTTTTGCCGAAGCCGAAACCCGGGCGCGGCATCGGCGCAATTCGCAAGACGGGAACGACGGCGCGCGCGCTGCCGTTGCGGTGATCGGCATGACCGGGCGCTTCCCGGGCGCGGCCAACCTCGATCAGCTCTGGCGCAACCTTTGCAATTCCGTCGAATCCATTTCTTTTTTTACACCCGAAGAGTTGGGCCCCGGCATTGACGAACATCTTCGCAGTGATCCGGACTACATCCGCGCTCGAGGTTTGATCGAGGGGGCGGATCTTTTCGATGCAGCCTTCTTTGGCATCAATCCGCTCGAAGCCAGGGTCATGGATCCGCAACAACGCGTCTTTCTCGAACTCGCCCAGCAGGCGCTCGAAAACGCAGGGTACGACCCGGAGCGCTACAAAGGGCGCATCGGCGTGTTTGCGGGCATCGGCGACAACCACTACTACACCACCAACCTCCTGACCCACCCCGATCTGATGGCCATGGCCGGCAAGCTCGCCGTCGAGTACGGCAACCAGAAAGATTACATCGCGCTTCGGACCGCCTATCTCCTGGATCTCCGCGGGCCCGCGATCAGCGTCAATACCGCCTGCTCGACCACGCTCTTAACGGTGGACCAGGCCTATCGCTCGCTGCTCGACTATGAGTGCGATATCGCTCTCTCCGGCGGCGTTGATATCACGGTTCCGCAAAAAAGCGGGTTCCTCTATCAAGAGGGAGGCACGTTTGCCAAGGATGGCCACTGCCGTCCTTTTGATGCGGACGCCACCGGAACCATGTTTTGTGACGGTGCTGGCGTGGTCATGCTCAAGCGGCTCGCCGACGCTCTCGCCGATGGCGATACCATTTATGCCGTTATTCGCGGTACCGGTAAAAACAACAACGGTGCGCGCCCCGCTTCCTTTCTGGCCCCGAGCGTGGACGGCCAGGCGGATGCCATTGCCCTGGCCCAGTCCAATGCCAACGTTCCTATCGAGACCATTCGATACATCGAGGCGCACGGCACGGGCACTCCTGTCGGCGACCCCATTGAATTCGAAGCGCTGCAGAAAGTTTTCGAGAGCAAGACCGGCAAGAAGCAGTTCTGCTATATCGGCTCCATCAAGGGAAACATCGGGCATCCAACCAATGCCGCGGGAGTTGCGGGCCTGATCAAAGCGGCCCTCGTTCTCCATTACGAACAGATTCCTCCGACCCTCCATTTCAAAACGCCGAATCCCAAGATCGATTTTGCCAGCAGCCCGTTCATCATGGCCGACAAGCTCATCCCGTTCCCTCGGGGAGAGGAAGTGCGCCGCACAGCGGTCAGCTCGTTTGGCTTTGGCGGGACTAACGTACACGTCATCCTCGAAGAAGCACCCGTGCCGAAGGGCGCGCGCGCTTCGCGTCCGCTGCAGCTTTTGCCTCTCTCCGCCAAGAGTCCGGCAGCCTTGGATGCCTACAGCCGGGCATTGGCGGAGCATCTCGCGAGTGCCGCGCCGGAAGCTTTTGCGGATGCGGCCTACACGTTTCAAACCGGGCGCAAGCAAATGGCCCACCGGCGTTTCGTGGTCGCCGCCGATTCCGGCGAAGCCGCCAGACTGCTCACGCAACCGAATCCTTTGCGCTGCAGCGCTAGACGCTGTGAACGCCGGGATCCTCCGGTCGTCTTTCTTTTCGGCGGCCAGGGCACTCAGTACGTCAACATGGGCCTGAACCTCTATCGGGACGAGCCTCTCTTCCGCGCCGTCGTGGACGATTGTTGCGAACACCTCAAGCCCCATCTCGGCAGAGATTTGCGTGACATTCTTTATCCTCAAAGTGGAGATGAGAAGACCGCCCAAATCTCGCTGCAGGACACGTTTTTCACCCAGCCCTCCATTTTCGTGATCGAATACGCGCTGGCGCGTTTCTGGCAGAGCCTGGGTGTCGAGCCTGCCACGATGGCCGGGCACAGCATCGGAGAATTTGTCGCCGCCACGCTCGCCGGCGTGTGGGAGCTTGAGGACGCTCTCAGCATCATCGCGCTGCGGGGCCGTTTAATGCAGAACCTCCCGCGTGGTTCGATGATGGCGGTGAGTGGCAGCGCAGATTCGGTCGCGAAAATTCTTCCGGCTACGCTTCAGATCGCTTCCAATAATGCTCCGGCTTTATGTGTCGTGTCGGGTCCGGAAGCGGATGTCGCCCAATTCCAGAAGCAACTCGAAGCGGAAAACCTCGGAGCGGAAAAGATGGTCTGCCGCCGCCTGCATACCTCGCACGCCTTTCACTCCGCCATGATGGATCCCATGGTTGAGCCGTTGCGCGAGGCCATCGCCAAAGTCCAGTTGCGCCCTCCGGTGAGGCCCTTTGTCTCGACGGTCACGGGACGCCCCATCACCACAGCAGAAGCCACCGATCCCGCTTATTGGGCCCGCCATTCCCGGGCAACCGTGGAGTTTTCGAAAGCAATCCAGTGTCTCAAAGACGAGGGATACGACCTCTTCCTCGAATGTGGACCGCGTTCCACACTATGTTCGTTGGCTCGCCAGCAGTTCACGCCCGACCATCCCTGCACAGCCATTCCCACGTTTGCCGATACGCCTGAGAACAACACCGAGTGGGCGACCCTGCTTTTCGCCCTGGGGTCTCTCTGGCAGAACGGCGTGTCCATTGATTGGGATGCCTTCTATGCCCACGAAGACCGTCGGCGCATACCTTTGCCAACTTATCCCTTTGAGCGGCAGCGGTTCTGGGTAGACCCTGCGCCAGTGGCACCCGCTGCACCAAGCCCCCAGGCCGCGAGTTCCGCTTCGGCCACTCGTTCCTCAGTCGAGCCATTCGTTGAGCCATTGGCTTCCTCCGCGCCGCTGGAGACCGTTACCTCAGGAAGCTCGTTAGCTTCACCCTCATCTTCACGCAAAGACCGCCTCGCTGCGCGTCTGGTTGACCTCCTCTTACCAGTCTCCGGACGCGAACGCTCACAGATCAGCACCTCTGCTACGTTCATGGAGCAGGGATTCGATTCTTTATCCTTGACGCAGGTCGCTTTTGCCATCCGCAAGGAGTTTTCTGCCAAGGTCAGCTTCAGTCAGCTCATGAATCAGTGGCCAAACGTTGACATGCTTGCGGGGCATCTTGACGCTACCCTGCCTGCCGACATTCTTGCGGAAACCGCTGCCATCTCGGCCTCTCTGCATGTTCCTGCTGCGCCTGCTGCTGCAGAAGTCCGACTGAACGTGCGCACGAACGGCAGTGCGCTCGAGGAAGTTGTTGCCGATCAAGCACGCACCATCGCGCGCTTGGTTACCCTGCTCGAAAAGGCCGGCGTGAATCATCCAGCCGCGGCTGCCGACGCCGGTACACCCGTGGTGGCCACACTGCCGAAAGACAACGCATCGACCACCGCTCCGGCGGCTTCCGGCCTCCTGGAGGTTGAATCTACTGTTCCGCAGCGCGGCATCTATGCTTCCTCACGCCTTTCCGAACGTTTGTCGGCCTCGTACAACGAATCCATGACGTTGCGATTTACCGGCAACATCTCGATCGAGAAAATGGCGCGCGCCATGGAACGTTTAGTTGGGCGGCATGATGCTCTTCGCGCCAGCTTCGATGAAACCGGTCTGGTGATGAAGATCAACCCGGCGCAGAAAATCGCGATGCCGGTAACCGATCTTTCTTCCATCGATCTTTCTTCCATCAACGAGCCAACCCGGCAAGAGGAGCGTCTCCGCAAACTGATTGCCGATGAGACCTCCTTGCCGTTCCCCCTGCCTGCGGGTCCGTTGTTCCGCTGCCAAATGGTTTTGCTCGGCCCCGATCGCGCGGCGGTTATCTTCACCGCGCACCACATCATCTGCGATGGTTGGTCGTTGGATGTCATGATCCACGATCTTTGCGCTTTCTATTCCGAAGAAATCTCGGGCGCACAGGCAGCCCTGGAGCCGGCGAAGAGTTACGTCGATTACGTACAGAGCGTAACCGAGCTCCACCGCTCTGACGAATTCAAGGAAGCGGGCAGCTATTGGCACTCGAAATTCAAGGATGGTTTTCCCGTGCTTGTGCTTCCGACCAATCACCCTCGGAGCGCGCGGCGTGAATTCACTGCGCGCCGTCTCGATCGCTCCATTCCGGCCCCGGTGGTTGAAAACCTCAGAGCGCTAGGAGCAAACGAAGGCTGCAGCTTCTTCGCTGTCCTTCTCAGTTCCTTGGCCATCCTTCTGGCCCGCATTTCACAGCAGCGCCGTTTTGTTATCGCTCTGCCAACTGCGGAACAACCGGTCATCGGCCAGCCCGGTCTCGTCGGACACTGTGTAAGTCTTCTCCCCTTCGTTGTGGGATTACGCGAAGGCGAAGCCGTCAGCGCTTTTCTCCAGAGAGTACAAGGCGAGCTTCTTGCTGCGCTAGACCATGCCAACTTCACGATGGTGAGCTTACTGGAAGACCTGCGTCCAGTCGTGCCCGCGCTCGGCATTTCCCCGATCTCGACTGGCCTCACCAACGTCAAGAAGTTTAAGCCCAACGAATTGCCGCAATCCGGATTTACCGTCGACTACGATGCCAACCCCAAAGGCTACGAATCGTTCGAGTTGTATTTGAATGCGGTCGAGATGGAAGAGAAACTGGAGCTGCGCTGCCACTACGACATCAAGCTTTTTGAGGAAATCACCATACGAGCATGGCTCACAACGTTCGGTTCCATCTTGCGGGACCTTGCGGCAGATCCCTCGCGGGAAGTTCTGGATCTTGCCCGGCTCAAGCGTGGCGATGCTTCTGCTGCAACTGAAATTGTTTACACTCATGCCTCAAATCGGGAGGCTGCTGACAGATCCCTCACGGCCGTTCCGACTTCGGCCCCAGAGCTGCCACGGCAATTCTCAGATTCACCGGCAAGCTCCACGAGATTTGCAACGATGGCGGAGCCCGCATTGCTCCGAGCGCTGCTCCCGCTTTGGCAGCGCGTATTGGACATCCGCAAGATTGGGCCAGACGATGATTTCTTTGCCCTGGGCGGCCACTCCATCGCTGCGGCGCAGTTGTTTGCCGTGATTCAGAGCGAGTTGGGGTGCACCGCACCGCTCGCGACCCTCTACGATGCCTGTACCCCGCGGATGCTGGCGAGTGTTCTGATCCGGGGCAGCAAGAAAGAAGACTGGCAATCCCTCGTGGCCATCAATCGACCCCGCCGATCCCGATCCAATGATCGGCCGCCGCTTTTTCTCGTGCACGCCGCGGAAGGCAACGTCTTGCTCTATCGTTCCCTGGCTGCCCATCTCGGCGCCGATCAGCCCGTCTTCGGTTTGCAATCCGCCGGTCTCGACGGACGTTCTCCGGTCGACGGCCGTTTCGAACATGTGGCACGCCGTTATATCGACGAGATCCGTCAAGTACAACCGCATGGTCCCTACATGCTGGGCGGGTACTGCCTGGGTGGCACGCTGGCCCTAGAAATGGCACGGCAACTCATCGAATCGGGCGAGACCGTGGGCCTCGTAGCCCTGATTGAGATTTACAATATCCGCGCCCTGCGCTGGCCGCTCCCGTTGCACCAGAACTTTATCAATCGTCTTATCCTCAACCCCTACTTTCACCTCCACAATCTCTTCGCAGCGGAGGGCGCAGGCAAAGTCGCCTTTTTCATGGAAAAACTTCGCGTCGAGATTACCCGAATAAAAGCATCCGCTCGTTTTGGTTGGGCCCGTCTTCGGAATCGCCTTCTGCTTAATGCCGCTGCGGCCGCGCCCCAAGCCAAACTTGCGGACATCTACGAAGAAGCCCTTGCTCAATACGACGTCAGGCCCTATCCCGGGGAATTGACTCTCTTCCTGGCGGAGCGTCATCTGGCGGGTTATCACACTCAATTGGGTGGCTGGGGAGAGGTTGCGCAAGGTGGCGTTCGGCTCTTCAAGCTTCCAATCAGCCCCCGCGGCAGCCTCGTAGAGCCCTATGTTGGGCAACTGGCTAGCCTCTTGCGCGGTTGCCTTGACCGGGCGATAAAAGAATCGACAATTGCTGTGCACGAACCTAGTTTGGAACTCGTTACAACAGATTAGTCTCGCTTTCCCGAGTCCCCCTAAGAGTAAGATGAAATCAGTTGTCCTATCGCGGGGAGGTAAATCGGAGCGGCCCGTTCGGGGCCCTGTGCATCCAAGGAGGGTTTCACCATGAGTCACGTTATTCGTCTGCAGTTGATTGGCAGGGTTACCTACTACGCCGGTTGGATCGTGTTGGTATGTGGAGGCTTGTTCCACCTTAACATTGCAACGACGCTGTTCACGGCGATGCGTCTATCGCAGCGGAATCTGCTTGAGGTCAGTGTGGTGTGCTTCTTGATTTGCATGGCCTCAGAACTCCGAGCCCACGCATTGCCCGTAAACTAGCTGTCCGCCGCTGAAAAAAGGGCCCCATAGGGACTGCCCGTACACCGAGTAGTTGGGGCTCGCGATGCGGCTTGATTCGAGCCTACCGTGCGGTAATGGGATTGCATTCCCGCAGTTCGTGCGCGTTTATGGCGTTCCGATCAAGAAATTGACTGAGGGGAAGAAAAAGGGGGCGATTCCGGTCGTGTCTGCGCGGATGGCGAGACCGACGGGGGTACCCGCGATGAAAAACCATTTAGAATGTCACGAAGAGGCGAGATGGGGTACCAAGGTGCCGCTTTCGGAGATCAAAAAGGAAATTCCGGCCGATATCCAGGTCGAAGGGATGGTCTGGTATGGACTCAGGAACCCAATGTGCAACCGAAACGTTTCCCGTTTCACCCTCGGGTTGTTACAAGGTTGATCCGCTTTCGGACCCCCGCTGGGCGGCTTTGGTTGCAGAACACCCACGGGCGTCACTATTTCATAGTCCGAACTGGCTCCGAGTGTTGCGCGCTGTGTACGGCTACGAACCTGTCGTTGTGACGACCTGTCCTCCCGATGCCCACCTGTCGAACGGCCTTGTTTTCTGTCGGATCAACAGCTGGTTGACAGGTCGACGCTTGGTGTCTCTGCCCTTTTCTGATCATTGCGACCCCTTGGTCCACCGGTCGGAGGAACTCGACGAAATGCTTCTGCACATGAAACGAGAGGTCGCCGAGAAAAAGTGCAAGTACATCGAGATTAGACCTGTCTCTTACCAGCCGAGTGGCCGTATCGAATTAAGCAGGGGAGGTACGTATTTGCTGCATCGCCTGAATCTGCGTCCAGCCACGGAGGAATTGTTTCTTAACTTCCACAAAGATTGCGTGAGAAGGAAGATTCGTCGTGCCGAACGCGAAAAGCGGCAGTACGAGGAAGGAACGTCGGAGGAGTTGCTGCGGAAGTTTTATCGGCTTCTGGTCATGACTCGCCGCCGGAAAGGCCTGCCACCGCAGCCAATCAACTGGTTTCGCGGTTTGATCGCTGCCTTTGGGAACGACATTAAGATTCGTGTGGCCTTTAAGGCTCGCACAGCTGTTGCCAGCATTCTTACTCTTTCGCACAAGAAATCCATGATTTACAAGTATGGTTGCAGCAACGCAGCGTTTAATAAGCTCGGCGGAACAGCGTTATTGTTTTGGAAAACCCTCCAAGAGGCGAGGGACCACGGCTTCGAGGAGCTTGAGATGGGCCGCTCAGATATTGACAATTTGGGGCTGATCGCTTTCAAGGAGCGCTGGGGTGCCACTGCAACGGTAATACATTACTGGAGTTATCCGAAGGTGCGGGCAGGACTCCCCGGCGTCTGGAAGAAAATGTTGGCAAGGCGCGTGGTCTCAATTTCCCCAGATATAGCTCTGGAAACGGTTGGTAAACTTTTGTACAAACATGTCGGATAGAGCACCGCGAGTTCAGAACTGGCGGCGAGCACGACCCGCATGAACTCTTCCCACCACCTTGCTGAACGCAGGTGCCGAATTGGCCCGAATTACCCCCCCGCTCTCCTGCTATTATCATCAGATCGTTCAGTTTCAGATAATTGAAATCCAGGTTGTCGTTGATCGTTGGTCGGAGAATTCGTGAACGTATTTCACATCGTGGGTGCCCGCCCGAATTTCATGAAAGTGGCGCCCGTGATGAACGCGCTCAAAACGCGCAAACACGTGGTCCAGACCCTGGTCCACACCGGCCAGCACTACGATGCGAATATGTCGGACGTGTTTTTTGAGCAGCTTGGCATCCCGGCTCCGGATGTCAACCTGGCGGTGGGCTCCGGGACGCACGCGCGGCAGACGGCCGAAATCATGACTCGTTTCGAGCCGGTGCTGCTCGAACGCCAGCCCGACATTGTGCTGGTCTATGGCGACGTCAACTCAACGGTCGCCACCGCTCTGGTCTGCGCCAAGCTCGGAGTGCGCGTCGGCCACGTCGAGGCTGGACTGCGCTCCTTCGACCGCACCATGCCGGAGGAAATCAACCGGCTGGTCACCGATCAGCTCGCAGATCTGCTGTTTACGCCTTCCGAGGACGGAGACGTTAATCTTCGGAAAGAGGGAATTCCCGCCGAGAAGATCTTCCGCGTCGGCAATGTGATGATCGATTCTCTGGTGAAGCTCCTGCCCGTAGCGCAGCGGCAAAGCAAGAACGGCCTTCCCGAACGCTATGCGCTGGTCACGCTCCATCGGCCGGCCAACGTCGACGACGGCGCCACGCTGAAACGCCTCCTGCAGTCGCTCCTCGAAGTGAATC
Organism: Acidobacteriaceae bacterium; assembly: GCA_003138955.1. Lineage (GTDB taxonomy): Bacteria > Acidobacteriota > Terriglobia > Terriglobales > Acidobacteriaceae > Acidiflorens. Next base: position 26,739 of record PLHP01000319.1, on the reverse strand, counting down.
GTGATCTAGCTGTCATCTTTCCTGCTCACCCCAGAACACGGCAGAGAATTGCTGATTTTGGTTTGAATGCCGAGCAATTGCGCATACTCGATCCGCTGTCGTATGTGGACTTTCTTGGCCTGCAATCGCGTGCCACCGTGGTGATTACCGATTCCGGAGGCATTCAGGAAGAGACTACTTATCTGGGGGTGCCCTGCCTGACCCTGCGCGAGAACACCGAGCGTCCAGTCACAGTCACTTTCGGAACCAATGTTCTTGTCGGACGCGATCCCGACAAACTCAGGTCCGAACTCTCCCGAGTCCTCGCCGGCCAGGCAAAGAAGGGGACCATCCCTCCGCTTTGGGACGGTCACGCGGGCGAGAGAATCGCCGCCGTACTCGCTGACTAGCAGCCCGGAACGATTCCTGTGAGGACTGGTACGGCACGTTTTACAATATGCAGGCCGCAATCTGGAAAACATGACCGCCACGGACCACGATCAAGACAGCGACTAGTGACTAGGACCAGGCAAGATGAAGGAAGTCAGCGCGCCTGCCGGTAACACGAAGCAACGCCTCGACACTTTGTGGTCGCAAGCCCATTCCACGCCGGCGTTTCCCACTGGATGCGTTGACGTCTGGAGAGTGCGTCTTGACGAACCGGCGGCCGTAGCCGTCGAGGCCAGCGCTCTGTCTCCCGATGAGATCGCCCGCGCTGGCCGATTCCACTTCGAGAATGATCAGATTCACTTCACTCAATGCCGTTCTGCACTTCGAGCCATACTTGCCGGTTACCTGGCGATTCCCGCGGCCGAGATTCGTTTCGAATATCTAACCAGCGGCAAGCCTCAGCTCGCAGCGGAGCAGAATCCACACGTGCTGCAGTTCAATGTATCCCACTCGGCAAATATGGCGGTGATTGCAGTTGGATCTGAGCACCGGCTAGGCGTCGACATCGAAAAAATCCGCGGCGACGTCGACATCACAGCGCTGGCTGAGCAATTCTTCTCGCTTCGCGAACGGGCCGGACTTCAGGCATTGTCGGATCGTCTTCGCGTGCCGGGCTTCTTTGCCTGCTGGACGCGTAAAGAAGCCTTCCTGAAGGCCACCGGTGACGGCCTTTCCTTTCCGCTGGCGGATTTTTCCGTCACCACTCACCCCGATCTCGATCCGGAACTTGAAGAAATCAATGGAAACACGGAAGCCGGGAAACGATGGTTTCTGGCAGACCTCAGTGTGGTCGACGGCTTTCGCGCGACGGTGGCTCTCGATCGCTGTCATTCTCGCCTGGAAACGTATTCTTGGAACTGAGCCTGCGCGCGTCATGGCGGGCCATCAAAAAATGCCCCACAACCCAGTCGGAGTTGTGGGGCAAGAGAATGAACAGCTCCTCCCCCAAGAATGCCGTTCGCACACAGCGTAAGACCTTTCCGCCAAGAGAAAAATGGCACGAACGTGCTAGGTGTTGGCACAATCGTGCCAATCAAGGTTGGCCGGCCATGGCCGTGGCTACGTAGTAGTAGGTCTGGCCGGAAACGGACAGAAAGTGGCTTGCAAGTACTTGAATCTTGTTCGCCGGAATGAGTCGAGATTACCAAGTAGATTCATTTTTCAGCAGCCTACTTATGGATATTCCGCATCCCATATGCCTCGAGTGTATTATGGCAACGTAGCGACGAGGAGTGGAAGTGTGGAAAAGAAGTTTGTTTTTCTTGCGTGCGTGGCGATTGCTATTTCGTTGTTCGTTTCGCAGGCACCCGCGCAAACCCGATCCATCACGATCGGCAAGTTAACCTACTTAGGTACAGGCGCCCAGAAGAACGGTGACGGTACCGTTTCAGGGGTGAGTAGTTACGAAGTCCACCTTGACACAACAGATATCACGATCGAGCCGATCTCTTTCAGCAACGTGAGCTTGTTGGTCAAAGGAACCGAGCAGGGTAGCGGCGCGATCACCACCGGCCTCGGATGCGGCCTGCCGCCCTATCAGGCTCCATGCGACTTGCGTTTCGAGGGAGGCCCAAGGTCGGCTGGTTTTAGTCTGGCGCCATGCGCAAAGCTGAACAAAGAGCAAGAATTGACGCAAACCTGCATTTCCATAGCCGTGCAACTGGTGTCCTCGACAGGGAAGAATTTCAGCTTCCCCTTGACGAATGGTAACAAGTTCTGTGCTTACGGAATTAGCAACATCTTCCTGCTGGCAAAGCCGGGCCAGGCGGCGCTGGAGCCGCGGTGCGATGCGCAGGGCTTCTGCAAGGGTGCCTCAGTACCCATCATATTGCATTCTGCACCAGCAAAAAGTTGCCGTCTGTAAACGGAAAAAGGTGCGAATCCCGAAGGTCTGCCAGGATTTCAACGTGAGGCGCATTGAAGATCACGGTTCCCGAACGCTCATTGGGATTTACGGATAACCGGGTGTCGTTTGGGCGCCGGCATGATCGATCAGCAGATGACCGTTGGCGATAGTTTCACCACCATAACTTGGTGCCCAATGAGCTCGATTGGCCCTTCTGGTTTGTCAGCGAAAAACTTGGCGATGGCCTGTGTGACGCCTTCCACATGCAGGTAATCGTGACAAACGAGAATTCCCCCCGGATTCAGCCGTGGATAGAAAAATCCCAGGCAATCCAGGACACTTTGGTAGAGATCGACGTCCAAATGAACGAACGAGAAGCGGGAAGCCTGTAACGAGCCCGCCGACTCGGGAAACCGTCCCTTGTGAAATTCAACTGGCAAGCCCTTCAGATATTCCTGGACGTCTTCCAAGCTACACCGATACTGGCCCTCAACGAACCCGGCATCCATTTTGCCCGGCTTGGGCAAGCCTTCGAAGGTATCGAATACATGGATGGTTTTTCCGTTCGAGTATTGGCTGATCAGGCGCGCCGAACCCCCAGCCGCGGTTCCGACTTCAGCGATATCGCCATCGACGTTCTTGGTCGCCAGTAACGCATTTATCAGTTGGCACCCGTCCGCGGGATTTTGCAAGAGACGGCCCTGGGCCTTAAGCCGGACGTAATCCCGCAAACGTGCTTTCCGGTCACCGTTCGAGTAGTTGGCCAGCACCATCCCGTTCCTTGCGCACCACATTTTGAGAAACGGTCCAAACCGTTCCTTCAGTGTCATCTCGCGCCCTCCACGTCTCGACCAGCAAGAAGCTGGTTCAAGATTTGCGCCAGGGAACGGCAGAACGGCTCGATGAGCATCCCCTTCGGATATACCGGGAGTTCATGAACCTCCAATCCGCCCACGACGTATGGTTCCCAATTTGGGCTAGGGCTTCCAAGCCCGGCGATGGATCCTTTAGACTGAATAAGGGCCACACGGCCCTCATAAGGCCCCGGAACATACTTCTGCGACGCCTGATCATTGGCTTTTTTCAGAATCAAATGTGGATAGCGATGTTGTGTGTTCTGCTTGTTAAGCCGCCCCAGGGCGTGATATGCCGCCTGCAACCTGATCCCGGTCCTTGCGATCGCGATGTCTCGTTTTTCACGCAGAAATTTGCCGCGGTCTTTCGCACTCAAGGAAAACGCGTTGGCACAGTGGTACCACACATTCTGCAACAGCCGCAAAGGTGCTTGCAGGCGGGCCCTGGAGAGGGGAATCACGCCGTTGTTGTACGTGTCGAGCATGATCACGAGTTCCACTTTCTTGCCTGACGCTCTGAGTTGCTGGGCCATTTCGAATGCGATCGCTCCGCCCATACAGTACCCGCCCAGAATGTACGGTCCATCCGGCTGCACCGCGATTATTTCCTTTACGTACTGCGCCGCCATTTCATGAACGCCTGCGTAAATCTGCCCATCCCCATTCAGGCCTTGCGATTGCAGACCGTATACGGGCTGATCCGGCCCCAGATGTCGGATCAACTGCCGGTATAGCAGCACATTGCCCTCCGCGCCGTGCACCAGGAATAAGGGACTTTTCGATCCGAGTGGCTGGATCGGCACAAGGGATGACCAGGACGGAGTCCAGCCCTCCTTGCGGAGCGCGTTCGCCAAACCTTCGACGGTTGAAGTCTGGAAGAGAGTCGCCAACGGCAGGGTCTTGCCCGTTAACTCTTGGATTTCAATCAGCAACCTGACCGCGGCGAGAGAATGCCCGCCTAGCTCGAAGAAATTGTCGTGCAGCCCAACCTGCTTCACTTTGAGAATTTTGGCGCAAATCCGCGCCAGCGTTTGCTCGAGTAAATCGCGCGGCGCAGCGAAGCCGCCGGGGACTTCAGTAGCGAGTTCCGCCATGGCGGGCAGCGCCTTGCGGTCGATCTTTCCGTTTGGCGTCAGCGGCAACTTGTCCATCCGGACGAAGGCCGTCGGGATCATGTACTCCGGCAACTCCTTCAGGTGCTCGCGCAGCTCGCCTGAGCTGGGCGCCGATTCCGGCAGCGACTCGAAGTAGGCAACCAGCCGTTTATCGCCGGGCGTATCTTCGCGCACAACCACCACGCTTTGCCCCACCGCCGCGTGGCGCCCGAGCACGGCTTCAATCTCGCCGGGCTCGATGCGAAATCCGCGGACCTTCACCTGATTGTCTGCCCGTCCCAGATATTCGAGGGTTCCGTCGGGCAGCCAGCGCGCCAGATCGCCGGTTCGATACAACCGCTCGCCGGACCGGAACGGATTCGGGACAAAACGGTGCATTAGCTCTTCGCGGCGCAAGTAGCCGCGTGCCACACCCGCGCCTCCGATGTAAAGTTCACCGGACGCTAGTGTAGGAACCGGGTGTTGATGCGCGTCGAGCACGTACATTTGCGTGTTGTCAATCGGACGGCCAATGGGGATCGGACCGGACCCGGAGGCCACCCGAAAAACGGCCGACCAGACCGTGGTTTCCGTGGGACCGTACAGATTCCATAACTCGCCGGAGCGCGCCAACAGCAAGTCGGCTAGATCGCGCGGCAGAGCCTCGCCTCCGCATAATGCCTTCAGATTGCCTTGGCCGCTCCAGCCCGCGTCGATCATCCCGCGCCACGCGGCTGGCGTGGCTTGCATCACCGTGCACTTCGATTCACGCAGACGTTGCACCAGACGGCGCGAATCGCGGACGTCGTCGCGGGCGGCGATCACCAACCGTCCGCCGCAGATCAATGGAAGATTGAGTTCCAGCTCGGAGATATCGAACGAGTGCGTCGTGATGGCAAGCAGTGAATCCGCCTTCGTGAATCCAGGCTCGCGCTGCATGGAAAGCAGCAAATTGACCAGGGCGCCATGCAGAATCGCGACACCCTTCGGTCGTCCCGTGGATCCGGAAGTATAGCGCAAATAGGCGAGGTTCTCGGGCGTCGCGGTGTTCGGGAGATCGGACCCGTCGCCCAAGGCGTCATCGCAAAACAACAGTTGCGCGCTGGTTTCCGGCAACTGATCCTCAAGCTCCCTGGCCGCAAGCAGAACAGGAGCGTGCCCGTCCTCGACCATGTACGCCAACCGTTCCTTCGGGAATCCCGGATCGAGAGGCAGGTACGCCCCACCCGCTTTCAGCACCGCCAGCGGAGCAATAACCAAATCCATCGTCCGCCCCACGCACACCGCCACCAGCGTTTCTGGCGTAACGCCCGCGCCCTGCAACCGCCGCGCCAGACGGTTGGCGCGCTCATTCATTTCGCGATACGTCAGACGAACCCCGGCCGCCTCCACCGCTTCCGCATCCGGCGTCAATTTGACCTGCCGCTCGATCAATTCGTGAATTGTCAGGTTTGGAAGCTCGCGGGCTGAATCGTTCCAATCATGGATGAGCTTGCGCGTCTCGGCCGGCGCCGTCACCGTCAAATCGCTGAGTCTCGCGCCGGGCTCGCGAACCACCGATTCGAGCAGCGTCAACCAGTGGCTGATCATGCGACGGACGGTCCGCTGATCGAACAGATCGGAGCTGTAATGGAAGCGGCCGGTCATGCCGTTTTCACACTCATCCAGCGCGACAAACAGGTCGCATTTGGTGGCGCCTGTATCGATGCCGAGCTGCTCCAGCTCCCAGCCCGGATGTCGATCGCTCTGCGGCGGAGGATCGATGGAGAACAGGACCTGGTAGAAAGGATTGTAGCTAGCCTCGCGTTTCGGGTGCAGTTCGCGCACTACTGAGTCGAACGGCACATCTCCGTTTGCCATTGCACCCAGCACCACTTCCTTCACGTGGCCCAAGAATTCACGGAAGGTCATCTCTCCCCGAGGACTGGCGCGCAACACCAGGGTGTTCGTGAAGGTGCCCATAAGGCTCTCGAATTCCGTCCGCTGGCGCCCGTCCGTGACGCCGCCCACCATCAAGTCCTCGCTGCCGCTATAACGGTAGAGCAGGGTGTAGAAGCATGCCAGCAGCACCATGTACATCGTGACGCCTTCGTCGCGGGCGGCGCGGTTTACCGATTCGAACAACCCCACGGGAAACGCAAAAACCTCCGTGCCTCCCCGGAAAGTGGGGACGGCCGGACGCGGACGATCCGCGGGAAGAAGTGAACTGGCCGCTTCTCCTTCCGCCAACGTTCGCCGCCAGTATTCCAACTGGCGCGCCACGAAATCCTTTTCCAACTGCCGCTGCTCCCATAGTGCGTAATCGGCATACTGCAGGCGGGGCTCGGGAAGCGGGGAAGGCTGGCCCCTGGAGAACGCTTCGTAGATAACGGCGAGTTCCGGAAGCAGGACGCGGAACACCGTCATGCCGTCAAAAATCAAATGATGGGACGTGAGATGAAAGCGGTGATCTTCCTCGCCAAGTTTTATCAAGCGTGGCCGAAGCAATGGCCCCGCGTTTAAATCGAAGGGAAGTTGCGCGTCGCCTGCCGCCAGGCGGATCGCCGCAGGCTCGCGCTCAGTTTCCGGGAGTGAAGAGAGATCGGAATAGAGGATCGGAATCGTACAATGATCGTGAACGGTCTGAACTACTTGGCCATTGAGCGTCGAGAACGTGGTTCTCCAGATTGCATGCCGGTGTACAATCTCGTGAAAGCTTCGCTCCAACACGCTGCGGTCGAGTGGTCCGCGGCGGCGTATGGTGATCGGCTCGTTGTAGATCGGCACCTGGGGTGCCATCTGGGAATGTAGCCAAATTTGCCGCTGGCTCGCCGTGAGCGGAACCAGCGCGCCGTCCGCGCGCGGCCCGATCGTCTCCTCCCCGGTGGGCAGCGCAATTTCTCCGCGGCGTATCCTTTCGAGGAGCCGGGATTTTGCGTCGGACATCGGAACTTGGTTCGGCATGATCTACTGGCTGACGAACTGGGAGTCCTTCTCCGGGACGAGCGCGTTGAAACGGACCGGCAACGTCTGCAAGCCCCGTAAACTGAGATTTATGCGCCAATCGGCGTGGCCACTTTCAAGCGCGGGATTGGGGAGACGCCGCAACAAGGTATTAAACGCTATCTGCCCTTCCAGACGTGCGAGGGGCGCCCCGAAGCAAAAGTGCGCGCCCCAACCGAAAGCGAGATGACGGTTGTCTTCCCGGGCGAGATCAAGCCGCTCCGGGTCGGTGAACCTTTCTGGATCCCGGTTGGCAGCGGCGAGCAGCGCCACCACCCGCTGACCCTTGCGGACCGGCTTCCCGCCGAGCATTACGTCGTCTTGAGCCACCCGGATGGTCTGCTGGGTGGGGCTCTCATAGCGCAGCAGTTCTTCCACCGCGGGTGGGATCAACGAAGCATCGCTGGCGAGCGGCCCGATTTTCTCCGGATGGCGCAACAGCGTGAGCATGCCGTTTCCGATCAGGTTCGTAACGTCTTCCTGGCTTCCCGCGGTTAACAGAATGCAGTTGGCGATGACTTCTTCCTCGCTGAGGCGCGCGCCATCAATCTGCGCTGTGACCAGCGAATGGACCAGACCTTCCCTGGGCTTGGTCTCCTGCTCGCGAATCGCGTCGCGGAAATAGGCCACCGCCTCGTTCAGGCTCCGGACGATTTGCGGGGCGAATTCCGCGGCATGTTGAATGCTTCCCAGCATCTTTCCGAAGTCTGAGGACCAAGCTTTGATCTGCCTGTAATCGGCCATGGGTGTTCCCAGAATCTCGGTGGCGAGGATGGATGGCAGCGGTTCGGCGAAATCGGCCAGCAATTCCGCGTGCCCCTGTTCAGCGATACGGTCGATCAGCCGGTCGGCAACCGCCTGAATGATTTCGTGGAGGGTCTGGACGCGCCGTGGAGTGAGGGCTGCCGCGGCGAGACTCCGGAGACGCGTGTGCGCCGTGCCGTCCAAGAACATCATCTGTTTCGTCATCAGTTGCGCGATCGGGCTCAAAGTAGCGCATCCCAGGGCTTTGAAAACTTCGGGCGAGGGGGCGCGGTCGGCTGAGAATCGGTTCAACACTGTGATCGCGTCGGCATAGCGGGTCACGACCCAAGACTGCAGATAGGGATCCCAATGCACCGGATCCTGTTCCCTGAGCCGGGCGTACAAAGGATACGGGTTCGCCATCACCGCGGGGTTCAAGAGCTGGCAAAGGCTCAGCTCGACATCTAGGTTGGCGCCGGGGTTGCTCATCCGCCCTCCAGCGTTGACAGAATGCGGTGAACTTCCTCCTCGCTCATCTGCGTCAAATTCGAGAGCAACTCGTGCTCGACCTTCTCGGATAGCTTCGCCAGAGTTCGCGTTTCAAACAAATCGCGGAGCGTGAGCTGCACTCCGAATTTCTCGCGTAAGCGCACGATCAGCATAGCGCTGAGCATAGAGTGCAAGCCCAAGAGGAAGAAATCATCCTCGCGTCCCACGCGGTCGATCGCCAGCAGCTGCGACATAATCGAGGCCACTTGAATCTCAATCGCCGACTCCGGCGCGCAATAAGGAATCGTGTCCAGCGCGTTCTCCCGCGTGGGCATCGGCAACGCCGCCCGGTCGAGTTTGCCGTTCGCGGTCAAAGGCAGAGCCGTCATCCGGACGAACTCGGCGGGAATCATGTATTCAGGCAGTTTGCGGGACAAGAGCTCGTGCAACTCCTGACTTCGGGGAGCTTGGCCCGCGGCTGGCGGGGGTACAACCAGATAGGCCACTAAACGCTTGGCGCCGGGCGTGTCTTCCCGCGCGATCACCGCCACTTCCCGCACCGCCGGATGCTGGCGGAACACGGATTCGATTTCTCCCAGTTCGACCCGGAAGCCGCGAATCTTGACTTGGCTGTCGATCCGGCCCAAGTACTCAATGTCGCGGCTGGACAGGAACCGCGCCAGATCTCCGGTCCTGTAAAGGCACGACCCTGGGCGGCCCGTCAAGTGGTCGGGGATGAATCGCTCGGCCGTCAGTTCCGGGCGGCGCAGATAGCCGCGGGCCAATCCGGCCCCTCCCACGTACATTTCTCCGGGCACCCCCATTACAACCGGCTGCCGCTGCGGGTCCAGGATGTGAATCTGCAGATCGGGGATTGGCACTCCAATGACGCTACCGGAGTCCAAATCGCTCTTCGACAGTGGCCGGTAGGTCACATGCACCGTTGTCTCGGTGATGCCATACATGTTCACGAGCTGGGGCTGTTGATCCCCGTGCCGCTCGAACCATGGCCGCAGGCTCCCCATTTCCAGCGCCTCACCCCCGAAAATCGCATAGCGCAGGGCCAGTTCCTTTTGTCCCGCTGATTCTTCGGCTTGGATGAGTTGCCGGAAGGCGGAGGGCGTTTGGTTGAGCACTGTCACCTGCTCGTTCGCCAGCAGCTCGTAAAACGCCTCCGGGGTTCGGCTCACCGTGTAGGGAACCATCACCGCTCGCCCACCGTAGAGCAGCGCGCCCCAAATCTCCCACACGGAGAAATCGAATGCACAGGAGTGGAACACCGTCCAAACATCGTGCTCGCGGAACCCGAACCAATGCTCGGTGGCGGCAAACAAACGCGTCACGTTCCGGTGCGTGATCAGCGAACCTTTGGGCTTGCCGGTCGTGCCCGATGTGTAAATCACGTAGGCTAAATGGTCCGGGCCGGCCACGGGCAGCAGGTTCGTTTCTTCCCCAGCCTGCACCGGCCGAGCCAACATCTCATCTATGCAAAGCACCTTTGCTTGTGTCGGGGGCAACTTGCACGCCAACTTACTTTGTGTCAGCAGCACCGGCGCCTGCGAGTCTTCCAGCATGAAGGCCACCCGGTCAGCCGGATACGCCGGGTCGATTGGCACGTATGCCCCGCCCGCTTTGAGGATCGCCAGGATCGCGACGACTAACTCGTTGCATCGATCCATGTAGAGCCCCACCAGTCTGTCGGCCGTGACGTCCAACTTCACCAATTGGCAAGCCAGCCTGTTGGCCCGCGCGTTGAGCTGTCCATACGTCAGCGACTGTCCCTCGCACGTGAGCGCCACTGCTTTCGGCCGCAACGCCACCTGCGCCTCGAACAACTGGTGCAAGGTTGCCCCACCGCTGCGAGGCAGGTAGCACGTATGCGGGACTTCAGACAACTTGAGACTCCTCGGGACTTTAAGTTTTCTCTAATTGTTTAGCTGACTGGTGCCCATTATAAAAGTGCTTAGGGGGATCTAGTTCCGACTATGGTAACACTTCTATCTCTCTCAAACTAAAAGTATTTCTGGTACTTCCTCGCCACAGGCGGCCATCCGTGGTCCCGTTTGTGAAACCGCCATACGTCACAAGTCACCGATAGTTAATGCCAAATAGCACAACCGGAGAGCATCCAACCGCTGGGTGATGCCTCCTTACTTCGGCCGCCCGTAGCGTCCAAAAAGGACAGTTGCGAACGTCAAGTGACCGGAAGCCGGTGTCCAACATTCCCGAGGACGAGGCAAGCCTAATTCTGTTTCTACCGTCAAGATCTGAAACCCAGAGCTCGGTTTGGCTGGGCCAAGGCAGTTTCGTGTACATGACAAGCTTTCCATTGGGCGAGATGAGAAGTTCACCCTCTTCGCCACTTCCACAACTGCTTCCACACCTGGGCGAGGGTCTGGATCTTTCGGGGGTTCTGGGAAGTCGGTTGTAAACCAAGCGACAATACTCGAAGGCATGGTGATAGAAGTCCCTTCCGTCAGGACTAAGGTGCGCTAGGCTGTCCGACGAGAATTACCGCTGTGCGCTTTCGCAATGCCGCGAACCGGCAAGATGGGCATACAATGGTGTCGTTTTCGATGTGAAAAAAGAAATTCCGGATCAACTACCCGGACATCACCTTGAAGCAGACGTAAACAATCAAGGAATATGGGCTATTGCTCGTTTCGCTGCTTAGCTTCGTCGGCGCAGTGGTTCTCGGGATCGTTCGGTTGCTTTGACAGAAGCTACTCAGCCGCTTTGGGTTCTCTTAACAATGGTCGAGCATGTCGAGTGCCCCGCAAAAACCCGATTGCGCTCTCGGCGTTCCCGAGCGCCGCTTCCACGCCCGGCGTCGGGTACAATCGGCCGCTTACGTCAACATTGGCGCCAGTCGCGGTGTGGTGTCCGATGTCAGTGAAGGCGGGTTGGGTGTACACGCAGCTGCCTCTGAGATCGAAGCACACATCTCCACGGTGGCTTTCCGTTTACCCGGTTCCGAAGACTGGGTGGAAATAATAGGACAGATCGCGTGGCTGAGTGAATCGAGGAGAGAAGCAGGCATAAGGTTTCTTGATCCGCCCGAAAGCGTTCGCGGCAGAATACAAGAATGGATTTCGCTGATCAATCCAGCAGACGACGGCCCTCATCTCGGTGTGGGGAAATCTGCCGCAACTACCGTTTACGAACTCAACCCGCTGTATGATCCGCGCTGGGAGACTTTCGTCTGCAACCATGCTCGAGCTTCAGTCTTTCACAGTACAAACTGGCTCAGAGCCTTACAAATTGCGTATGGGTATGATCCGGCTGTTGTGACTACATGTCCCCGGCAGGCCGCTCTGACCAATGGTCTTGCCTTTTGTCGTGTCAAGAGTTGGTTGACGGGGCGGCGAATGGTCTCCTTGCCCTTCTCCGATCATTGCGAGCCACTGGTAAACAACTCAGGCGAGTTGAATGACCTGCTCTCTAGTATGAGGCACCATGTCGACACCGGCAGATGGAAGTCCATAGAGATCCGGCCCCCTTCCTATCAGCCGGCCAGTCTGACCGGTTTCGGTAAGAGTCTCACGTATTATCTTCATCGGCTGAATCTGAGCGGAAGAAGCACGCAGGAGCTGTTCCACAATTTCCACAAGAGTTGTGTCCAAAGAAAGATTCGACGAGCTGAGCGGGAAAGGTTGAAGTACGAGGAAGGGACATCGGAAATACTGCTCCAACAGTTCTATAAGCTTCTGGTCATCACCCGCCGGCGACTGTTCTTGCCACCACAACCACAGTACTGGTTTCGGGCACTGATTGCCTCATTTGGCAAAGACCTGAGGATCCGAGTTGCGTCCAAGGACGATCTGCCGGTGGCGAGTATCCTCACGATTTCACACAAGAAGACAATGGTTTACAAGTATGGCTGTAGTGATGCACGGTTCAACAGATTGGGCGGAATGGCACTTCTCTTTTGGAACACCATCCAAGAGGCCAAGGACAAGGGTCTCGATGAATTTGAGATGGGACGCTCCGACGGTAACAACCCCGGCCTCATATCGTTCAAAGAACACTGGGGAGCGGTCGGAACGCAACTGAATTACTGGAGATATCCGAGTCGGACCGTAGGGATTGCAAACACTTGGCAAAAGAACATGCTACGACGACTAATTCCAGCTACACCAACCTCTGCTCTACGGATGATGGGAATGTTCTTGTACCGACATATCGGCTGAAAGCACACGCCCGGGGCGCGCCGGTGGTCTCCAGTGTTATGTAGTTCGGTTCACCGCCATCTGCGCCCGAATGACCATCAGATCCGCCTGGGTCTTTCGACTGCGATGATCTACCGAGTCGATTCTCGCCAGCTTTTTTAAAATCGCTTATGTCGGCATCATCAGTGCTTTCGCGTCTTGAATGAGGATGGCGGCCTGTGCCGCAGTCAACGACTTGCCGGACTGCTCCGAGACCTCATCGATGAACGCATCCAGTAGCGCGTCTGCCACCTTCGCGGCATGTGAACTCTCAGCCCCTTGCGCCAATTCCAGCGTAAATACCATAATGGCCGCTACATTGGGTTTGGTATCGTATTGTTTCACCAGCTTGATCAGACTGGCGAACGTCGGTTGCAGCAGAATGGAAATCGTGTTGTCAGACGAATTTGTGACTGCGAGGTCGAGGCGGCCGTCCCCATTGAAATCCCCAACACCAATTGCCTGCGGATCGTTGCCCACCGCCTCGCTGAATCCAGGCTGAAATGTACCGTCACCGTTGCCGAGAAATATTGAAATTGTGTTCGCGGTGCAGCTATAGCCACAGGAATTTGAGAACACCAAGTCCAGCTTTCCGTCCCCGTTCAAATCGGCGGTGGTGACGAAGTTAGAGAACTGCGGGAGCGCCGGTTCTCCGCTTACCTGCGTGAATGTTCCGTCTCCGTTTCCGAGAAGTATCGTGAGAGCATTAGAGCCAGCGTCTGCGATCGCCAGGTCGAGAATGCCGTCGCCGTTGAAATCGCCAGCGGTTGCCCAGACTGGGTTCACAAGTGTCACGGAAGGTTGCGGCTCAGCTAGGGTAAATGTGCCATCCCCGTTGCCCAGAAGGATTGCCACCGGTCCCGAAAGTCCTTCGGCATATACGCCAATTAAGGCCAGATCAAGAATTCCGTCATTGTTAAAGTCGCCTGTGACCAGCCCAACGGGGCCGCCCCCAAGTATTTGAAATGGGCCCCCCATTCCCAGCCGCCCGTGAAAGTGCCGTCGCCATTGCCAAAATCAACAAAAAGTAGGGAGAAATCCCCTTCGTACTGAAAAGCGAGGTCTAGCTTGCCATCGCGGTTGAAATCACCGGCTATTGCAGAGCCGCTGGAACTCCCCGGCCCGATGTCGCTGTCACCGTTTGTAAACGTCCCGTCCCCATTGCCCATGAACATCATCAAATAAAACTCTTGGACCGCTTCGTACGAAGCAACCAAGTCTACTTTGCCGTCGCCGGTGAAGTCGCCAGCTACGAGTTGTGGCAACCCGTACTCAAACTCCAAGTTAGGAAAACACAATGTTGATTCATTGGAGAACGTTCCGTCACCGTTCCCTAAAAGAATCGAAATTGTCCCGACGGCATAGCTGGGTATAAGGCCGGGCGTATTATAACGAGTTGAGTCGATTTGGTTCTGATTGACAACCGCCAAGTCAGGCTTTCCGTCATTGTTGAAGTCGGCAACGATAATGCCAGCAGGGTTGAGCCCTACAGGGATCGTCGAGGTGGCAAAGGCAAGGGACTTCGTTGGGGTCGTGATCGTAAAGGGAACAGCGTTAGACGTTCCTCCGCCGGGAGCGGGGCTTGAAACGGTCACAGAAGCGATGCGGGCGGAGGCCAGATCGGACTTGGGAACAACGGCCTCCAGTTGGTGAGAACCCACAAAGGTTGTGCTCAGCGGCGATCCATTCCATTTCACAACGGAGTTCGAAACGAATCCCGCACCATGCACGGTTAGCGTCAACCCCGGTGAACCCGGCCGAACACTCGTCGGTACCAGAGGCTGGTCGACAAAGGGTATTGAGTTGGTTGACTGTGCGAAAAGGGTCGTCGAGAGCAGGACAAGGACAATAGCGAGTGCGGCACGAGTAGTGGACATGGATAGCCTCCAAGCTGGACGGATGAGGAAGTGCGGAGAAGTCATGACGAGCACTCCTTCTCTGGACGGAACTTTTTTCAGGGGCCTGGGAAACTCAGCGTTCTATGCCGGACGTAGCGCTAGGGGGATAGACAGCTCACGCTGCGCTCAGGCAAGCAAACATAAACAGCCAACCAGTTCGATTGCAGTGACCGGAATCACAAAGTGTCGTGACAAAACGAATGAACGTCAACGGGCAGGAAAACAAGTTGTATGACGGTGGCGTGGGTCCGATCGCCGACGATGCGAAGTCGTTGGCTTGACATCCCTTTTTATAGAACTCATTGACCCAGACCGGCGAATTCTCAATGAGTACTCCGGATCAAGTGGAAGTATCAGACCAGCCAGCCCCGTTGCTCGTATGCTGTCTAAAGGAGAGCGAGCGGAGAGCGAGACGACTGAATGGCTTAGTGACCCACTACAAGGCCAGCAACCAACCGGCCGGCACTTGGGGTTTCATCCGATTCTTCGCTAGCTCGGGAATTTGGAGGACAAAGCGGAGCACAATAACCGCCGAATGAGAGGCACTGAGCCCGACTTGGAGGCTACCGGTCCGACTGTAAGTCCTTGAAAACGAGTGAGGGCGGCGAGAACAATTCATTTGCTCAACCGCTATGGTGCTTGAGCGCCCCCAATTTCAGGCACGATGGCCCTTTGGGCTTAGGAGCCAAAGGGGAGCACAATTACTTCCGAATGAGAGGCACTGAACCCGACTGCCAGGCCTCTGCTGCGACTGTAAGTGCCTGAGAGCGAGCGAGGGCGGCGGGACCGACTCATCTGCCACCGCATAGCCCGGGTTTGGTATAGTTCCTACTGCTGCGTCTTAGTCCCCAGCATACTCGATTGCCAGGAGAATTCGGTTGGCCTTGTCGGTTGGCGTTTTTGGCTTGGGATACGTTGGCTCCGTATCGGCTGCCTGCTTCGCCTCGATGGGCCACAAGGTCACCGGCGTCGACGTGAGCCGCGCCAAGGTTGAGATGATGGACTCCGGTCGCACCCCCATCATCGAAGCGCGCATGACCGCGCTCGTGGCCGAAGCGCACCGAGCCGGCCTGCTGCACGCGACTACCGACGCCACCGCAGCCGTGCTGAATTCCGAAGTCTCGTTCGTCTGCGTCGGTACGCCCAGCTTGAAAAATGGCAAGCTTGACCTCAGCCACCTCGAGCGCGTGGCCAGGGAAATCGGCGCGGCTATTCGCCAGACGAAATCACCGCACGTTTTTGTTCTACGCAGCACGGTACTGCCGGGAACGACTGAGACGGTCGTCCTCCCCATACTGGAAAAAGAAAGCGGCAAGAAGTGCGGGCGGGATTTCACTGTTTGCTATAACCCGGAGTTCATGCGCGAAGGCAGCGCCGTTGCCGACTTCCTGAACCCGCCCTACACTATTCTGGGAGCCAGCGACACCAGCCACCTCGCGCCGCTGCGCGAACTTTACAAGAATACTCCGGGCGCGCTCTACGAGACGACCATTCCGGTTGCCGAGATGGTCAAGTATTTCTCTAACTGCTATCACGCGTTGAAAGTCGGCTTTGCCAATGAAATGGGAACCATGTGCAAGCATCTCGGTGTTGATGCACACGCGGTCACCAAGATTTTTACCTCCGACACCAAGTTGAATATTTCTGCCGCTTATCTTTTCCCAGGCTTCGCCTTCGGCGGTTCTTGTCTTCCGAAAGATCTACGCGCCATCACCTACAAGGCCAAGGAACTTGATCTCAAGCTTCCCTTGCTCGAATCGCTAATGCCGAGCAACGCCGAGCACGTCGATCGCGCCGTCGAGATGGTGATGAACACGGGCAAAAAGAAAATTGCGCAGCTCGGCTTGAGTTTCAAAGCCGGCACCGACGATCTGCGCGAGAGTCCACAGGTGCAGTTGATCAAACGCCTCATTGGCGAGGGTCTCGACATCAAAGTGTGGGACGAGGACGTTTCTCTCGGCCGCCTCGTCGGTTCCAATCGCCAGTACATCGAAGAGGTCATCCCGCATATCGGAGCCGTGCTATCGGCCGACCTCGAAGGCGTACTAAGCACCGCCGAAGTCGTGATCCTCGGCAACAAATCGGCGAGCAAAGATCAGCTTGCCAAGTACCTGCGGCCCGAGCATATCGTGATTGACCTTATCCACCTGGATAAGACCCTGCGTCCAGAAGGCGCCCGAACGTATGAAGGAATTTGCTGGTAAGAGTTTACTGGAAGTTTCGGCACCGATCATACGCCCATCCCGCCTCCTCTTAGCATCGCGAAACAATCTTCATGAGGACCGCTCCCATCTGGAGACGCGGCAAGCCGCGTTGTCGCTGCCTGTTCCGCTGCGGGAAGTTTTGAGGCTGCCTTTGTTCCTGTTTTCGCGTTACGCTCAAATGGGAAGCGCTCCCAACCGTTCCTGGAGTCTTGGTCGCCGGCTACAACGTATATCGGAGTACGAGCTCCGGCAGGCAATTCGTGAAAATCGCCTCCCGTTTCCTCGCCCCGCCGCGTGAAGATCACTTGGTGGAGGCGTTTTCGGGCGGATCGTTGCAGGCGAGGTTTCGACTTCACGCGGAATCGACATGTGCTATCCGACATCTTCGTTCGGGTCGCGGGGCTCCAGATGGGGTCTGTGGAGGAATTGGCGCAGAACGGGACCGCTGGTTCCGGAACTTCTTACCAGCCACGGTCCCTCCCGTTGAGGACGTCTGTTCTCGTCAGCGTCTGTTGAACGCGGGGCTTAGGCGGCCATTGGTGGCCGCATTGTTGACATCGCTTCTGAGCACCGAACACCGTCACGGACACAGTGGCGCCGCAGAGCGGACAGGCTCCTGCTGGTGCCGAGGCGTTCGAGCGTGCGTCAACCCAACCTCGATCCGTCCACCGAATCTGGTGTCCGGTTGTCCTGTTTGCCGCGAGGATCTCTTCTCCCTCGTCGCACTGTGTGAATTCGTAGTCTGTAGGCAACCCCAACTTTTTGGCCAGCTCTTCTTGTCGCCGGAAATCCAACACTCCATACACGTGAGTTCGCTGTTTGAGCCAATCGAGAGCCTGCGACGTGGAGTCCGCCTGGTCATCATGCTTGCCGCTCGGAAAGGTCGTCAACTCGTGCACATACTCTGCGAGCCAATCCGCTTCGGTGGGCAGATATACGAATCCATTTTCGATAGTGCTGGTGATCGAGTGCAGGCGCATTACCTTATCCATGGTGGGCTCGTAGCGCTTGACGGCGTGGACGCCCTCACGGATCAGTTCCTGTATGAGTTGTGTGCCTGACGCTTTGTCTTCGATCAGGATATTGGTCGGCCGAAAGCGCTCGTGCTGCTCCCGCACTGCCCGCTTCAAATCGGGATAGTCCATGCGTCTTCGCAGCACATGCAACAGGTAGATCTTCTTATTTTTCTGCCCCCAGGTAGTGCACACGCTGTAGTCGTTCAACTCCGCGCTCTTGTTCGCGGTGTCCCAGCTCTGGAAGATCAGGTCAAATTTAGAAGGTTGTTCTCCGGGAACATAGCTCTTGAACCAGTGGGCTTTCACGATGCCGCCACCAAGTGGCGCCGGCGATTGTTGATATTGCCCGGCGAAATTGTACTCGCCGATGGTGCTGCGGAGGTGCTCGAGGACGGTCAGCGGTTCGCGCTCCGGATGGAGCGCTTCACCGGCCTTGCGCCGCGCCACCCAAGTGCGGTAAGGGGAGCGAATTATGTGGGTTTCGTCCTCTTCGGCGATAGCCGGCAGTCGGACATGCTCCCAGCTCTCCTGCTCCAGCACATGTCCGACGAGGTCGTCTTCGTGGAGCCGCTGCATGATTATGATGATGCAGCCCGTGCGCTTGTTGTTCAGCCGGCTGTAGAGCGTGTGGTCGTACCAGTCGTTGACCGCTTGGCGCTGGGTTTGCGAAACGGCCTCGTCCGGCTTCAGCGGGTCATCGATGATGATGAAGTCGGCCCCTCGGCCGGTGAGCACGCCGCCCACCGACGTGGCTAGACGGAATCCATTCGCGGTGGTCAGAAATTCCTGCACGGACTGCTTCCGAGGCGAAAGCCGAGTCGGGAACAACCGGCGATACCATTCGCTGTTCATCAACGTTCGGCAGTCCAGCGAGAGTTTATTGGCGAGCTCCTGGCCGTAGCTGGCGCAAATGATCTGCGCGCCCGGCCTGTGTCCGAACACATACGCCGGAAAACAGATTGAGGCCTCATGAGACTTCAAGGATCTCGGGGGCTGGTTGATGATAAGCCGCTTGATCTTCCCATCGAGGCACGCTTGCAGCTTCGATGCGGTCAGCTCAATGGGCCAGTTGTCGAAAAAAACAGAGTCTGGATTAAGCTCGAGGAAAGCGCGATGCGTGAAAGTGTGCAAATCATGGCGGCACATTACCTGATATTCAGCAGCGCTCAACGTCATGGTCATGGTGATCCTCTCCTTCGGACGAATTTCGTTGTTCTTCAGTTACCTGAAATCGCCGCAAAATCCCTTGCATCACGTCACGATCCAATTCGCTGAGATCTTGCAGTTTGGTATCGCGCACGTTCTGCTGCGCCTCGGCGTCATTGGCCAGAGCAGTCAAATGACGAAGCGCTCTGAGATCGCCGGCAGCGGCCTGGTTGACCAGTTGTTTGAGCGCCGCTTCCAGCTTCGTTACTGTCCTTCGCCGGCCGTTCTCGTTGATGGCGACCTTTTCGCGAAGCGTCCTCGTGAGCACCGTCGCCACATTCAAACTTCCCTTGGGACGCCCGCGTGGATTTCCCGAAACGCCCTTCTTAAAGCGAGTGCCTTCGGGCGGTGTGCCATAGCCAACAGCCTTCGCGGTTCGGGGGCCGTCATCTTGTTTGTCATCCTTTGTGCTCATCTGCAGCCTCCTTTTCTAGTTCGGTGAAACGGTGCCCCAAAGTGCCATGGGTAGCAGATAACCGGTAAAGTACTGCCGGCGACGAACGATCGTGTCCATGTAGGCCAGGTGCAGTTCGAGGCCATAGCAAAACCGGCCAGTTCGCTCGGCCGCGATCACGGTCGTGCCACTGTCGAGGAAGTGGTCGAGAACGATGTCACCGCGCGCCGAGCAATGCATGATGCATCAGCCGCAGTGCAACCGGCTTGACGGTTGGATGGAATTCGAGCAAATTTTCCTCGATCGCGCGATTCCAATGACTGGCCTAAGAGGAATGTACTTGAGCTAGCAGAGAATCGATTAAACGCGTTTTCTTGGATTTCGTGGAAATCTCGTGGAGCTTGATGGTGGACCGCTCTTAGATATGGGACCTGGACCGGTCCGATAGCGCAACCGACTGCTAGCTTTGAGGCGTCCTTCGTTCTCGCGCTTTTCGATCCGGTCTAGCGTGGTCGCATCTAAATAGAGTCCCCCTTGGATTCCAGCAGCGCGGAATGCTGCGTCGATAAGGGTCGCAAGTTCACGGTCATGCGGTTTACCCGTGCGCTCCCGAATGCGCCAGCGTAGCTCCGCGATCAGAGTATTGCGTGGATTAAAGTGTCTTGTGTACCAAGCCCACGAAAGGAATTTCTCAAGGAAATCGGACGTCGCTGAAGCGCTCTGACCCAAATCGCGGATCTCTTCAAGTGAGCAGTCCTTTTCGCTAAGAATGCTAACCTGGCAAAACGGGTCACTGATTTCTACCGCAAAGCGGCGAATGGTGCTAACGAGAGACGAGTATTTCCGCAGGCCGATTTGGCGGTGAATCTGTCTTCGGGAGGGCCGATTGGGGAGCAATGGGATTGCGGCAATGTAGTCAGCCCAGTTCGGATACTTCAACGTCGGATCCCGAGGCTCAAGTTGACGGATGCGAAAACCGTCCCTCTCGAGCCGGACGAGCGCCCTGTGCGCATCCGGATCCTGGATAACCCTATCCCACACATTACGCAACTGGGCCAACGTCAGGGGTTTCACTGGTCGTCTCCTATTTTTACGAATCGAATTGACGAGACTCTTTCCGGAGAGCAAGCGGCAATGTTGCTGAGTCTGCCGGAGGTATTATGCCCGACCCAGTCTCGCAACAGCTCGGTTCATTGCCACCCGGCAAAGCCGAGTTGTCTCAGCTCTGGGAGCAGCTTTTTCCGAAACACCCCGACGTCCCAATCGCAAAGGGACCTGATAAACGGCGGTTCCGGCCGGATCAGGGAGCAGTATTCCCTGATATCTCTCGAAAATTCCCTGTTCGTTCCAAGGCCGCAACACCAATAACCCTCGTGGGATGATTGCGATAGCGCCAATTTCAGCACTCAAAAAAAGAGAACCTCCTGTTTGCAGGGAATTCCTCCGCCGGAGGAAAGGGGTTTGTCTTGTTTTTCCCGAGAGCGGAACCCTCCCTAACCGAAACCGACTGCGAGCGCAGTCTTCGAAGAGGACGTGCCGAAGAGTGGAAATAGGCAGCTTAATATTTCAGCGGCCGCTCGAGGCGCTGCGCTTCGCTGCGCGGCTGGACAATACCTTCGGTTGCTGCACAGACCAACGGCCAAGGCGGAACCTTTTTTCATAACCGGTGGACTTATTGGAAATCGCGACGGCCAGATTGCCGCTACTGTCACAAGTGTATGTTTCCTCGACGACGAAGGTCGACGTTGTGGGTGTTCGTCTCACCGACACGGCAGCCAGGTCGGTCTGCTCTTCGAGACCTGGGTCGAACGGGAATCGGATGTCGTCCCAATCGGTAATTTCTCCTACCGGCCGGCCGTCCTGGGCCAGCCGTGCGCATTCCAGATAGCGGAAATGCCCGACGTTGTGGGCCGGACGGTAAGAACGTACGCTCCGTAGCGGCGGTTGTTTGGGGCCCGGCAACTCCGTGCCGCGGGAAAACACAAGATCGAAGACCACCCCACGCCCTTCATCTGCCTCCCGCCACAATCCGAAATTCCGCATGAACCGCTCGCGCAGTATGCAGCCGGATTGTGTATCGGCCCGGATCGCCAATCCGATGGCTGTCGCCGATCGCATGTAGGCCGAGCGTCGCACCCGCCTGCCATAACTCTCCCGCAGTATGCGCGCAACCGGCGGCAACTCTGAACCGCCGCCCGTGACATATAGGGACTCGATCGGGTGCTCCGGGTGCGCCGCCAGCAGTTCATCGACAACCCGGCGTGTTGACTCGATCAGCGGCCTGCACCGTTCGTAAAACACGCTCGCATTCACTGAGACCTCGCGCCAGTTGTGCCGCACGCGTTCGAGATCGACGGTCAGTTTGCGCGTGTTGGGACTGAGCGCTTCTTTTTTCTCGCGGCACTCGTCCACCAGGACGAACCACTCCGCAGCGGAGAGGCTGTCCCTTTCGTTGAGCGAGATCCCAGCGGCCTGCAGCGCTAGCTCTGCCAGAATCTCGTCAAAGTCATCGCCGCCCAAAGTTGGAATGCCGTCGGAGGCGACAATGGACTGCTCGCCGTCGCCGAGTTCGATGAGCGAAGCGTCGAACGTGCCGCCTCCCAGATCGTAGACCAGGAGCCGGCCCCCGGAACGGCCCTTGCGGTTCACCAGGTCGCGATGGGCAAATTCAACCGCAGCCGCGGATGGTTCATTCAACAGTCCCAAAACCTCAAACCCCGCCGCGCGAGCGGCTTCGGTGGTAAGAAAGCGCTGATTGCTGTTCGCATTTGCCGGCACCCCCAGCATTACTTCCAGGGGCTTCTTCCCATCGTCCGGAAAGGGCAAAGTTGAGTGCTCGCGCAGTTGCCCCCGCAACGCCGCCATCATTTCCTGCAACAGCTGCCTGACCTCAAAAGTCTGGCCCCCGATTTCTATCCCGGTCCGAGGACCGGCGTCCTTCAGACAACGTTTCAGAGAGCGAATGATGGTCCAGCCCGGTTGCCCCTGCACAAGCCAGGCCTCCCATCCGTAAACGCGCGTTTCTCCACGCACGCCTATGAGCGGAGGAAACCAGTCGCGGGCGTGCCCGTCCGGAGTCTCGAAGTTGACGAGCGGATAATTACCCCGGTCCACGGCCGCAGCTACGATCCGGGTCGTACCGAAATCTATGCCGACTTTCACAGATGACAAGCTCCGTTTCTGAAGCAATGCCTGATCGAGAACCAAGTTGGGTTCCCGAGAAAAGAACTGCCCTCGGTTTGTATTATTCTAGGCTGAATTTTTTTTTCTTGCGCAAGAGGCAAAGAACGAACTTCGCATCTTCACGATTGCAGTGCTTCGGAACTCAAGTCAGCGGAGAACCTGCTGTCAAGATGTAAGTTCTTGCGACAGTTGCAAGAGAATGCAACCTCCCGCCGCCTCGGTGTGGCCGGTAGTGTCTTTTCAGACGCTGCCGTGTGCCCAATTTCATCAAAACAAACGGCTAATGGCTATAATCGATAGGCGGCGCGATAACCGGCGGCAGGCAAATCAATGAGAACCAACCCATCCCGGCTCTTGCTGGCGTTATGTACTCTGCTTTGCATCGGCCTCGCATGCTGTCACAAAGCCACGCCCCACAGCGTTACGCTCACGTGGGAAGTGCCCCCGGCCGCCCCGGGAGTCTCCGTCGTCGGTTACAACGTGTATCGGAGCACGACTTCCGGCAATCAATTCGTTAAAATCGCCTCCCGAGTCCCAGCTCCACCGTATGAAGATCGGCTGGTGGGAAGTGGCCACACTTATGTCTATGTGGTGACCGCTCTGGATCAAGTCGGCCGCGAGAGCAGGTTCTCTGGCGAAGTACGAGCCACGATTCCCTGAGTTGGCTGGGCGGGGCCGCCTGCTCAAAAGTTAACTGGTCAAAAGCTAGTGGTCTAAGGTTAGCCGGCCACGCTGAGCGCGACGTTACTGGGCCGGAATGACCGCCGTCGCTTGATTCGAGTATCCGCTCTCCTGCGACTCGCTATTCACGCTCGTCGCTACGTAGTAGTAAGTAGTGCCGGAGACGACCGTGCTGTCGGTGTAGGCGGTCGTCCCATCCAGCGACGGGTTGATCATCGTGTATCCACTACCAGACGTTGTGCTGCGGTATATGTTGTAGCCGACTGCATCAGCCGTGGCCGTCCAGGTGAGGTTGACCGACTGCTGAACTGGCGCCGTTCCCGTGCCGGTCATTGATTCGGCTGGCGAGTTCGATGCGTTGCTCGAAAATGACAAAGAGGCCGAAGCGGCTCCGCTCGCCCCCGGCGTGAAAGTGACGGTGAAGGTAGCGGATTTACCGGCGGGGATCGTTGCCGGGAGCGAAAGTCCGGAGAGCACAAACTCACCGCTGTTAATACTCGCCGATGCAACCGTGACCGGCACCCCGGTTGCGTTCAAGCTGCCGCCGAGCGACGAACTCGACCCGACGACCACGTTGCCAAAGCTGAGACTGGTCGGCGACACCGCCAACTGGCCCGTGGCCGTTCCGGTCCCGGAGAGCGCGATATTGAACGACGGGTTCGATCCGTTCGACACCACGGACAGGCTTCCGCTCGCCGCACCGGTACCGGTCGGCGTAAAGGTCGCGGTAAACGTCGCGCTTTGATTTGCCACAAGATTGAGGGGCAAGGTCAACCCGCTGATCGAGAAAGCCGCCCCGGTCAAATTCGCTTGCGAGATGTTGATCGCTGATCCCCCGGTGTTGGTCAGCGTTTCCGACAAGTTCGTGCTATTGCCAACCTGAACGCTTCCGAAGGCCAGGCTCGTGGGGCTCGCAGTCAGGGTTCCTTGCGTCACGCCCGTTCCAGAAAGCGGAATGCTCAAGTTGGAACCAGAGTCGTTGGAAGTGATGCTTACGCTGCCGCTCGCAGTGCCGGTCGCGGTCGGACTAAAAAGTACCGTGAAAGACGTGCCCTGGCCAGCGTTCAGTGTCACAGGCAAAGTCAGCCCGCTCAAACTGAACCCGGTGCCACTTACCGTGGCGGCCGAGATCGTGAGGCTCGATCCGCCGGTATTGGTCAAAGTCTCGGACTGACTGCTGTTGCCGCCCACCAGAATACTCCCGAATGCCAAGCTGGAAGGATTAGGAGAGAGCGCTCCGGGAGCCATTCCCTCGCCAGAGAAGGGAACCACTACCGTGCTGCTTACCTGGTTTGCGGAGGTAGCAAATGTGACGCTGCCGCTGAAACTCCCGCTTCCCGTGGGCGCGAACGTGATCGTTGCCGATGCCGTGCTTCCGGCGTTCAGCGTGAGCGGAAGAGCGAGGTTGCCCATCGAAAATCCCGCGCCGCTCAGCGTCGCCTTGGTGATCGTGAGAGCTGTCCCACCGCTGTTCGAAAGCGTCACCGTGCTGGTCTGGTTGGACCCAACCTTGGTGCTTCCAAAAGTAACTTGCGAGGGACTGGGCGAAAGCGTTCCGGCAGGGGCTGTGCTGCTCGAGCCTGAGGCTACGCCCCCGCACCCAGCGAGCAGCAACAAGCTGCCCGCAACGACGAGTGAAATGACGAGCGAATTGGCCAAGCAACGATGCACGGAACGACCGTTCAAAGAACCTCTGTTTTTTTGGTGACCCCGCATACTAATACAACGAGGGGGGATCTCGGGTCACCGATGCCCAAACTATTTTTCAGCCTGGCAAGACCAGTGTCGCGCCTGGGCGCCGCAAGCCATAGATTGCGAAAGGCCGAGCTGGGCGCGGTATTTGGCCAGCGTGTACAGGGCCAAATCGCTCTTTTTGGGGTGAACTGCGGTGCAAAACGAAGAACCAGACTGCAATAGCTTTTAAGTTATTGCCAAATAAATGGATAAGAAACGTTCACGCCGAGATTGAAGTTGCCTGGGTCACATTAGCGAATTGCCGAGCGAACGGGAACTCGACGGCAATGTGCAGAACACTGCATATCGCCCACATCCGCTCAAGATGGCCGACGTTGCCAGCGAACCGCTTTCCTGACTAACTCGTTAGCGTGCTAGCCTATTTTGGCCAGTGCTTTCCGTTGGCAGCAGGTTTAACATAGGAAAGACTTGGGCGCTGGATGGCAAGGTGCGTGCATCTAAGAGATAGGTGTCTCGAAGTTCCGGGAGCTTGGGATTGCGGGCAGGGGATCAAGAAAGATGAGATTTTCGTTGGCGGTTACGGTCATACTCGTGGGTATTAGCGTCAGCGTCTTGGCGCAGCAAAGCGATACATTCAAGGTTAAGCATTCAGCCCCCGAAAAGGCATCGAAGCCAAGCGCGCCCATGGGCAAGACGGCGGGTCCGACATCGGCTTCCGCTGCCAACGCCAAAAACTTGCAAGCCCTGGAGCATCAGACCGCCAGGACCACCGCGCCGCCCGCATCTGCGGGAAAGAAAACGGCACCCGCGCTGAAGCCGGTAAAAGATAAGCCCAATCCGCCGATCAACTTTGGTGAGACGGGCGGCGGAAAAAGTGCAAGAATGACCAACCCAGGTGCGAACTCCCACAAAACGCGGGTAAGGCAGAAACAGACGCACCAACAGTAAAGAGACCGCCTCAACGCTAGATTCATCGCGCAACGGTTGAGCGATCCGTTGCCGGAACTGCCTGCGCAGCAGTCCGAATCCTGGGTTCTTTGAACGAGTACTTCAACAGGCAATACAAGGCGCGCACACCGTCTTTCCATCCGATCTTCTTGCCCTCTTCGTACGTCCGCCCCCAATAACTGATGCCCACCTCATAAATGCGCAGGTTTCGCCGCGCAACTTTCACCGTGATCTCGGGCTCGAATCCAAAACGATTCTCCTCGATCGGGATCGACTGAATCACTTCGCGCCGGAAAACCTTGTAGCAGGTCTCCATGTCGGAAAGATTGATGTTGGTGAGGCAATTGGAGAGCAGGGTAAGAAAACTATTGCCGACCGAATGCCAGAAATACAACACCCGATGCGGCGCGCCCCCTAGAAAGCGTGAGCCAAAGACTACGTCCGCTTTGCCCCGGATCAAGGGCTCGATCATCAGCGGATACTCCCCTGGATCGTACTCCAGATCGGCGTCCTGAATAATGACATAGTCGCCTGTGGCTTCCTGAATGCCGCGGCGCAGCGCTGCTCCTTTACCCAGGTTCTGCGGCTGAAGAACGAGGCGGATTTGCGGATGCTCGGACTGCAGTTCAGCCAGAATCTCGCGCGAGCCATCCCGCGAGCCGTCGTCGACGCATATCAGCTCGATCTCCAAGGGGACCGAGAGAACTTTCCCCACCACCTCTCGAAGCGTAGTGCGTTCGTTATATACCGGCATTACGACGGAAAGTTTCATACATCGAGATCGTAACAACGCGCCCTCTCCAAGCACAACTGATCGTCACAGCACTCAACCACGGCCAGAGCTATACTCACCTGTCGCGCGGGAAAC
>PLHP01000362.1 GCA_003138955.1 Acidobacteriaceae bacterium | reverse complement strand
CCGATGCGAGGCGCGAAATTGTTGAGGTCCGGGTGGATAAGCCCACGCGAAGCGGTGTTCTGAAGAGTGAGTTCGCTGGCAAGCGTGGGCGTCAGTTGCGCGTTTTGTCCGCTAGGGGCGATTAGCGAGATCGTATTGAAATCGAAGTTGGCCTGCTGGTTACCGGCTGCTTTGATGGTAGTAAAAAATTCGTAACGAAGTCCCAGGTTGAGCGTAAGCCGAGGAGCTACTTTGAAATCGTCAAGAGCATAGAATGCATAAATCTGACGGCGATAGTCAATATTCGGCGTCACACTCGTAATTTCCCCGCCGTCGCTGATCCCCTGCATGAAACTGGCAAAGGCCTCGCCCCCACTTCCAGGGTCGGCGAGATTGTCATTAATAAGAAAGTTCTCGCCAAAGTCGATGTAGCCACGCGGAGCCGCCGGCTCCAGGATCGTAAATTCTTCAAACCGAAGTTCAGTGCCGAACTTCGCCGCGTGGCGTCCGTGAACCCAGTTCAGGTTGTCGGTAAAAACGTAGCTATGCTGATGCTCAATGGCAGGCAGATACTCGGAAGCCCCAATCGCTGCCGTCCCGTCGCCAAAGCTGATCGACGGCAAGCCGCCGATCTCTGGTCCAAACGGTACTCCGGGAATCGGAGTGGGAAGTTGCGCCGAAACGTTCTGGTTGTAGAACAGATTGTAGCGATGGGAACTGAGGTGATTGAAGCCGAAGCGAAATTCGTNNCGTTGATCAGGTTGTTGCGAAAAGAATGGATCTCGCTCGCCGCCAGACCTTCCGACGTATTGTTGCTGTAGCCATCCTGAAAGCTGCCTCCGTCGAGCACGTTCTGGAACGGTGAGGGATAGAAGTTACTGTCGTTGCCGTAACTGAAGCGGGCGAAGAAATTGTCCTTCTGACTGAACGTCTGGTCGATGCGGATATCGAACTTGTTTTCCGTTTCGCTGTGTTTGGGATCGGAGAGGAAGCTCTGTGGTCCAAACTGAGGTGCATTCGGCGCGGGAAAGAGATTTGCGAGTTCCTGCGCTACCGGATCGATGCACGCGCCCTCGTTAGTCGAGCTGCACACGACAGCCGGGAGGATGTTCGTCGGGTTGCCGCTGGAGTCGGTCCCGATGGGAACGCTGCAGGGCCCGCCGTTATATTTCGAATTACTCTTCGCCAGAAATGGATTAAAGATCTCGCCCGGATATGTAGGATTGCCGCTGCAATCTAGAAACCCTGTCGCCGTAGTTGAATTCAGAACCGACGGAAGTAACGAGGAGAAATCTCCGCCAACCCACGGTGAAGGAGGCACCTGCGACAACTGCGGCAGAGCCTGGCGAATGCGCAGCCCTTCGTAGTCCCCAAAAAAGAAGGTCTTGTTCTTAACAATGGGTCCGCCCAGCGTAAAACCAAACTGATTCTGCTTGTACGGCTGTTGGCCAAAAACATCGAAGGCATTGGTCGCATCCAGCTTCTCGTTGCGCAGAAATTCCCAAACGTCGCCGTGAATCTGGTTGGTGCCAGACTTGATGACGGCGTTCATGATGGCGCCGTTGCCGCGGCCGAATTCCGCGCTGTAGGATTGGTCTCGACTTTGAATTCGGCGATGGCATCCACCGCCGGTTGGACCACATAGGCGGCGCCGTTGAGGACGTCGCCCAGATTCGCGTTGTTGTCGATGCCGTCGAGCAGGAAATTATTTTGCAGAGAGCGGGCGCCGTTAGAGCTGAAACCGTAGGTGGTTTCGACGCGCGATCCGGGCTCGGCAGCAGCGATGCCCGTGCCAAGAAGAGCGAGTTGGGCGTAGTTGCGTCCGTTCAAAGGAAGCGCGTTGATGGTCCGGCTGTCCACCACCTGGCCCAGTTCGGAGGTTCCGGTTTCGAGCTGCGGACGTTGGCCGGTGACCGTGACGACTTCCGTTACCATGCCCGCCTGAAGGGTCAGATCCACGCCGACGCGATCCTGGATGTTCACTTGCACCGGGCCAGCAACGGCCTTCCTGAATCCCTGCTTCTCGACGGTGACACTATAACGGCCGATCCTGAGCGGGCTGGCGACATACTGTCCCTCAGCATTGGTAGAGAGGGTTAACTGAATGCCACGATCGACGTCGGTCACAGTGACCTTGGCGCCCGTGACCACCGCACCGCTCGGGTCGCGGACCAGGCCTACAATGGCTCCGGCATCTTTTTGCGCCCATAGCGGCGTGGCCAGCGTCAGGAATATGGAGAAAAACAGGGCCGAGAGGGTTCGCAGGCGAAGGCAAGGGATGGGCATGGCGACGCTCCTGGACGCTCACCCGAATGTTCGCAAACGGCTTGGTTGGGCCCGGTGCAAGTTCGGGTGTCGGGACTACGAGCTTTCGTGTATATTACGAACCATTACTTTTACTTTCGTTTTATAGCTTTTGTCAACTGCGATTTTTTGGGCGGCGCTCAGAACAACAACCAAGGAGGTTACCGATGATCGCCCGAAAAAACGGGATTGCACTGCTTTGTATCACTCTCGGTTTCATACTCCTGCTGACGGTTTGCTCGAAGTTGCCGAAGTCGCCTCTGACGACCAAGATCGCCAAGCCAGAACCCACCCAGCCTTCCGCGATCGACGTGGACGTGAAGTCAGGCGGACCGGTGACGCTGACGACGAGCGCTGCCGAGTTTCAGGTGACGCCGGATGGTTATGTGCAGGCGTTTCTGCTGCCAAGTGGTCAGAAAAAGGACGGCAAGAAGCTTTCGTTGGACGAACCCAACGTTGGCGCTCCCTCGGATAGCGATTTTGTGCGGGTCGCGGGCAAGGATGTGCACTTCACGCTCGACTTCCAGCAGGCCGAGGTGCATGAAACGATCGGGAAGATGGGGGTCGGCAAGCGTGTGGAAATTCCGGCGCGTCCGCTGGGACCATCGGGAACCGACCTGCAACGGGTTCTGGCGCTCGAAGTCTATGACAAGTTCCCAAACATTTTGCTGAGCACGGTGGAATACAAGAACACCGGCGCGAGCGAAGTTGTCATCGAAAAAAGCGTGAATCAGCGGCGGCGGTTGAACGCACGCCTGGCCGACGCGAAGGCGCGGCCCTGGGAGATGTGGTCATTTCATGGCGCCAGCTACGCCTGGGGAAAAGATGATGTAGTAAAGCTGGCGCCGGCTTTTTCCCAGCCCAACGTCATGGGCGAAATGGTGAAAGGTGGCTATGGTGGCGGAATCCCGGTGGTAGCTTTCTGGACACGGCAGGTCGGCGAAGCGGTCGGGCATGTGGAGACGATTCCGATATCCGCGGCGATCCCGGCAAAAGTCGCAGCTGATGGACGCGTGGACACGGAAGTGGACTTCGCCGCCAATATCACGCTGGAGCCGGGCGAGACGTACTCCACTCCGCGCAGTTTCGTCTCGGTCTATGCGGGCGACTTCTATGAGCCGCTGCGGATTTGGTCGAGCGTGTTACAGAAAGAAGGATGGGAGCTACCGAAGCCATCGAGCGAAGCCTACAACGTGAGCTGGTGCGGCTGGGGATACGAAGCCGACGTAACGCCGGCGCAGATGCTGGGCACGGTTCCGAAGCTGAAGGAGATGGGCATCAAGTGGGTTACGCTCGACGATCGATGGTTCGATCTCTATGGCGACTGGAATCCGCGCGCGGATACTTTTCCCGGAGACTCCATCAAAAAGATGACGGACGCCTTCCACAAGGAAGGCATGCTGGTGCAGTTGTGGTGGCTGCCGCTCGGAGTCGAGGACGGCGAGGGAAAATACGAGTCGCACAAATATGCAGTTTCGAAAGTCGTGCAGGAGCATCCGGAGTGGCTGATCCTGGACAAGAACGGCAAGCATGCGCACATGACTCGGGGCCTGGCGGCGCTGTGTCCGGCGGTGCCGGAAGTGCAGGCGTATCACAAGCAGCTTACGGAAAGATTCATTCGCGACTGGGGATTCGATGGCAGCAAGCTCGACAACATCTACAGTGTTCCGGTCTGCTACAACCCGGCGCATCATCACAAGTCCCCGCAGGATTCAGTGAATGCGATGGGGGATGTCTACAAGGAAATCTTCCAGACGACACGCACCCTCAAGCCGCAGAGCGTGACTCAGAGCTGTCCGTGCGGCACGCCGCCATCACTCGCCTGGCTACCGTTCATGGACCAGGCAGTGACGGCCGACCCGGTGGGGGCTGTGCAAGTGCGGCGGCGGATCAAAATGTATAAGGCATTGCTCGGACCCGAATCGGCGGTCTATGGCGATCACGTCGAACTTTCCGCGATGACAAAAGTGGGCAACGACTGGAGAGAACACGGCGACGATTTTGCTTCCACGATTGGAGCCGGAGGCGTGGTGGGGACAAAGTTCGTCTGGCCCGATCCCGGTCCGAAATTCAAGGACGTGAACCTGACCGCTGCGAAAGAAGAACACTGGAAGAAGTGGATCGGTTTATATAACGAGAAGATGCTTTCGAAGGGTGAGTTCAGGGACCTCTACGTGACCGGCTACGACACTCCCGAGGGATACGCCATCGCGAAAGACAACAAAATGTATTACGCGTTTTTTACCTCGGCAAACTGGGAAGGCGAAGTCGAACTGCGCGGATTGAAGCCCGGGAGGTACCGGGTGAGTGACTACGGCGAGGGCAAAGACCTTGGCGTGGTCGACGCGGCGGCCAATGGCGTGGCGAAACTGGCGGCGGAATTCAAGGATCATCTGCTGCTCGAGGTCAGTTCGCAGCCGTGAGCACACGGATATGCGATCAATCTTGTGAGGGTAGATCTTGTGTTGAAAGTTCGAATCCATCTCGCTCCGCGACGCAGTCTGGGTACGACGGATGGCGCCGATCACGTGTAGCGTCGGTGCATTGAGGTCGGAAATGTAGCGCAAGCTCGGCTCCGATGTATGCGCGATGCGGATCATTGGCCATGATGGCCCGTCCGGTAGCCGATTTCCAAGACGCAATAGGAAGCTCTCGGATTTCTTGGAGAAAAAAACGGGAAACTTCGAAGTTTGGAGAACTACTCCATAAGTATTAGCCTAGGGGGCAAGTCCAAGTGGGGACAGTCTTTTCCAATCGA
>PLHP01000182.1 GCA_003138955.1 Acidobacteriaceae bacterium | reverse complement strand
ACTAAAAATGGGGGGCAGGTCATTCTTGCCCCGCTTGTATTCGAGGTAAATTCCTTGTTCTGAATCGTTCTTGCTGAAAAGGTCTGGCTGACAGCTTTTGTAGCAGGTCGTAATCAGCTTTTTCAATCCCAACTTTTCCAAATTGTACGAGAAATAGTGGAAGAAATTGCTCACGCGGGGGTCGTCGCAATTGCACAGGACGGTCTTGCCATTGAAGTGTGCTGTGTAATGCTTCAGTTCCTTCTCGATGTCCGTAAGCTGGGTGTAAAATTCATCCTGTTTCGAAGCCTTCGCGGCATGAAAGCTTCGATTCAGCGGCTTGCTTTGCATGTCATGGGTGTCGTTTGCCATTGGTCGAAAGATTATCTGGCGGGTGGCCCACCTTTAACGATCTTTGCGTGCACCGTTCCCACTGAGCGTGCCCCATCGTTGCAAAAAACGCAAGGACGGGGCACGCACTGTGGTAGTAATGCCCGGCGGGTGGCCCGGACTAGCGCAGTCGTTTGAACTCACGAGGGTGCCCCGTCCAAGCTTTGCTTGGGCGGGCCTACGGGGCTGGATGCTTCCTTACGGTTAGAAAAATATCTGACTGCTCTCGCTTTCGCGCGGTCCACTGCGACTCGATTTCTACTTGGCCCGCTTCGCCGCCAGCATAATGACGGAAGCTACTCCAGACCCAGTCTTCGGGACCTACAACCAACCCTCGTGTTACTGGGTTCCGGTGAATGTAGCGGAGCTTCTCGATAAACTTATGCTCGCTCCACACGTTGAAATCGTAGTAGCGGGCCTGCCAGAAGGGGTCTGCGGCTCGTAAGGCCAACGTCCGAGCTACCGACTGCTTCAGCGACTGCATAACCTGCGACAGTGATCCCTGCTCCGGTTCGTTTACCAACATGTGGACGTGCTCGGGCATTACGACATAGCCGTACACGCATAGCCTGTAATGCTGTCGTACCCGTTCCAGCGAGGCTTCGAATGTGGTCCGGGACGGTGCGTTCGCGAAGTTGGGGCGCCTTTTGTAACAACTGAAGGTGAGGAAGTGTAGCTGGCCGGTTTGCTGATATCGCTTCAGTCCCCAGGGCATTTCGAGAACGTACCCCGAAACTGCTGGCTTCGTCTGTGATGGAAAAATGCTGAGTTTGTGATGAAAAACTGGCCCGCCCAAGCGGAGCTTGGACGGGGCACCCTCGCACCCTCGAGGTGCTCTCAAAAGGAACGGGGCCGGTGGAGGATGACCGGCCCCGACGAGCGGCTTATCTTATTTCGTAATAACTCTTACGCTGTGATCAGCGATTCCAAGGCAACGCGGTCCGGGATCACAAGCGTAGAGCCGGTTTGCTGGATTAGGCGCTGCTTCTTGAAGCCCGCGAAGAGGCGGCTTACCGTCTCGCGCGAAGAGCCGATCATCTGGCCGATCTCTTCGTGGGTCAGGGCCAACTTCATCTGGCTGGGGTTCTTGGATGCGGTGTTCTGGTCGAGCCATCCGACTAGCAGCCGCGCCAGTTTTTCGCTGGCTGAATCTGAAAGGATGAGGTCACGGATTTCGCGACAGGTGGAGGCGTAATCGGCGCTGATGTGCTGTGTCACCCACAGGGCAAACTCGCCGTGCTGGCGCATGAGGTTCAGCAAATCGCTGTGTCGCAGGAAGCTGATCTCGGACGGCTCCTGGGTCTCGGCGGTCGCTTCGTACGGGCGTCCGGAGACAACGGCGGCTACTCCCAATGGGCAACCGGGGTCGACGATGCGGAGAATCAGTGTCCTGCCGTCGCTGCCGCAGATGGAGAGCTTTACCCGGCCTCGACGCACGATAAACACTCCGCGCGGAGCCTGGCCCTCGGCGAACAATACCGCGCCGGTGGGGTAGGTGGTGGTGAGGGCTTCTTGCTCCAAGGTATCGGCTATGGCTGGAGGTAGATCGCAAAAGGTCTTGTCCGTTGTCGCCAGCTTCTGGGCTTCGTTTACGACATGTGTGGCCATTTGTTGCCTCCGCTCACTGGTGCTATGGCAAACCAGCCGCCACTTGCACTCAGGCGGCGTAAGACTTCAGTTAAAGTCACATAAGTTAAACAAAATAAACTTGTTAACCTGGCATTGTGAGATGCGGCATTGTCCGCTTCCCGCCGGGGTCGATGGCTCGAAGTGAGTGGTTTCACACAGCGATGTGTGATCTCCATCACCGACCGGTTGGTCATGTGACCGGGGAGGACGGTCCGGGTTCGCCTGATTGTAGCTTCGGGTCACCAGTTTTCACCCCAATGTCGTATGGATGGTGTTCAGCAGAGCGGTTCCCGTAAAGGGCTTTTCGAGCAGCGTTATGCCGCGCTTCAAGACCTCGCGTTCCGCTATCAGTTCGCCTGTGTACCCGGACATGTATACGACTTGCAAGTTCGGGTGAGAGGCGCTCAGGCGCTCAACCAATTCTGGACCGCTCATGCGGCGCATCACCACGTCGGTCAACAACAGATCAATGGGACCCGGATGAGATTCCACCCATTCGAGCGCCGACTTCCCGTCATCCGCTTCGACCACGGTATAGCCGTGTTCCTGGAGGAGCTTTCGCGTCAAGCTGCGCATGATTTCGTCGTCTTCTACGAGCAAGATCGTGGTCCCTAGCCGTTTTGGAGCTATGGTCTCCACTTCAGGCTGGGATTCGAGGCCGATTTTGTGGTCCGCGGAGGGGAGATATATCTTGAACGTGGTTCCGTGTCCCGGTTCGCTGTAGACCAGGATGTGGCCTGCGCTTTGCTTGACAATGCCATAGACGGTGGCCAGGCCGAGACCTGTTCCCTTGCCCATTTCTTTGGTGGTAAAGAAGGGTTCGAAGACGCGCGACACGGTCGCTTCGTCCATGCCGCTGCCGGTATCGCTGACCGCGAGCACGACGTATCTTCCTGCTGCCATGTTTTGATGCTGCTCGGCAAAGGCCTCATCGAATCTGGTGGCGCGAGTTTCGAGAATAAACTTGCCGCCATGAGGCATCGCGTCGCGCGCGTTCACCGCGAGGTTTACCACGATCTGGTCGAGCTGGCCGGGGTCGGCCTCGACCACCGCCGCGGGAGATTTGGACACGACGAGAATCTCTACATCGTCTCCCATGAGCGGCCGGAGGAGCTTGCTGACCTCCTTCAGCCGCTCGTTCAGGTCGAGGACACGGGGGCGGATTGTGGAAGAGCGGCTGAAGGTCAGGAGTTGGCGAGTCAAGGCTGCGCCGCGTTCGGTCGCCTTCTTGATGTTCTCAACGTACTCCGAAGGTTCGGCGGCGGGATCAACGCGGTCGCTCATGAATTCGGCGCAGGCACTGATGATCCCGAGGATGTTGTTGAAGTCGTGCGCGACGCCTCCCGCCAGGCGGCCGATCGCTTCCATCTTCTGGGATTGATGAACCGCGCCCTCAGCGCGTTTCTGGGCCGTCATGTCGCGCGCAATTGCCGAGGCTCCTACGATGTCGCCTTTGGCATCGCGCAGGGGAGAGACGGAAATGGAGACACTCAGTTGGCGACCGTCCTTGGTTAGCCGCACCGATTCATAATGTTCGATGCTTTCCCCTTGCGCAATTTGTTTTAGGATCTCAGGGATTTCGTCGGGACGATCTTGGGGAGCCAGAAGGGAGATGTTTTTTCCGACGACCTCTTCCGGCGTGTAACCATAGATGCGCTCGGCTCCCTTGTTCCAACTGGTAATGGTGCCGTCCAAATCTTTGCTGATGATCGCGTCATCGGAAGAATCAATAATCAGGGCCAGCCTCGACCGGTATTCGCCTAGTTGCTCGGCCGTTCTGCGATGCAGTTCTTCATTGGCGCGGCGTAGTTCTTCGGCGATTCGCTTGCGATCGCTGATATCGCGGATCGCACTCAGGACGAACATTCCATCAGCGGTGGAGACCGGGCTAAGACTAATCTCTACCGGAAATTCCGAGCCATTGCGGCGTCTTCCGTAGAGATCCAAATCCGCTCCCATTCGCCGCGTCTTCGGGGCTTCCGCGAAATTCTGGCGATGATGGTGGTGCTGGCTGCGATAGCGAGTGGGGACAAGCACTTCGACCTTCTGCCCAGTCAATTCGTCGCGGAGATAGCCAAATAGCTCTTGCGCTTGTGAATTGATTTGAATAATGGTTCCATCGCGATCGACGGCGACGACGGCGTCCGGAAGGGTCTCCAGGAGATCGCTGGAAAGGAGAGCTTCAGACATCGTGCCGACCGACATGGTTCCGGCCGCGAGTGAGGGCGCGGGCTGCTCGTGATCGGGGGAAGGTCGCGACATGACAACTCCGCGGTACAGGCTATCGATCTCAAATCTATGCCGGAACCTGCTTGCATGTAAAGTGGTGCAGTTGCAAGTCATTGAATTTAAATGAACTATTCATTTGCCTCCAGGGCTCTGTGATCGTCATCACAGGAGACAGTGACATAGATCACGCTGCTGCAAAGTGTCTTTGCAGGACTGGTTGGGAGCTGTCTGAACCTTGCAGATTGGGTTCACAACAGCTAGAGATACCCTCCGTTCCGTAAGCCGGCCGGCGAAAAGGATCGTCAAGCTCACCACCCCGCAGACTATTTCGCCAAAAAATTGTCGGCACGCACTCGTCGCGCCTTCTGTCGACCTGTGCCGTCAATTACACTCAGCATGGCGAGGAGAGCATGCTAGGTGCTGCTGCGAAAGAGTCGTCGCGTTCGGTGCTGGCCCCGGTGCGCGTGGTATTTCGGGCAGTCGTGGCGACGGTTGTGCCCGAGGCGAAACAACTGGACGAGACAGGCTGGCTTGCGTTGGAAGCACTGGTGGAAGATGCACTCGAGATTCGACCGCCAGCTTTGCGGGGACAGTTGCGATTCTTCCTGCTTGCGATCGAGTGGCTGCCAGTCTTGCGCTATGGCCGCACTTTTACTGCGTTGGGGGAAGAGCAACGCGGCCGCGTCCTCCGTTACTTGCAGAATCACCCGGTAGAACGCATCCGCTGCGGATTCTGGGGGCTGCGTACCCTTGCATTTCTGGGTTATTACGGACGGCCGGAAGGCGCACACGCAATTGGCTATCGTCCCGATCCACGGGGTTGGGAGGCGGTGCGAAGATGAAGCGCCGCAGCCTTGCTCGCCGCAGCTATGACATCGTGATCATCGGCTCCGGCGCCGGCGGAGGGACGGTGGCTCAGGAGTTGTCGCCGCTTTGCCGCGACGGCTTGCGCATCGCCGTCCTTGAGAAGGGTCCGAAACTTCGCGATGAGGAATTTAACGGCCGCGAAGTGGAGATGGCGACGGCGCTCTACGAGGACGGTGGAGGGTTCCTGACCGCCGAGCAAACCATGACATTGGCGTTCGGAAGCGCGTATGGCGGATCGACGGTCGTCTATACGGGCACATCGCTACTTCCCCCTGAACGAGTCCTGCGGCGCTGGAATGTGCCGGGGCTGACATTTGCCGACGTTGAACAACGCGCGCGAAAGTATGTGGCGGAAAACAATGTCCACCTACTGGAGGAGTCGCTTCTCAACGAGAACAACCGTCTGTTCGTCGAGGGATGCCGGCGGCTTAGCTATCGCGTGCAGCAGTTTCCGGTAAACCTGAAAGGTTGCAGGGGATCGAGCCTGTGCAATCTGGGCTGTCCGAACCAGGCGAAACAAGGTACTAATCGAGTGCAGTTGCCGCGCGCGGAACATAACGGAGTGGAAGTGGTGACGCGCTGCGACGTGGAGCGGATCGAAGACAAGAAGATCTTCGTAAGGGTCAGCGAGAAACGGGAAGGCAATAAAGGCGAGCCCTCAACGTGGGAACCGGGCGACTACGAGATCGACGCCAAGGTCGTGGTGGTTTGCGCCGGTGCGGTGAATTCTCCGGCGCTGCTGCTGCGGTCTGGATTTGGCCGCAGGCTGCCGCGATTGGGACGCGGGTTTACCTGTCACCCTGCTTTTATCATGGTCGCCGAACATGACCGGCCGATCACCAACTCTGTCGGTCACCCCAAGAGTTTCTACCTGGACCAGTTCGCCGAGAGCGATCATTTCCTGCTCGAGACCTGCATGTACTTCCCGTTCACCACCGCCAAGGCGATGGTTGGCTTCGGCGAGGAACACAGTCGATTTATGCGGGTTTTTCCGCGACTGCAGATGATCCTGGTGCTGGCGTGCGATGAGGTGGACGACCACAATCGCGTGACGGTAGATGGTGATGGGCGCGCGGTGGTTCAATACCGCTTTACGCCGGAGGTGATTCACGGCCTGGTGCGGGGCGCGATTACGTCGGCGAAGATCTCTTTCGCAGCCGGGGCCGTGCGGGCGCATGTGCCGGTTGCACACTCTCCGACAATCGAACGCGCGGACGCGGAACAGCTTGACCGGATTGCGGAAAATCCGGACTTTAGACCCGGGAAGCTTTCCATCTCGTCCGCGCATTTGCAGGGAGGTTGCGCGATGGGAAGCGGTCCCGAGGATTCGGTGACCGATTCTTATGGCCGGGTGCATGGAGTTCCGTGGCTGTATGTGGCCGATTCGAGCCTGTTTCCGAATTCGCTCGAAATTAATCCTTACTTGACCATCATGGCGCTGGCTGACCGTGTGGCGGAGACGGTCCGCAAGAATATGAATGCGCTGCTATGAGCAAGATGCTATGAGCCGACGCTAGTACGTGACCGCGAGATATTTACCGCAGGCTGGTGAATTGTAGCGCCGGCATCTTGCCGGCTGTCCCGAGGGCGTCGCGCCCTCGGCGCGGCGGGCAGGGATGCCCGCCGGACAGCCGCCGGGACGGCGGCGCTACAGTCATAACGCATCGGCCGACTCAGTAGTAGAGATCACAGGTCACGGTACCAGTGAGCAGACGTTATGAGCTGATGTTATGAGCAAGATGACGGGTGGTGACATCGTTGTGCGCGCGCTCGAAGATGAAGGTGTGGGTTTCACTTTTGGCATTCCGGGCACACACAACATCGAACTCTACGATTCTCTTGCCCGTTCCATGAGCGCGCGCCCAGTCCTCGTCACCGATGAACAGAGCGCTTCTTTCATGGCCGATGGAGTCGCGCGCGCTTCCGGGCGGCTTGCGGCGGTGAACGTAGTTCCTGGAGCAGGACTGACGCACGCGCTCTCGGGAATTGCCGAAGCTTATCTCGATGGAATCCCCATGCTCGTGCTGGCTTGTGGGATCCGGCGCGACACGGGGCGGGCGTTCCAACTCCACGACGTGGACCAACTCGCCATCGCGCGACCCGTGACCAAGGTCCAGTTACGCGCGGAGACTGGGTCGGAAATCTACGCGACCGTCCGCCGCGCTTGCCAAATCGCGCGCCGTCCCCCGGCCGGGCCGGTGTTGATCGAGATTCCCGCCGAGCACTACATCTTCCGTCATGATACTGATCTGGAGTTGCCCGATCTAAAGCCGGCGCGAGCTCTAACGCGCCAAGGGGAACAGGTCGAGCAGGCTCGCCAATGGATCGAAGCCAGTCGCCGGCCTCTGCTCTACCTCGGGCTTGGGGCCATCGAGGCCAGCGCCGATCTCGTCGCTTTGGCCGAGCGACTGAATGCTCCGGTTGCGACCACCATCTCGGGCAAAGGCGTTTTCGACGAGACGCATCCCCTTTGGTTGTGGTGTGGATTTGGCACGGCCGCGCCTTCGTTCGTGCGCAAGATCGCAGCCTCCTGCGATCTTACTTTGGCGATCGGTTGCCGCTTCTCTGAGGTGGGCACGGGAAGTTATGGCATGACGCCACCCGGCAAACTCATCCACGTGGATATAGATCCTTCGGTCTTGGGAAAGAACTACCCCGCGGATCTGCCCGTGGTTTCGGATGCCGCAAGTTTTGTCGGCGCAGTGCTTCCTCATCTGACGGCACGCTCCGTTGATGAATCATTGCGACGCGAAATACGCTCCGGACACGAAGAGGTCAGGGAAGGATGGAAAACGCCAACGCCTGATAAGTCCGAAGGAGTGTATCCACCTCACCTTTTGGAAACAGTTCAACGGTTGGTTGGGAACGACGCGATTTATACCACTGACAGCGGCAACGGAACCTTCCTGGCTATGGAGTGCTTACGGCTGGCGCATCCGCGTTCGTTCCTGGCACCGGTTGACTATTCGTGCATGGGTTACGCGGTGCCTGCCGCTCTCGGAGCTGCACTCGCCTGTCCCGATCGGCAAGTGATTTGCCTGGCGGGCGATGGTGCATTCCTGATGACAGGGTTGGAATTGCTCACGGCGCGGCAGCTCAATCTGCCCGTCATGGTGTTGGTGTTGCGCGACCGCGAGTTAGCGCAGATTGCGCAGTTTCAGCAACTCGCGCTGGGACAGAAGACGTGCACTGAGCTTCCCGACTATGACTTGGCCGCCATTTGCCGGGGTGTTGGCGTAGAGTACCTGGCGTTGCGTCGTAACAGCGATGCGGAGGCGATTCTCAAACAGGCGCTCACAGTCACTGGGTCCGGTCGTCCTATCGTCGTCGAGGTGGCAATCGACTATTCCGAGAAGACCTACTTCACACGCGGTGTGGTGCGCACAAATCTGGGCCGTTTGCCTTGGCCGGATCGGATACGCTTCGTATTGCGTGCTCTGGGACGAAGGCTGGGGTGACAGGCTCAGTCGAGCGCTTTGTGGAAGCGCAGGACAGCGATGGTGAGCAGACTGATTCCCAAGGCGGCCATCGCGAGCATTTGGGGCCAGAGAATCTCCATGCCCACACCTTTCAGATAGGTGCCGCGAAGCACGACTAGAAAATAACGTAGCGGGCTGAGATAGGTTAGATATTGCAGCCACTGCGGCATGGTGCTGATGGGGAATCCGAAGCCGGAGAAAGTTATGGCGGGCATAATAAAGAAGAAGGCGGTCACCATCGCTTGTTGCTGGGTGGACGAGACGGTCGAGATCAGCAAGCCCGCGCCCAACATGCAGAGCAGAAAAAGAATCGCGCCTGCGAACAAAACGAGGATGTGACCGCGAAATGGAACCTGGAACCACATCGTTCCTACCGTGGCAATCAGCGAAACATCAAAGAGGCCAATCAGAAAGAAGGGTAGTGTCTTGCCGAGGATAAATTCGGCCGGGCGGATGGGCGTCACCATGATCTGCTCGAGAGTGCCGATCTCGCGTTCGCGAACCACGGCAAAGGCCGTCAGAGTAACCACGAGCACGAGGGTAAGACTGCCGATAATTCCGGGCACGAAAAACCAGCGGCTCCTGAGGTCGGGGTTGTACCACGGCCGCTGCTCGAGCTGTACAGAGGGCATTTCCTCCACCATTTGCGGTGAGATGCGGTAGATACGGTCTTTCTGGTAGTCCTGAGCAAAGCCGAGTGCGATCTGCGTGATGTAGCCGGAGGCGATCAGGGCGCTGTTCGAATTGGTCGCATCGACAATCACTTGCAGGGGCGCGGTCTGGCCCTTGCGCAGATTCTGGGCGAAGCCGGCATTGATCTCCAGACCGACCGTAGCCTTGCCTTGATCGATGAGATCGCCGATCTGGCGGTAGTCGGTCAGTTGGCGTTGCACGTCGAAATAGGGGCTGGAGGAAAAACGGGAGATCAGTTCACGGCTCTCCTGGCTATGGTCGAGATCGAGCACCACGGTTGGGACGTGATGAATCTCGAAGGTCGCCGCGTATCCGAAGACCAGCATCTGGATAATCGGCGGGCCGAAGAGCACGAAGCGGGTGCGTTTGTCGCGGAAGACCTGGATGAACTCTTTGATCAACATCTGCTTAAGGCGCGCCAGCATCGTTTTTCCTCTCCTTTACGCCAACCGCTTGTGGAATGCACGGGTGGCGAGAAGTGCCAGCACGATTGTGAACACAGACAGGGGAACCAGGTCGGGATAGAGGAGAGCCGTGGGCGTTCCCTTGAGGAAGATTTTCTTCAGCACCGAGACNNTTTGCGATCACGGAGATAAAGAATCCGAGCGAAAGCACGACCACCAGAAACATGGCGGAGCTGACGAGCAGAGTTACAAAAGAACCTCGGAAGGGGACGTGGAACCAATAGATGGCGATCAGGGCGCAGACGATGACGTCGAACATTCCGATGGCGAAATAGGGCAGGAGCTTGCCCAGCATGATCTCTACCGGCGTAACCGGAGTTGAAATCAACTGCTCCATGGTGCCGCGTTCCCATTCGCGCGCGATGGTGAGCGAGGTGAGGAACGCTCCGATCACCGACATGACGAGGGCAAGCACGCCGGGAACGATGAATGCGCTGCTCTCGAGATCCTCGTTGTACCAGGTACGGGTTTCAACACTGACGGGAGCGGGCTGGACGAGTTGGCCACGGCTGCGAAGCCAGGCGAGTTGGATGTCCGACGAATAGCCCTGAACCACGGCTTGGGCATAGCCGATGAGGACATTGGCGGTGTTGTCATCAGTGCCGTCGACCAGCGCCTGAATTTGGGCAGGGCGGCCGTCGCGCAGGCGCTGAGAGAAATCCCACGGGACAACAATCCCCATTTTGGCGTGACCGTCATCGAGCGATCGGGCGAGCGCAGGATAGTCGTTCACAACCCGCCCAACGTCGAAGTACGCGCTGGCCTGGAAGCGCTTCAGGAGATCCTGGCTTTGCTGGCTGCCGTCGCGGTCGTACACGTAAACGGGCAGGCCCTTGAGATCGAGATTGACACCGTAACCAAACAGCAGCACCAGAATCGGCGGCATAATCACGACAATGATCAGACTGCGCGAGTCGCGGAGGATCTGGACGACCTCTTTCCGAGCCACGGCCAGGAAGCGAGTGAAGCTCATGCTGTCCGTTCCTTTCCCGAATCGCGCGCCGTGGTAAGAGAGACGAAAACGTCTTCCAGGCTGGGACGTATCTTCTCGATACGGCCCACCGTGATGCGGTGATCCGACAAATACTTCTGAACCTGTGGGACCGCAGCCGTAGCATCACGCACGACCAGGTGCAGAGCGTTACCGAAGACCGCGGCATCGATCACGTCCGGAGCGGACTGCAGGACTTCTACTGCCTGGCCCAGCGGCTCGCACTCGACCAGAAGCAGTTCGC
This sequence comes from Acidobacteriaceae bacterium, assembly GCA_003138955.1. Taxonomy (GTDB): domain Bacteria; phylum Acidobacteriota; class Terriglobia; order Terriglobales; family Acidobacteriaceae; genus Acidiflorens. The sequence continues at coordinate 15,659 of PLHP01000182.1, read as the reverse complement.
CTTTCATCGATTTCTGCTTTAGCTCTGAAGGCGTGCCGAGGGCGACGATCTCTCCGCGAAAGATCAGCGCAAGACGGTTGCAATATTCCGCTTCTTCCATGTAATGCGTGGTCACGAAGACGGTCACGCCCTCCTCTGCCATGTGGTGAATAAGGTCCCAGAACTGGCGGCGCGAGATGGGATCGACACCGGAAGTGGGCTCATCCAGAAAGATGACGGGCGGTTTGTGCAACACCGCGCAGCCCAGGGCGAGGCGTTGTTTCCACCCTCCCGGAAGCGTTCCGGTAATCAGATTCTCCTGGCCTTTGAGGTTCGCCATCTCCAGTGCCCATTCGATCCGTTCCTTGAGCTGGTTTGCAGGCACGCTGTAGAGGCCAGCGAACAGGCGTATGTTTTCGATCACCTTGAGATCGTTGTAGAGAGAAAACTTCTGCGACATGTAACCGATGTTCTGGCGAACGGATTCGGGTTGACGGCCGACGTCATAGCCTGCAACCTGCGCGCGGCCGGATGTGGGCGTCAGCAGACCGCAGAGCATGCGGATGGTAGTGGACTTGCCGGCGCCGTTCGGTCCGAGAAAGCCAAACACCTCGCCTTTGCGGATTTTGAGATTGATGCGATCGACGGCAACAAAGTCACCGAACTGCTTGACCAGGTTCTCAATCACAACAGAATTGTTGTCCTCAAGCATGGGTTCACGATGCATGGAATGACGCTCCACTGCCGACCGCATCGACGAAAAGGTCCTCAATCGTGGGCGTGACTTGTTGAATCGCGTTGAATGGTACGTGCGCGTTATTCAGCCGGGCCTCGAATTCGGGGATGCGACGGGCGGCATCGTCAACCACGATGTGCAGGCCGTCGCCGGTCAGCACGAGACTGGAGATTCCAATCGCGTGCTCGAGTTGATCGCGCAATCTACGTGGCTCGGACGAGGTGACAGACAAGACGCCTTTGCCCAACTTGGCCTTGAGATTTGCAGGCGTGTCGCAGAAGAGCAACTTGCCCTGATGGAGTAAGGCGACGCGATGACAGCGCTCAGCTTCGTCGAGGTAGGCGGTGGACGTGAGGATCGCCACACCTTCCGCGGCTAGTTCATAAAGTATGCGCCAGAAGTCGCGGCGCGAGACGGGATCGACACCCGTGGTCGGTTCGTCCAGCAGGATCACCTTGGGACGGTGAGTGAGGGCGCAGACCAGGCCTAGCTTTTGCTTCATGCCGCCGGAAAGCTTCCCGGCGAGACGCTTGCGGAATTCGCTCATACCGGCTGCCTGTAACAGTTGTGTGGCACAATCTTCGCGCTCAGCTTTTTTCACTCCGAACAGGTCGGCGTAGAAGCGAATGTTTTCATCGACGGTGAGGTCTTCATAAAGTCCAAAGCGCTGCGGCATGTAGCTGAGGTGGTGCTTAGCGCCTTCGGGATCGTGAACGACATCACAGCCCGCGACACGGGCTGTCCCTTCATCGGGCGGCATGATGCCGGCGAGCATGCGGAGCGTTGTCGTTTTCCCGGCACCGTCAGGACCTACCAGGCCAAAGATTTCGCCGGCGTGCACGTCGAAGCTCAGGTGATCGACAGCGCGCACGTTGGGAAAACTCTTGGTGAGTCCCTCGGCGACGATCGCGGATTGGGGCTGGTCCGTCATTACTTCTCCGGCGCCGCTTTCTCGGAGCGCGCGTTTGAGTTGGCCGCGGCGAGATCGATGCGAGCGTCCGCGGGCATGCCGGGTTTGAGTTCGTGATTGGGATTATCGATATCGATCTTGATGCGATAGACGAGGGTGACACGTTCCTTGTAGGTTTGAACGCTTTTGGGTGTGAATTCGGCGGTCGAGGAGATGAATGAGACACGTCCGCGATACTGCTTGCCGGGATAGGTATCGGTGGCGATGGTTGCTTCCTGGCCCCAACGGATGCGGCCCAGATCGGTCTCGGCAACATACGCGCGCAACCAGATGTGATCGAGGTCGGCGAGCGTGACCACCGGCGTGCCGGGAACGACTACTTCTCCGAGTTCAGCCTGGCGCACGGTGATCACACCGGCAAAGGGGGCGCGGAGGGTTGTGTACTCCAAGTTAACTCGTGATAGGCCCCGATTGGCATGGGCTTCCCTGAGGTTGGCGCGAGCGATTACGATATCTTCTTTGCGGCTGCCTTCGACGGCTTCGTTAAAACGCTGCTGCGCTGCCCGGAAAGTCGCCTCGGCACGCTTCAGCGCGGTATTCGCGAGGTCGCGGTCCTGCGCGGAGACCTCATCTTTGCTGAAGAGACGCTGGGCGCGATCGTAGTCGAGCTGCTTCTCTTGCAGATCGGCTTGTGCATCGAGCATGGTTTGCTGCGACGCCTTTACTTCCTGCTCGCGGGTTCCAGCGAGCGTGAGCGCGAGGTTGGATTCGCGCACGTGAACATTGGCCTCGTCGATCTGGACCTTCTGCTTGTAATCGGCGTCATCCAGTTGCGCGAGCAATATGCCTTGCTCAACCGATTGGCCTTCCTCGACCGGCAAGTCGACAATGCGTCCCTGCACCTTGAAGCTCACCAGGCTCTCGTGCGCTTCGATATTGCCAGAGAGCGTGAGCCGATTCTCGGGCTCTGATTTCTTGGTGAGACGCGGATAAAGATACACACCGGCGGCGATCGCCGCCGCCAGCAGGATGAGAAGAGGTATACGTCGCTTCATAATTCAAGCCTCGCGGGCGCGAACATTGCTTGCATAAGCATGGATCGCATGAACCTAGCTCGCATAAACATAGCTCACAGCCCGGCCGACAAATCGCTTAAGGATTGCCCAGATACTGTCCAATGTTGTTCTCCGTATCGCCCACGGCTCGCGCCAGCGCGAACTTCGCGTCCGCGTGGCTGGAGACGGCAAGAATGTAGTTCTCCTGCGCGCGGGCGAGTTCGTCTTGGGCAGTGACCACCTCAACGTTATTGGTTGTACCCGACTGAAAACGATCTTGCGTGAGTTCGAGTTCACGCAGCGCGAGATCCTGCCCTTCTTTGGCAACGGCGACCTGTTCGGCCGCGGAATCGAGATTCAGCAGCGCCTCGTGAATCTCCTCTTCGATGCCGCGGCGCAAGTCGGCGATTTGATCGTCGATTCGTTTGACGCGGCTGGCAAGTTCCTGGGCTTCGCCGCTGCGATCGCGATCGAACACGGTAAAGTCGATCTGGCCTTGAATCATGCCGATGCCCTGCACGCTTCCAATGCTGCGGCCAAGTTCGCCATAGTTCCCGTTGATGCTTAATTTCGGATAGTAGCGGGCACGGCTGGCGCGTTGCTGCTCGACCAATCCCTGGCGCTGGCTGGCAAGCGACAGATAATCGGGGCGCGCGAGGACTGCCGAGGGCACAAGGCTCTCAGCCTGCAGCTGGGCTATAGGCTGATACCGGAGCGGCTCGGCGAGTTCCAAAGGCGTACTTGGTTTCATGCCCAGGTTGCGCGCGAGGGAGAGCAACGATTGTTTGTACTGGTTTTGCGCGACCAGCAAAGCCTGTTTGTCATTCGCGAGCTGTACCTGCGAGCGCAACACGTCCACGCCGGTTGCGGTCCCAGCGTCGTGCTTGTCTTTCGCGAGCTTGTACAAAACATCCGAATCGGTCACCCGGGATTGGGCAGCAGCGACACGCGCCGCGGCAGACTGGGCGTTGAGATAGAGGCTGGCAACGGCACGGATGATGAGATCGCGCGCATCCTGGTAATCCATTTTGCTGGCGTCAAGTGCCCGCTCGCTGGCTTTCCATCCGCGATAACTCTGAAGATCGACGATGTTTTGCTGCGCATAGAAGCGAAAATCGTAATTGGAAAACGGTCCAACCACCGCGGGGACGCCAGGAAGCGAGATTCCGAAAGCGCTCAGGGAGCGGTTCTGATAGTTGGCGTAGCTTTGCGCGCGCACCTGCGGAAGCAGCGCGGCCGATAAGCGGCGTATGCGAGTGCCCTCGGCTTCCTCGACCCGGGTGTCGGCGACAAGCACGTTGAGGTTGGCCTGCAGCGCCTTCTGAATAGCATCGCGTAACGTCAGGCGGTAGGGCGCTGGTTCCTGGGCTGCGCCGATTGCACCGCAGATCAGGCTTGCCAGCGACAGGATGACGAGAGAACGGAAATTGCATTTCATCGCTTTTGCTCATGACTGGAGATGGCGATTGCCCTCCAAAAATGTTGAAAGCTTTCTTCGACCCAAGTTGCGAGCGCAGGCCGGCCCTGCAGCGACCAAAGCAGGAGCGTTCCCATGAACGCCTGCTGGAGCTGAAGCGCAACCTTCTTTTTCTTCAAGCGAGGGTCGATCTCTCCGCGCTTTTGCCCCGCGGCCACAATCCGGGCGATCATCTTGCGTCCTTCGGAGAAATTGCGGTCGATAAGGCCACGAACGGCCTTGCTGGCGAGAAAGGAAGAGATCAGGGCACGGGCGAGGTCGGGACTGCGGCCGGGTTCTTCGGCGACGCGAAGGAACAGACGATGCAACACCGAATGAATGGTCTGTTTGCCGGATTTGGCCAGCGTCACGGCTTCTCGTACCTTGCCCAGCTGAATTTCGGCCATCACACCGAGCACGTGATCCTTGCTCTCGAAATAGTTGAAGAAGGTCCCCTTGCCCACATCCGCGGCTTCGGTGATGTCTTCCACCGTGACGTTGGGAAAACCGCGCTCGGCAAAAAGCTGAAGCGCGCAACGGAAGAGGCGCACACGGGTTTCGGCGGCACGTCGCTGGCGGCGTCCCATGCCTTGCAAGTGAGGAAGGTTCTCGGAAGCGAGAGCCTGAATTAGAGCGACAGAGTGAGATGCATGACTGTTAGCCATTATCGACCATCACTCATAGACGACTATCAGTCGTAATTATTGCGCGGGGGGCTGCGATTTGTCAAAGTCAGAGGGCAAATGTTTTCTTTCGCGTGCTCAGTTATCGCATTCTCGACTTCAGCTTGATCATCTCGCCATCCACAGCGAATCTGCCGTATCCGTGATGGTGGATGGTCTTCGGATTCTTTTGTGCGGGATCGATCCAGGCCTTGAGCACTTCAAGGATGAAAAGATTGTATTTGTCGACAAGACGGGTATCGGCCACCTTGCATTCGAGATTGGCGAAACACTCGGCCACCAGAGGCGGCGCCACGCGCTCGGCTGGCGCCGGCGTCAGGCCGAATCTCTCGAACTTCTCCACGTCCCGGCCCGAGCAGTTGCCGACTTCCACGACTTTGGGCGCCAGTTCCAGCGCCGGAAGGGCGATCACACACTCTTTCGTCGCCCGCAATGCGGCAAAGCTGTGATTGGCGCTGCTGACGACACAGGCAACCAGAGGCGGCTCAAACTCGACCATCATATGCCAGGACATCGTCATGACGTTGGCGCGGCCCTTGCGGGCGGTGGTCAGCAGCACCACCGGACCCGGTTCGAGCAACTGATAGACTTTCGCCAGAGGTAGATCTTTCATCACGGTCGCGGCTCCTGAGCCAATCTGCAATGCTGGTCAGGCGTCCATTGTAGCTACGCCGGTTGCCGCAGGGTGGATCATTCACCATGTGGATCATTCACCATGATGAGCGCACAGTGATGAGCGGGCATTCATTGCCGGGTTACCAGTTCGATGCAGTTGACAACGGCGATTTATTTTCAGTGGGTGAAGGATGAAGCGCGAACATTTCGTCGCGATCGTCGAGGAGGCGCTCGACTCGCTCCCCCAAGAATTTCGCAGTCGCATTCGTAACGTCGCTGTTCTGGTTGAGGATATGCCGCCGAACGAGCCATCTTCTGTACTGCGTTCGGGGCAGCAAAGGCGGCTGGTTCTGGGTATCTTCCATGGCGTGCCCACGACCAAGAAGAGCATATTTGACCTGCCGACGGGGCCCGATCATATCGTGCTTTATCAGAAGAATATTGAAGCGGTGTGCTCGAGCGAGGCCGAAGTCCGCGAACAAATACGCCTTACGGTCATCCATGAACTGGGCCACTATTTCGGGATGGATGAGAACCAACTGAAGGATGTTTAGCTAAAAAATGGCCGGACTAGGCTCAGTGGTGACAATCGGAGACGATCGATGGTAGTGGTGGAGTGCAAAATCTCGCGGTGGCATCAGGTTTGTGTCAAGCTGTGGATATGGCAAAGAAACGCACCAAGGTCGACAGATTACAGCGGCAGACTGAACAGCTGGAGAAAAAGGCAGATCGCCATCCAGACGATATTGAGAAAAAGAAAACTACCCGCGAGGACGTGAACCAAGCCGCTGCCCGGACCGTGAGAGAAGGCCGTTGAATTGACTGTTATTCTCCCATGCTCACAGTTTCCTCCACTGACCGCGTCTTCATTCTTGCCGGAGCAAGAGTGAGCGCGAAAAGAAGGCCGAAGGCCATTTTCCGGCCTTGCCGTTCTTCTCGCCATATTTGCTCCGTGACGCAAAATAGAGAACGTGCCCTGAAAACTCTATAGAAATTCTGTCAGTGACAGAAGATCACCGGACTGTCCGCGAGTACAATTGGAGATAGAGGGCGATCTCTATGAGGGATTTGGCAGACGTCCTTGGCGGCTTTGGCACCCGCACAAACGATCTCCTGCGGGATACCTGGAAGTTTACTCTTTCGCTTAATAACATCATCACGTATAGCCCGGTAGCCTGGAACCACAAAGGGCTTGACCCGATTCCGTTCTCGAGGGCGATGTTGCGCCTGGAGGACGAATTGAAGTCTCTGTCGAGAAGCCTTGTGGACGCTCAGGACAATCGGAGCGTGCCCGCGCTGGAGCGGTTGTACGAGAAGGTTGAGCCCGCGTTCAGAGTCGTGCTGGGTGACGGGAAACGTGAATTCCAGCTGGCGGCGGATGCGATTAGCCTTTATCTCGAACAACAACAGGTCCTGATCTTCACCTACACGGGGAAGACGCCGCTGGTCGTGCGGTCGTCTTATCAAGATATTTTTCTCCGGCAACTGGCCAGCTGTGTACTTGTGAAGCATCCCTTTCTCTCGAAAGAGTCGCTGGAGCGCGCGGGCGTGGAGATAAACGCGTATGCGGAAGACTTTTTGCGGTCGCTCCAGCGGATATACCAGACTGATGTCGAAGGGATCTTCAGGAATTACCACGCCTTGCTGGTCGAGATGCACGAGGCGCTCTCCCAGCATCCTATTCGGGTGCCTACCTATGGAGGGGTTCCGCCTCGGCGGATTGCCCGCACCGACGGCGGTGTGGGGTCGGATTTCATCGGTGAGATGCGAGAGATGGCCGATCTCGAAGACGCACAGCGAGCACATATCCTGACTCTCCGCGACGCTGACGGAAGCGCCGAAACTGAGCTGTACCGGCGACTTGCTGCCTCGCCGGACTGGACCGCTGAACTCGGCCATGTGGTGGCGTTCATGCATCAGCGGAACCAGGACCCGCTTACCAAGTACGAGGTTTTTGAAGCCGGAGCGCAGGGTGAACTTCAACCCGTTGAGATTGAGGAAGCGAAGAGCGATCAAGTCGTCGATCAGGAGAAGAATGTGGCTCGACTTCGGACACTGCTCACCGCGTTCGTTAAAGGGGGGCATATGCCGTTCACTCTCCTCGAAGGTGAGGGTGGTGTGGGCAAGACACTGTCGCTCCAGGCGCTGGTTCGTGAGATCGATGGTTTGAAGCTGGTCCTGATCTCTTCGGACCATCTCGGTCAGCTTAGGGAGTATGCACAACGCATGGCCGAGGGACCATGGAGGACCGTGCTCTACATTGATGACATGACCTTTGACCCGCGTCACTATGAGAATTTCAAGATTGGGACGCAAGGCATGAAGAGATTTTATGACAACGTCACGGTGATGGCGTCTGCAAACCCGTCGTCGTTGGCGCATCTTCCGCCAGAGGTGTTGCGACGATGGCCGATCCGGATCAAATATGGGCGACCGAATTTGGCAAATGACGCGACCTTGCGCAAGGTGCTCAAGGCAAATTGCGACCGCGTCAGAATGAAGTATGCCCCCAGTCTCGTGACCGCGTTCCGGAAACATCATAGAAGCGCGCTCAAAACTCTGCCGCCCTCCGCGGTCTATGATTTCTTGCGGGAAGTAAAACTGACGCGAGGATCATAGTCATGACCGCACCATTCGCAAAGATCGGAGCGGAGTTGTGTCGCAAACGCCGCGCGTCCCTGGAGCCGCCGCGTCACCAATCAGATGGTCAAGGTTATTTCTGGCCGTTTACGCCTTTGGGGACCTGTGAATGTTACTGTGGAAAAATGGGAAGAATTTAATCTCCCATTCATTAAACAACAATAATTCAATGGGTTGCGTTTCTGGTTTTTGATCCATCGCAGGCGGTCAATTGCACCAAAAAGGGGCATTGACAATTTTCCGGCAAATCTCTATGGTTGCTCCCGTCGACGGCTGAAAGGGTTGGCTTAAATAAAATTTTGCCAGTCCGAAGTAAGCTGAGTGATCAGCCCGGCGGGGCAACCCGACAGGGCAGCCAGACCTGAAAAAACCGACGGCTCTGCGAGGGGCAGTTGGGGTTTGGGACCGCGAAAGCGGTGATCGCATCAAGGGCTGTGACGGTACGTGCCTCCACGCTGTTTAGCTCCCTCGCAGGAGCTGGCGGCTAGAGCACAACCAATGTCACAGCCTTTACCTTTTTACCCCCCTGTCAGTCGGCTTCGGGATACTGCCGGATAAAGCACAAACTGTTTCCTGATACGCTGTTTCTTGGTACACCAAGCGCCCCTTCCACTCCACACCTTGCGACCGCCGCACAGCGCCAAGTAAAGAGCAATCGCCCGCGACGTAATTCCGTGACGGACACACAGAGAAACCACTCTTCCGGCATAATCGTTGTCTGAGTCTTAACACGGTAGACGTGTTTCCCAAGGAGTGTGTGGCCATGCTCTTCGCACCTTGCGGTTCGAGAGATCGATTTCGCATTTCGCTTTTTACTCTTGCTGCGGCGCTTTGCTGGCTGTGGTTGGCAGCGCCAAGCTTTGGTCAAGAAGTGGCGGCGCAAGCCCCGGGCGTCTCCGGCGGTGAGACGGCGAAACCTGACATGGACAAAGCGAAGGCGATCGGAACCCGGCCGGCAGAAGCGCCGGCTGTGCTGCAGCAGCTCAATTCCGCGATCGAGCAGCTTGCCGCCAGGATTTCTCCGGCGGTGGTTCAAATTGTGGTCACCGGCTATGGGGCTTTGGAAGAGAATAATCGCGGCCAAACGGCGCTCATAACCCGCGAGAAGGCGATTGGTTCCGGAGTGATCGTGGACCCGGACGGCTACATCATGACCAATGCCCACGTGGTCGAGGGTGCGCAGCGCATCCACGTGGCTCTGCCCTCGCCGGCGGTGGATTATCCCGACCGGATGATACCGGTGGGCAAGCAGCGGATTGTTGAAGCGCGGCTCGTCGGCCTCCACCGGGAGACTGACCTTGCCTTGCTCAAGGTCGATCAGACTGGCTTGCCCACACTTTCGCTGGGCAGCCGCAGGCCGGTACACCAAGGGCAATTGGTGTTTGCCATGGGCAGTCCCGAGGGATTGGAGAACTCGGTGACCATGGGCGTCGTGAGTTCCGTTGCGCGGCAGGCAGATCCGAGCCGTCCCATGGTTTACATTCAAACCGACGCTCCCATCAACCCAGGCAATAGCGGCGGCCCGTTGGTTGATACGGAGGGCTACGTAGTAGGGATCAACACTTTCATTTTCTCTTCAGCGGGTGGGAGCGAGGGGCTCGGGTTTGCCATTCCGGCGCGAATCGTGCGGTTCGTATATGAGAGCCTGCGCAAGTATGGTCACGTGCATCGCATCGAGGTCAAGGCGGATGCTCAAACGATCACTGACAGCCTGGCCAAGGGATTGGGACTGTCGCAAAACTGGGGGGTCGTGATCGACGATGTGACGCCGGGAGGTTCCGCTGAAGCAGCTGGCCTGAAGATTGGCGACATTGTATTAAGAGCTGATGGCCGCCTCATCGGTACGTTGCCGGCCTTCACCGGCGCTCTCTATCTTCATCCATTGGATGAAGTGCTTAAGCTCGAAGTCCTCCGCGGGACCGAACGGAAAACACTTTTCATTGCGGCGCTGGAGATGAAAGATCCCTTGGACGCTCTGCCTGATCTGGCTAAATCACGCGAAAACGTGGTTTCGCGGCTGGGGATACTGGCTCTTACCCTGGACGATCAGTTGCGTTCCATGTTGGGCACGCTGAGAATTGCCTCCGGCGTCGTCGTCGTGGCACGAGTAGCGGATTTCATGAGTTCTGCGACCGGCCTGGAAACTGGAGATGTTATCCATAGCGTGAATCAGACATCGATCGACTCTTTGAGCTCTCTGCGCGCGGCTTTGAGGGAGATCAAGCCACACGACCCGGCCGTACTGCAGGTGGAGCGGGGAGGCGGATTGCAGTGGCTGGCGTTTGAAATGGAATAGGTCGTTACGCAGCTCTTCGAACCGACAAACTCCGACCTGGTCGGTCACGAATTTTTCTGTTGCCGCCTTGCACCTTCGTAACGGCTTTTGTGGAGTCTAGTCTGCTATTGTGAGGGCTGGAATCGTCGTACGTGACTTGTGAGGAGAGGTGTTCCTCAGGTCAGTTTCCATTGTGAGGTCAGCGTGATGTCCGAATCAACAAATGGTCGCACCGTTCGGCGCACCGTCCGCTCGCGCTTAGAAAAGGGAATATCCGAGCTTCAGGGGCTACACAAGTTGTTGCTCTCCAGCGATGTAGACCCTGATGTTCTGGCGGACTTCCGGGAGGCTTTGAATCGAGTCAGGAATACCGCATGGGCTGCCCAGCAGTATGTCGTCCGCAAGGAGACCGATCAGGACTCAACCAGCGTGCTCTCGTTGTTAGCGGGCGAACGTGTTCGGGCCGCCCACCAGCTTTGCCAAGCTCTCGTCGATGATTTGAGAGGAACCGACGTCAAATTTCAAAGAGGCAGTCTTGTTCAACTCCACGAGATCACGGAGACCTTAACGGAGAGACTAGAAGGCGTCATCAACAGACTGTGATGATGCTTTACCTCCGCTCCGAAGAGAGTGCCTCCATCCGAAATACACCCTCAGAGACCGCCTCGCCTGCTACCGAAAACCGACCTTCAAAGCGTTGCACCTTGAAAGTGTTCCAGGAATAAGGGACTGATCAGTTGAGGTGTCACCAGAGGGAATTCCGCCTCCATTCGGGGGAAAACTTCGAGGAGAACTTGATTAGGCGGTGCGCGGCATGACACGCTAGAGTGCATCACCGCTGAGATCACGAACGCGGAATGCCCGACACGGCGCCGCGAAAGGGGCGGAACCACCGCAGCCATGCGCATCGAGTCAGCAGCATCGCTTATGTTTCTTGTGGCCGGCTTGGCTGCGCCCCCCGCTATTGCCCAAGACACCGCTGGTCCCGGATCGCGCAATTCCCCTTCCATAATTAATGCGATATCTGTTGCTGAACACGGTGACAGCGTTGATGTGGAGGTCACGTTCAATGCGCTGGTGCAACCTGAGGTGAGCAGGCTCGAGCATCCGGACCGACTGGTATTCGATTTTCCCGGATGTGAGGTGGCTGGCCCCGGTCAACGCTTTGTTGTAAACCGCGGGCCAGTCCTTGCTGTGAGCAGCGCTGTGAGCAGTGCCGCACTCGGGGTTGCGTCCCCCATCGCACGGGTGGTCGTCGAACTCAGGTCCGCGCCTAGTCGCGAGCGCGCGAGTGCCGGAAACAAGCTGGTCGTCAATCTCAGCTCCAGCGGAAACAACCTCGTCATCGAGCTCGGCGCAAACGGAGGATCCCGGCGTTCTGCTGTGGCGAGCGGAGCAAACAAACCTGCGGCGAACAGCCAGCCACTCGCCCCCAAATCCGCGGAGGTCGTGCCACCAGTGCCAAGCGCGCCGCCGGTTGTCCTTGGAACCGATCGAGCGGCACCGAAATCTGCGGAGGTGGTGCCACCGATGCCAAGCGCGCCGCCGGTTGTCCTTGGCACCGATCGAGCGGCACCGAAATCTGCGGTGGCGGTGCCTCCGATGCCAAGCGCGCCGCCGGTTGTTCTTGGAAACGATCGAAGGGCACCGAAGTCTGCGGTGGTGGTGCCACCGATGCCAAGCGCGCCGCCGGTTGTTCTTGGAAACGATCGAGCGGCACCGAAGTCTGCGGAGGTGGTGCCGCCAATGCCAAGCGCGCCGCCGGTTTTCCTTGGAACCGATCGAGTGACACCCAAGCCGGCTGAGGTGGTGCAGCCAATGCCAAGCGTGCCGCCAGTTGCTCTCGGAAACGATCGAGCGGCGCCGAAGTCTGCGGAGGTGGTGCCGCCGATGCCGAGCGCACCGACAGTTGTTCCCGGGACAGACCGAGCGGCGCCCAAGTTTGCGGAGGTGGCCGCCAGGCCGCTAATACCAAGCCTGTCGCCGCCTCCGCTGATTCCGCGTACGGCAACCCTCCAGCCCCACGCTTATGCGCTTCTCGACAAAGCTCGAACTTTAACCGTCTTCGATCTGGAGCCGTTGGAAGGCAAGGCGCAAGCTGGCGATCCCGAGTCTGAGACCACACTGGCGCTCGCCTACCATGCTGGCACATTGCTCAAGCAGGATGATGCGGAAGCGCTGCGCCTGCTGCGGCGAGCCGCGAACCGTGGCTTTGTCGCGGCGGAAGAAGCCATGGGAATCTTCTGTCAGTCGGGCTTCGGAATACCGCCGGATAAAGAGCAGGCCGTTTCCTGGTACACCAAGGCGGCGCAACACGGGTCGAAGGACGCGGCCACCAACCTGGCGCTGATGTACTCGACGGGCGATGGCATCCCAAAAAACGCAGCGGCGGCGGAGACTTGGTTCCGCAGCGCCGCCGAGGCGGGCGACGCCACCGCCCAGTTGAATCTCGCCGCTTTGTACCACCGCGGCGAAGTCGTGCCGCAAGATGATGCCCAAGCCACCCTTTGGCTCACCAAAGCCGCGGAGCAGGGTTTACTTCCGGCGATGCTCGAACTGGCAAGTTGGGACCTACGCGCGGAGCATGGCAGCAATGTCGATGATGCCATCGTATGGTTAAAAAAAGCCGCCGATCTGGGCGATGCCACCGCGCCAGTGGAGTTAGGCGACATCTTCGTAGATAAAAAACTCGGCCGACTGGACTATTCCCAGGCCGTCGACTGGTACAGAAAGGCGGCCGACCAGGGGCAGCGCGAGGGTCAATTTGGATTGGGAGCGCGATATTTGCTGGGGCAGGGGGTTCCGCAGGATTTGGAAGAAGCGCGGCGTTGGCTGACGCCGGCGGCAAACCGGGGCCACCCCTATGCCCAATTCCTTCTGGCCAAGATGTTCGAGGCGGGAGAAGGCGCCCCGGTCGATGCCGCTTCCGCCGCGAAATACTATGAAGCGGCCGCGAATTATGGCATCGCCGAAGCGCAATACCGACTGGGACGCTTGCTTGCCTCCAACCGCAGCAATGAAACGAATCTCGTATCCGCCTACAAATGGTTAGTTCTGGCACAGGACGCGGTGAAGGAGAGCGCCACAACCGCGCAAGAAGTTCGAAAATTGCTCACCCCTGTGCAACTTGCCCAAGCCGAACATGAGATTGACGAATGGCGCACTGCACACCCTCCGCGTCATTCCGGTCGCTAGCCTGCAAGATTGATCCGGCCGCGGGAAGCCTGTTCATCTGGTTCGCATCACACCTAGTCCGAGAGACGGACGGTTCGAGCGCGCCCCGCGGAAATAATTCCACGCGCTTTACTGGCTCTTGCTGAGCGAGAATGGAGCCAACAGCTATGCTCAGGCTCCATCGGTTGCGCACATCGGCGATTTGTTTGGCTGGCTGTATTCTTCTTATCCATCTTTCTCTTGCCCAGACTTCCACAAAACCAACGGGGTCAAAGCCATCACAGAACATCGTGGTCACAGTCACGGATGAGAATAATGTCGCCGTACCGTCTGCGTTCGTATATTTACAAGCATCTCCCCAGGCGGTTGCGCTGCGCTGCGTCACCGATTTTGCCGGCCACTGCGAGTTCCCCAACCTCTCCGCCGCTACTTATCAGCTCCGCGTCGAGAAGGAACTTTTCTACTCAGTGATGTTGCCGACGATCGAGACAGCCGCTGCAGTGAACATCGATGTCACTCTCTCCCACCAGCAAGAGGTACGCGAGGTCGTCGATGTGGTCGAGTCTCCGCCGGCCATCGATCCTGCCCAGATCGCCGCGCAACAAACCCTCAGCGGACTCGATGTCCTCAACATCCCTTATGCCGCCACGCATGACTATCGCAACGTTCTCAATTTCATTCCCGGCGTTGTGCAGGACGTGTACGGGCAACCTCACGTCGCCGGCGCAGAAACCTATCAGACCGTGACCCTGCTCGATGGCTTCAACATCACGCAGCCCGCCAACGGCCAGTTGCTGGCCCGTATCAGCACCGATGCTTTTCGCTCCATCCAGGTCGAACCGGCACGCGAGCCCGCTGAATTCGGCAAAGGTTCGGGCGGTGTGCTGATGCTGAATACGGGAATTGGCAACGATCACTTCCGCTTCTATGCCACCGATTTCGTGCCGTCTTTTCAAGACAAGGGAGGATGGAGGTTCGACCAGATCGTGCCACGCCTCACTTTTTCCGGCCCGCTGCAGAAAGGAAAAGTGTGGTTCTACAATGCTCTCGACGGCGAATTTGACAATGTTGTCTATACCGAACTGCCTGCCAATGCCGACGACGATCACCTCTTACGCATTGGCAACCTGGCCAAACTCCAGGCCAACGTCACCCGCCGTCACATCGTCACCGCCAGCTTCCTGGTGAACCACTTCGACGATAAATATTCTGGTCTCTCACCGCAAAATCCGGAGTTGTCGTCCCCCAAGGACGTCGAGTCCGCCTACCTGGCCAGCGTGAAAGATCAGTACTATTTCAAGGGTGGCGAGTTGCTCGAAACCGGATTGGCATTCGATCAGTACAAGCTGCAGTGGACACCCTACGGAACGTCGCCCTATTTCATCACTCCCGAGACCTACGGCGATACGGCCAGCGGAAGTTACTATCTTTCCGCCGCAACGCGTGCCCGTCGCTGGCAAGCTGTTTCGAATCTATTTCTCGCTCCGCATCACTGGCATGGCCGTCACGATTTGAAATTCGGAGCGGACTTCGACCGTCTTATCTACGACGCCCAGTTCGCGCGGCAGCCCATATCTTTTCTCCGCCAGGGTCAAACTCAGCTCACGGCGCCGAATACCTGCCTCACCATCGCGCCTCCCATGAACCCGTGTTCGCTCTATGCCACTTTTTCCGGAGGTCTGCCTTCCTCCACTTACAACTTCGAGTCGAGCGCCTACGCGCAAGACCGCTGGTTGATCGCCGATCGTCTGCTCGTCGAATCTGGCCTCCGCATCGATTGGGATGAAGTCATCCGCACTCCGCTCCTCTCTCCACGCCTGGCTGGAACCTATGTCCTCGACAACTCGGGCAATACCAAGTTTTCCGCAGGAATCGGGCTGGTCTACGATCCGACGTTCCTGTTCCTCATCGCCCGTCCTTTCGCCGGACAACGCACCGACCAGTTCTTCGACACGTCCGGCGCGCCGACCGGGACCGTGCCGACTAAATTTTCCGTCGACCGAAACGCTCTCCAAGCGCCCCGTTTCATCAATTGGAGCCTCGGCCTCGAGCGCAAGCTCCCCGCCGCCATCTATCTGAAAGCGGAATTCCTCGAAAAACGCGGATCTCGCGGCTTAGTCTTTTCCAATCGAAGGA
>PLHP01000257.1 GCA_003138955.1 Acidobacteriaceae bacterium | reverse complement strand
CCGGCTAATTTGGACAGCAGTGGGTCAGTCTCTTGTTGCTGCTTCCGTGTTTCTGGCAATCGCGCATTCAATCCATCGATCTTTCCACATTTACAACACGTGGCTGGCTTCGCTGATTGCGCAGAACCGGGTGCCAGGCCTTTGGATCGCGCACCAGTCGAACAACGTGCTTTTCGACCTTATGCTGGCATGGCTGTTCCCATATTGCGGAGCGGCCGCCGCCCAAAGGATCGCGGTGGGCGTGGCGGTACTGATCTTTTCGTGGGGCGCAATGCTGCTGATCTGCCGCGGCCGGCCCAAGAACTGGTGGTTTCTGCTGCCTTCCGTCGCGGTTCTCTCCTATGGTTATATTTTCCAGGCAGGTTTCTTCAATTTCTATCTTGGGATGGGAATCTGCTTTTGGTACCTGGCATTTTTCTTGTCTGGTAGATGGCGGATTCGATGTCTGGTTACGCCGCTACTTCTGCTGGCCTGGGTCGCCCATCCTCTGCCCGTCGTGTGGGCAGTCGGCCTGGCGGTATACACTGCGGTTGCGGAACGCCTTCCGGCACAGGGCCGAGTTGTCCTGTTGCTTGCTGGAGTGCTCGCGCTGCTGGAAATGCATTTCCTGCTTCTGACTCGGTACCAATGCATCTGGTCCGTGGATCAGGTCTGGTTTGCGACGGGCGCGAAGCAACTAATGCTGTTCGGCTGGATCTATGTGATTCCTTATTGGTTGCTTCTGGCGGCTTGGGCGATGCTATTCTGGCGTCGCGTCAGAAGCTACGGATGGCGCAATGTACTGCTGGACTTGGGTTTTCAGCTCTGGTTACTGACCGCTGCTGCGGTGGTCATGATCCCGTCCGTCATCATGTTTCCGCAGTTTGCGGCGCCGTTCAACACTGTTTCTTTACGTCTGTCCCTGGCCGCGGGAATCATCCTCAGTGTTTTCCTAATCGAGGTCCAACCAAAGAGCCACGAGAGAGTAATCCTCATCCTTAGCGCGGTGATGTTTTTCGGTTTTGTATTCCGTGATGCGCGAGAACTCAATCTTACGGAGGATCAGCTCGACGCGGCCTTGGCGCAGCTTCCAGTCAACAGCCGAGTGATCGGCCTTCTGCGCGTTCCGTCCAGGCGGGCTAGTCCGGGCTTGCATGCTGTGGACCGCGCCTGCATCGGACGCTGCTTCAGTTACGCCGGTTATGAGCTCTCAACCCGGCAATTCCGTGTGCGTGCGGCGGCCGGAAATCCAATCGTGATGGCCGACTACGCAGACGTGTGGGCGGTCGAACTGGGCCAATACCGCGTGCAGGCTCGTGATCTGCCTGTTTTTCTCGTATATTTATGCGGGGCGGACCGGCAGCAGGTTTGCTCCCGCGAATTGCATGAGGGAGAAGCGTTGCCCAGTAGTTCTCCACGCCAAAAGGGCAGTGACTATTAGCCGTCACATACTAGCCACATTTGCAGGTGAGAAACGGCATTTGACTTTAGTTCCTGACGGCATAAGACTAGAGAGGTTTTGTGCACGATTTGACCGAAGCAGATTTACGGGAGCTTAATCTCGAGGTTCTATGAAAAAGTTAGTGCTGGTAATTCTGTTCGGTATGCTGGCATGCTTCCTGGCCATGGGCCAGATCGTCAGCGGCAATGTCAACTACATTCCAACGGTGGACGTCATGGGCGCGCACGAAAACGGTGGCCGTGGCTGCGCCGGCTGCCACGCTCCGCATAGCGGCGGACGCGGTTCAGGCGGCAACATCATCAGTGGATCGGCTGCTTACACTGCCGCAGGCGTGGCAGAAGGCGACACCGGCCTGTGGGGCACCGACACCAATCCGATCGAAACTGGATACGCCGGTGGCTTGATCACCTTTACCGGTTCTTATCCGGTTGTCCTGGGCAGCTTGACTTGGGCCAGCGGCTCCCTGTACACGGGCGTTGCTACTTGCTTAAGCTGCCATGACGGCAACGTCTCCAAGGGCGCCATGATGAGCGGCCAGGCCTACGAGCAATCGTTTGGTCTGTTGAACTTCGCCACTAACGCCGGTTCCAACCACCAGGCTGCGCCGGTTAATCTGTACGGCCCGAACCCGATCCCGACACTGCTTGGCAACGACGATGGCGTGGCCGGCGACTATGCCAACGATCACCCGATCGGTCCGCTTGCGAACCTGGGCAAAGTTGCCTCCGCCGCTCTCAACGCCACGACTGGTGGTCTGGTTGTAACGGTATCCGGCGGAACAGCGACTTACATCATCACCCCTGGCTCACCGTATGCGACGTTCGTTTCGAATTACGGCATACCGGCGATCGTCTCGATGGCCATCACGTCTGGCGATACACTCGGCGGCGACGTTTATATCGTTTGCACCACCTGCCACAACCAGCACGTCATGAACGTCTACTCGTCCAAAGTACCCCTCGATTCCTCACCCGGCGGCTACTCCACGATTGCTGGGTTGACAACGGGGGCTTTCCAGACGATCTTCTTCGTGAACGGCCCGTACAATCCGGGAGCTCCCTATGACCCGACGCACGTTCCGTCCACCATGCGCTTCTGCCAACAGTGCCACTTCAATATGTCTAGCGAATACTACGGTGCCGTCACTGTAGGAACCGCTTTCTAGGCGTGTCGATTCTCGAGGGGTGTGGCCGCCAGTGTTCGGTCGTCATTCCAGGCGTGACTGCCGTACCAGAACCGTAGCCACATTATCCTGATACGCCACGCGGAATTGGTCACGCAAAGCAGGGAGCGTGGTCAGCGCTTTCAGCATGCCGGCGGGCCGGACCGGCAGCAGGTTTGCTCCCGCGAGTTGCATGAGGGAGAAGTGATCGGCAGCGTTGCCCAGTAGTTCTCCACAACAGAAGGTTCCTCCGCAATTTTCGAGTCTGCCTCTGCGGCCTCGGGTGCGCCTGTGCTGTCTCAGACTCTCCCGGCACGAATCGACCGCCGCTATCCAGGCGAGAACCTCGATTTTAGTTCGTTCGAAGGAAGCGCTGGACCCCAACAGCTGCAAGCATGGGCATCGGTCACATCCTCAGGTGATCTACGTCATTGACTATTAGTAGTCACACACGCAAGTGATCTACGGCGCAGACTCTCACACGGCGTAGTGACATGCATCACTGCATCGGAACCGGAAATGAGTAGAATCTCTGACCAGCGAGCAGCGAGAAGACACTGTCCGCCTGAACCCTGCAGCCGCGAAAAGAAACTCCTGCATTGGCCGCGATGTTCCGTGGCCCCCCCTCAGCCTATTCTTGAGTTCCACCTCAAAAGGAGAGGTATGGCGCTCCAGGTACCCAACCGTTTGCCCGTCATCCACCGTCTGCAGAATGGAAGCGCATCCCCGTGCTCCCGGCGGCAGCATAGCAGGCCGCTCACATGTCGTGGGTTGGCTCTGGTGGTGGGGAAGGGCGTCACGTTCTTGGAGGAGGTATTTTATGGCTGATCTGTATACCTGCAGCTGCGGCAGCCAAACCTGGGAAATCTTCGACACGGGCGTGCGCTGCACAGGGTGCGAGGCGGAGTATGTCACGCCCCACGGCCCAGTGTCGGAATTCAATTCCGCGGTCACGCACGAACTGGAAGAGGAACTGGCAGAATGACCCTCCGCAGTCATACCGAGGTGTCACGTGATGTTTCTCCCCAACCTCAGGCAGAAGGAGTATCCGCATTTACGTCCTGAATGCGTGAGATTTCGTCCGAATGTTCGGACGTGCAAGAAATTAAACAGGAGGTTTTATCAATGAGAAGTCTAGCGTTCGTAATTCTGTTCGGTATGCTGGCATGCGGCCTGGCTATGGGCCAGATCATCAGCGGCAACACAGCATACATTCCGACAGTTGACGTCATGGGCGCGCACGAAAACGGCGGCCGTGGCTGCGCCGGTTGCCACGCTCCGCACAGCGGCGGACG
>PLHP01000241.1 GCA_003138955.1 Acidobacteriaceae bacterium | reverse complement strand
TCACGGCGCACTGAGAACGCCTGGTTACGTAAACTATCCCCACTCCGTGCTCATAAAACCGGTTCCCATTCAAATGCCTTTAGCAAATTACGCCTTAACCATAGATTTCAGTATCGCACGCGTGGCGCGGACCTGCCCGCGAACTTGCGCCCTGCGGGAGCAATGCGACGGCTTGATTTTGGGGATGGGGGCGCTGGAAAACGGCAGCACCCGCTCAATTCTCCTTCGCCAGCCAACCAATTCCACCCAGCTAGTTAGAACGTTAGCCGCGCACCGAGCTGCAGGATGCGCTGGGTTTGCAGAGCGTTTGTTCCCGCTCCAAGCGTGGTGCTGCTAATTAGACCGAAATTTGCATCGTCAAGATTCGTGTCCGGATTCGCGAATTGCGTGTGGTTCAAGGCGTTGAAAGCTTCGACCCGGAATTCCACATTCACCCGCTCGGTAATCGCAGTGGTTTTGGCCAGAGCCAGATCAAGGTTGGTGCGGCCCGGCCCGCGGAAGAAGTCTCGCCCCGTCGTGCCGTAGCCAGACCCCGGAGCATCGGGAATCGCCACGAACGCACTGCAGTTGAAGTACAGATTTCCGGTGTCGGTCAGACCGGTGTTGGGATTATTGCAACTGCCCGTGTTCCTGGGATTCATGATCGGAGCCTTGCTGAAACCGGGCGCGTAGTTGGCGTTAGCGAGGTAGCCGTCGCCGGCGCCCGATGGTCCCGGATCCGAGCTCGCGGCCCCTGACAATTGTGAATTGATGCTGAGCGGGAACCCAGTCCGCCAAGTCAAGATGGGGTAGAGGCTCCATCCCTTTACCAGGCGCTTTGGCCCCGACGCCCAAGCCCGATCAAACGGCAAATCCCATCCTCCGCTGAAAGTGATCCGGTGCGTAACGTCGAAGTCGGAGGAGCCGCGGAGCACTCCGGGATCGTAATACGGCACCTGCGAATCCCGGTTGCGGAATCCGGATGCGTCATCGATGCTGTGGCCGTAGGTATAGGCAAGGGTGAAGTAAGTGTTGCCCAATATCCGATTCGCGCCGTTCTGTTTCGTTAAGGAAGCCTCCAGGCTGTTGAAACCGGCGAAGCTGGCATTGTTAAACTCGAGTTCGGCGCCGCCAAAAGGACAAGCGGAGAAACTACCTGGGCTTGTACCGCAGAAGCTGCCGAACGTATTCTGAATCGTCGGGTTCTCGTTCAAAATTCGGGCAGGGTTGGAGCCACTCCCCGCGAACGGGCCACTCAACGGGAACGGGTTGATGTCCTTCAGCGCCGTCAGTCCTTTCGAGCTGCTGCCCACGTAGTTGACCTCCATCATCAGGTTTCTCGCAACTTCGTGTTGCAGGCTCAAGTTGTACTGGTAGGTATAAGGCGTGTGAAGGTGTGGGTTCACGAAGTAGAGAGAGCTCTCGTATCCTCCAAACGGAAGAAACAGCCCGGTCGCAGGATTGAATGCGGTAGCGGGGTTGGGTGGCTGGGACGGAAAGGGGTTGCTGCTCGGCGTGGCGGAGTTGGCCCATGGCGCGCTATAGATAGGCGAACCGGACGAGGTAAACGCCGGTTCGATTGGAAGGCCCGAAGAAGCGCAATTCGCGGCAGTGGTTGGATTCGTGAAACACGGGAAACTGGGGCCTCCTTCGCTGTAGAACGGTGGCGCGCCATTGAATTGCAGGTTGTCTTCGCCTTTGAGGACGTCGTAGAAGATTCCGAAGCCTCCGCGAAGGCTGGTCTTGCCGCCGCTCGCCGGACTCCAGGCAAAGCCGATTCGCGGCCCAAAGTTCGTCTTGTCTGGAAAATTGACCCCGCGAGGCGCTCCCGGGTCGCCGGGAAAAACCAGGCCAAGCGGCGCATAAGGGAATCTCTTAGATTGATCCCCAGCGACGATGGAAAAGCTCCTTCCCTTGGTGTCAATCTTAGGCGTGCTGTATTCATAGCGAATCCCCAAAGTCAGGGTCAGGTTGGTCCTTACCCGCCACTCGTCCTGCGCGAATCCGTAGGTTGATTTGCTGCGGATGTCGCTGGCCGCGTTTGCCCCCTCCAGCAGGTAGTTCGGAGCTCCTACCAGAAAGTCGGCGAAGGCGTTCCCCGTGCCCACCCCCCCCGCTCCGTAATAATTGAAATTGCTGTCGCTGAAATAATCGTAGAGCGTATTTTGCTGATAGGCCGAAAACCCCGCGCCGAATTTCCAGGTGTTGCGTCCGCGAACCCAGGTGAACGTGTCCGCATACCCAAACGTGTTTCCAATCAGGTGGGTCGGACCGTACGGGTCCTGCCCAACCGTCAAACCGCTGTCGTTGAAATACAGTTGTGGAGGGCCATTGGAAATGTCCGACAAAATCCCGAATCCTGTCGCGGCGCCCGAGTTATTGTTGGAGAGACTGGGCACGTTGGTATCCGGCTTATCCTGCAGAATATTGCGGCGCTGCGCTGTCACACGAAATTCGTTGAGCTGGGTAGGCGAAAAGGTCCGCGTATAGGCGATATTGAGATAAGAGGTGTTGACTCGGGTCGTGCTGGGCAAGCCCGGCGCCGTTTCAGAGTTGTTGAGTCCGAAGGGTTGAAGCAGGGGATTTCGATTGCCGCCGATGGTGCCCGTCAGCTTGTCCTTGGAGGTGATGTTGAAGTCGATCTTAGCAGTCAGCTCATAGGGGTTGTTCGTGCTGCCCCCTACAGGGAAGATCTCTCCGCTCGCATTCGACGGAATCAGTCCGGTCTTGATGTAGGCTTGAGCGGCAGGGTCGATCTTGTCGATTATGCCATTGGCCGCATCAGCGGGGGTCGAGAAATAGGGGTTCGCTTGCAGGAACGCAACAACGTTGGGATCCGGGCCGCCATTCACGGCTTGAGAGAAATCCCCTCCCAGTTCGGCCGTCGTGAACGTCTGTTGTTGCGGTAGTACGTCGGTCTGTATCTGCCGCTGCCCCTGGTACGCAACAAAAAAGAAAAGGCGGTTCTTGACGATCGGGCCGCCAAATGTCGCGCCAAATTGATTGCGTTTGAGATTGTTTCTGGGTATGCCGGCCTGAATATTGAAATAAGAGTTGGCGTCGAAATCGGTATTGCGCAAGAACTCGAAGGCGCTGCCATGGAAGCCGTTGGTTCCCGACTTGGTTACGACCGTGATGACTCCCGCGCCGTTGCGGCCATATTCCGCCGTGTAGTCGCTGGTCAAAATACGAAACTCGGCAACCGAGTCCGGATTCGGGTTGTAAACCACCGCGTTGTTGAGAAGATCGTTGTTCAGGCCGCCATCCAGCAAGTAGGTTATAGAATCGGAGCGTCCGCCACCCACGCTGAATCCTAATCCGTTTCCCGCCGTGTTATCCGGGTTGTCCTCGGTGACGCCAGGCTGCAATAGAGCCAGGCTCAGCACGTTGCGTCCGTTCAAGGGCATATTAACGATGGGACGGCTGGTCACCGACTGCCCTATCGTCGGGTTCACCGTCTCCACCCCCCCTGCTTGCGACTCCACCAACACCTGTTCATTGGCCGCGCCCACTTCCAGCTTTAAGTCAGCCCGAAACGACTGGTTGATCTCGAGCGGTGCAGTGATCACTTCCAGCGGTCGAAAACCTTCGTGGCGGGCCACAATCCGGTAGCTGCCAATAGCCAGGTTCAACACCTGGTAAAAGCCATCCTTGTCGGAGGTTGTTCCGGTGGAGACGTTGGTCGCCCGATTCGTGACCGTGATCTTGACGCCGGTCACCACCAATCCTTGCGGATCGGTGATCGTGCCCACGATCTTTGCGGTTGCCTGTTGTGCGGATGCGTCGGTCGCAAACAACAGCGCCATACACAAAACCACCACTGCCGTCAGTAGCTGCCCTGGTCTTCCTGTCTGGGCTCGCATTGGGAAGTCTCTCCGATGCTGCTTTTGTGAAGAGCGAAAAGTTTGTGCCCCCGCCACTGTTTTGTCAACCTGATCGTATCGAGCATGTCTTACCCGGAAGATCCTTCTTGACCCAAGAACGGCTGAAATTATCCCCCAATCCCTGTTCGCGTCAATGTGAAATACCTTTCATCCGGATCGCCTCCTACGGTACGAGATTCCGAACCAGTACAGCCGAAATATCGCTCATTGACAGGGGTTCTGAGGTGAAGTCGAGGGGTGGCGCGACGGTTTAGGTAAAGCCTAGCCGAGACCGGCCCTTTCGTTTGCCGGTGCCTCAATAGCTGCACCATGCCTCGTTTCCACACCCCC
>PLHP01000095.1:498-9594 GCA_003138955.1 Acidobacteriaceae bacterium | reverse complement strand
GGATGGGCGTGGCTGGAGTGGGTTAAATAGATCGTTGCTTCTTCCGCAAGGGCTGAGAACAAAAAGGAGATTTCCGATTAAGAGCGTGCGCGAGCCTGACGCCTCCATTGAGACTAAAACGTCCCCTTCGCGGCGAACGCTGCTTGGCCTCGATTGGCTCAATTTCCTCCTGGCCGACGTGCAGACGGGGGTGGGGCCGTTCCTCGCGATTTACCTCGCTGGCTACAAGTGGGACGAAGAGCGCGTCGGGCTCGCGCTCACGGTCGGCGGGATCGCAGGAATTCTCACGCAGACCCCGGCTGGCGCGCTCGTTCCTCCGATCGAAGCGAGCGCTGGTCGGTGTGGCCGTGGCCGCTCTGGCTGTGGGAGCGCTGCTGATCGCGCTGTTTCCGTCGTTCTGGCCCGTCATGAGCGCTCAGGTCTTGATTGGCGGCACGTCCAGCGTCTTCCTCCCAGCCATCTGCGCGATGTCGCTCGGGATCGTCGGACGCGCCGCATTCGACGCCCGCCAAGGTCGCAATCAGACGTTCAACTCGGCAGGAAACGTGATTGCCGCTGTCTCGATGGGCGTCCTCGGCTACCTCGTTTCCAACCGGAGCATCTTCTTCTTCGTCGCGGCTTTCGCTGTCCCCACGATTCTCGTCCTGCTTCTGATCAGACCCAGCGAGATTGACTACGAACTCGCCCGTGGCGCGACCGGCGGCGAGAAAGGGGGCAAAGTGGAAAGCGTCGAGGTGCTCTTCTGGGAGCGCCCCCTCGTCCTCTTCCTCGAATGCGCCGTGATGTTCCATTTTGCGAACGCGGCGATGCTGCCGCTGCTCGGCGAGATGCTGGCCAAGGGTCAGGGCCGAAGCTCGATGATGTTCATGTCGGCGTGCGTGGTAACGACCCAGTTCGTCATCACGCTGATCGCGTCCTGGTCGGGACGGACGGCCGGAACGTGGGGTCGAAAGCCACTTCTGCTGATCGCGTTCGGCGTACTTCCGATTCGTGGCGTTCTTTACACCCTTACGTCCAATACCGCATTGCTTGTGGCTATCCAGGTCATGGACGGCGTCGGGGCCGGGATCTTCGGCGTTGTGTCCGTGCTCGTGATCGCCGATCTGACGCGCGGTACTGGCCGATTCAATCTCACGCTGGGAGCCATCACCACGGCGGTCGGTATCGGCGCGGCTCTAAGCCAAGTCGTGGCCGGTAGTATCGTTCACCACGTGGGCTTTCGCGCTGGCTTCCTATTCCTCGCGGGAGTGGCGGCGGCGGCGTTCGCGATTCTTTACTTATTCATGCCCGAGACGCGCAATATACGATTGGCAAAAGAGTGACAGGCGGGTGGCCCGTCCAAGCTTCGCTTGGGCGGGGCCTTTGATTTTTTCTTCACCACAAACGCCCAAGACTTCACTTTCGCGTACAGGACTGGCCATCGTCCTAGAGCCGCATCACCTGAAATTGGGTAGTGGGGTCCTAAAGCACCACTACCCGGCGGCTGATTGTGCGAAAAAGCGAGACGGGAGTACTATTGTGCGTTTGCGTTCCGAGGGGCATGGGCCTCGCCGCCCACGCCAAGAACGCATCAATTCCCAAGGAGGAAATCGGCCTATGAAGCCTGCTACCTGTGTTTTGAGTCTTTCGATGATTCTTCTCACCTGTTCCACGTTTGCGTTCCCTTCAGCCTCGGCTGAACCTTGCGCAAGCCTGACCAGCCTGTCCCTGCCAAACACGACAATCACACTCGCCCAATCCTATACCGCCGGCGAAACCGTCACCGGCACAACTACGGCCCCCGTCGCCCTTTGCCGGGTGGCCGGGACGGTCAAGCCAGGTCCGATGTCGGACATCCATTTCGAAGTTTGGATACCGACCGATGGAAGCTGGAATGGCAAGTACCAGCAGGTCGGCAACGGCGGCTTCGCTGGTTCGATTGAGTATTCCGCCATCGCCACCGGCGTCTCGCGCGGCTATGCTACTGCTTCAACCGATGACGGAACTTCCGGGCCGCCGGCTGGAGCTCCAGCTTTCATCGGGAACAGGGATGTTCTGCTCGACTATGGATACCGTGCCATTAAGGTGACGACCGATGACTCGAAGGCCATCGTCGAAGCGCTCACGGGCCAAGCTCCCAGCCACTCTTACTTTGTGGGCTGCTCGGACGGAGGCAAGGAAGCGTTGAAGGAAGCGCAAACCTACCCCGACGACTTCGACGGTATCATTGTGGGATCGCCCGTCAACGACCAGATTGGAGAGTTCGGCTCATCCTATCTCTATAACATGGAGGTGACCCTCAACGGTCCGCAGACCAACGGCGTTCCAAACGCCTACATTCCAGCCAGCCAGTTCCCCCTGCTCACTAACGCGGCGCTTGCTCAATGTGTCGGCATAGATGGCGGCGTGGCGACCGATGCATTCCTCAGTGACCCACGGCAGTGCTTTTTCGATCCGCAAGTTGCCGAGTGCAAGGCTGGCCAGGATTCCAGCGCTTGTCTGACGCCAGCTCAGGTCGAAGCAGCGAGAAAAATCTATTCTGGGCCTCACAACCACAGTGGCCAGTTGCTCTTCCCCGGTTATGAGCCGGGCGGCGAGGTCGCTGGCGGTTGGTCCAGCTGGATTTCCGGAACTTCCCCCGCTGCGCCTCCGGCTGACGGAGCCTTACAGGCCGTTCTCGGCTATGGTTTCACCTGTGACCTGTTTCTGGGGGTTACGACCTGCAACTATCTCGGCGTGGACGTGGACAAGCAGGACGCCATTACCCGCAAGACCCTCCAGCCCATCCTCAGTTCCGTCAACCCCGACCTGAGACCGTTCAAGGGCCGGGGCGGCAAGATGATCCAGTATGCCGGATGGAACGACACCGCAATCGCACCCGAGAATGGCCTCAACTACTATAGAGCAGTCGAGAGCACGATCGGTGATCCCCACGACTTCTACCGGGTCTTCATGGTGCCCGGGATGGCGCATTGCAGCGGCGGAGCCGGTCCCAACTCGTTTGGAAACGGCTCCAGCAATGGGCCGGTGATCGATGCCGACCACGACGTGTTAAAGGCCCTGGAACTCTGGGTAGAGGGGGGAATCGCGCCTGAGAAGATTATCGGCACACATTACGTGAACAACACTCCGGCGCAAGGCGTCCAATTCCAGAGACCGCTGTGCCCCTATCCGAAACGCGGCGAGTATAAAGGAGCGGGCGATCCAAACAACGCGTCCAACTTCAAATGCGTTAACCATTTTGACGATTTCGACCCTAGGAACCTGGGACCGCAAGTTGCTTACGATGGTCGCGACGTTAACCCGTAGTTAAGGAAGCAATCGGGGCGTCGCATCGAAAGGTGCGCGCCCCAGCTTTGACGCACACGGATCGGGCCGACGAATATGAATATCACCGTGCGTGGGTGTTGAAAAAGTCACTGTGATTAGCAGCGGAGTGGCGTGTGGCCCGTCCAAGCTTCGCTTGGGCGGGGCCTTTGACTTTTTCTTCACCACAAACGCCCAGCGCGCACCATCACAGACCCCCAACCGCTCGTCGCCGACAATGGAGATCGACCCTGTGATGAATGGCCCCGGGCGTTTGTGATGAAAAAGGGTAGAGTATTTTGCCGGTTGAAATGCTTGAGCGATAAACCGCAAAGTCAAAGGGTCGAGCAGTCGGGAAAAGAGCGGCGATTTAGCGCTGGTCGTAGTAGCCGGTGCGGGTGCGAGCGGTCACCCCGGGCTTATCGACCGTAACCTGAAGCGCGTGGTACTCATCCGCCTGATCCGCTGGGAGGCTATCGAACGAGAGGACATAATATGCATCGGCATCCGCCTTGCAGTTTGCGATTGCGGTGGTGAGGTCGTTGGACGCATTCAAGACGCGCCCGCCACTCTGGGTTGAAAGTACCTGCACGCCCATGTCGCCGGGGAGCGCCCGCGACGGGGAGGTTACGCCTTTCAAGAAGTTCTCGTAATATGAAATCCGCGTTCCACCTGCACTCCACGGAAAGAGTTGGTCAACGCTATAGAGAGTGATACGGTCCCGCCTGAGCTCGGTGGAGGCGCTCACGATCGAGTTGAAGACCTGCTGCGTATCTTTAGGGGTAAGTAAATGCGTATCCCAGAGCATCGGCCACCCGGGGCCGATCCAAATCACCAGTTTTCTGCCGGGTTGCGTTTTCTCCTGCGCCACGACTGAGGCAAGGGCTTTGAGCGAAATGTCAATGCGGTCTGTTGCGCCATAGAAGCCGTCTTGATACCGAGTCGGGGACCGCAGCCCAATTGCGTACTTGTCCAAGGCCTCCGCCAGAGCATGTCCATCGCGAGAGGAATTACTGAAATTGGTTCCCGCTTCGGAGAAGATAACGAGCGACACTGGCTGGGAGAGCTTGCCGCCATCCTGGAGCAAAAACTTCTTGACCGCGTCTCGCTCGAAAGCGAGGGCGCGGATGGAAGCGTTGATGGCGTCGACGACCAGAACAATTTCACCGGGCGGATCGGAAGTCGCGGCCGCTTCAACATCCACGGCACGGAAGGACACGATTTTCTTCGGCTGCTTGTCGTCCAGAAGAGTGAAGTCCTGCTCCTGCAGGCCGCGAATAGCTTTGCCGGATTTATCCGTCACCTGCACGTCGAGTGTGATTTCCCGGTCCGTGGCGCCCAATACCGGAAGTGACTGGGTGGCCGACCCCGCAGGCTCTGATTGGACGGGTTGGGGGGTTGCAGTGTTTTGCCCGGATACGGCAGAGAGTGGCAGAAGAAGCAGGAGAAGAATCAAGTGAAAGAACCGGGCCATACTGACTCACCTCACTCTGGAATTCTCCGCGAGGGGTGCGTCGCGACGATCCGCCACGCCGAAGCCCAAGCGTGTTCCTGTCTGACTCGCAATTTTTATTTTAACACGGGCTCGAACGCATAAAAACACCGGCCGCCGGGGTGTTGAATCCGGGCGGCCGGTGTTTCGTAGGTCCTCGTCGAGGTGTTTCGCCTCGCTCGACTTATGACAGGAAGAACTCTTTCGCCAGCGACAGCCAGTCTTGGCCGGGGATCTGGTTTGCTACGTCGTTGATGGCCACTCCACCGTCCTGGGCCAGCGCTCCCATTGCCATCGGCATGGGCATCCGGTGCTGCAGGCGGCTTGCCGACTCTTCTGTCCACCAGCGGGCGAGCGCGCCACCCAGCAAGTTCTTGAAGCTTGTCTTGGCGTCGGGCGACTGCACCGTCACCAGCCAGCCTTCTCCGTAGGGATCGCGGAGCGCCAGTTTCGGGTCGCTCATGAGCGCCTGGTTGATTTCAGCCACGGTGCCCTCGATCGGCGAAACCATATCCACGGCAACGTCGTCGCGATAAAGGGTGCACATCTTCTGGCCCTGGCGAATCCACTGGCCGCGTTGCGGCAGCGTGATGTTCTCGATCGTGCCGGTCAGCTTCGAGGCGAAATCATCCATGCCGACCCGCACCAGGTTGGGGCTCTCGCTCAATGCCCAGGTGTGACCGGGGTGGTAGCGGAGGTTCTCCGGGACCGCGAAGCCGCCGACCACGGCCGGCTGAAGGCGGGGCGCAACCGCGTCATGCTTGGCTGGAGCGACCTGCAACACTGGGTGCTCAAAAGCGTGGCGGGTACGGACGTAGTCAATCGCCAAGAAAGTTACGAAGAAGAAGAGAACCAGTAGGACTGTCATAAGTCACCTCGTCGGAGGGCCGTCTAGCGAGCCACTCACACTTTTCTAAAGGCAATCGGCGTGCCAAGACGGGGCGAATTGGGAGCGAGGGCGCTGCGGGCTGCGATCTCCCGTGAAATGTATGGGATAGACGGCAGGCAAGTTCGTCGCGCGGACCGTTGCGATGAAATTGTCAACAGCGCCTTGATGGAAAACGCAACAGGCCAAAGCTTGTGTTTTCAGTGTTTGGAGGTGGGAGTAGAGTTTGGCGGGTTGGAATCAGTAACTTACGCGAAAGGCGCGCACTGTTTAATCTCACAACAGCAAGAGTTGAAGAATGCAACGGTGAAAAGGCTCGCTACGAGAAAATCAGGCGCGGGCCTACAGGCGCGCCTTCCAGTATCCGGGCTTCCGCTTGCTATGGGCCACGACTACGATGCTCACCACGTCGGGATCGTCGAGGTAAATGATGGAAAACGGAAAGCGGCGAAGCACGAGCCGACGTGTTCCGTACAAATACTTGGGCCAGCGTCCCGGTGCCAGGGAAATGGTGTCAAAAGCGTCGGAGATGGCGGCAATGAATCCAGCGCTGGCATCCACACTGCGTTCGAGATACCAGTCGTCCCCAGACTCAATCTCCAGCCACACTTCCGGGTGGACACGATAAGGCTTACTTTCCGCCATACTTCCCGACATTGAGGAGCCGGACGGCGAGACGGCGGCGAACCTCCTCGCCGGGGATCATTTCAACCTTGCCCGATCGAATATCGTCGACCCGGCGCTTGATCTCTTCGTCCCAGGCCTGCTCAACTCCTTCTTCTGCGGGCCCTTCATCGAGGCTCTCGATCAAGTGATCGATTAACAAGCCGCGCTCTTGAGTGGAAAGCGCCAGCGCTTTCTCCAACACCTCGGAAACTTGCGGCGTCATCTCGGCCATGACTTCCTCACAGGGCTATTCTAGCGCAGGTCGCAGGGAACACCGACGAGTCGGGCGACTTCGGGGATCTCCGTCTCCCGGCCTGTTCTGCCACCGATCGGGGAGGGCCGTTTCTACGACTTCAACATTTTCGCCGAGCAGAAACTGATTGAGAAACTTTGGCCCATCCACCGCAATTCGGTAACCCGTGGATTCATTGCTAGTGGGGATGAAGGGTTGGTGACGAAACCGAACGAAGATGCCGTGATCGTCATCACGGCTGCAACGTGGTGGTTACGAGCACACTGCCAACAGCGGATCAACAAAGCCCGGAGGGCGAACCAGCTTAGCCCAGCGCTTCCAGCGCTGGGTAGGCAATGCTCTTTGAGATCAAATCCCGGAGGGATGACCCATGTCGCACACATACGCCAGCAATCGCGTGCACGTAGTTTTTTCGACAAAGGGCCGGAAGAAGAATCTTGCCGATGATCTTCAACCAAAACTCTGGGGCTACATGAAGGGCATTGCAAGAAATCATGGATTCGAAGTTGTCAAGATCGGCGGGGCGCCCGATCACGTTCACGCTCTCCTCATTGTGCCTCCTGCGATGCCGCTCGCGAAGGCGGTGCAGTCGATCAAGGGCTGTTCGTCGAAATGGCTCAATGACACGGGAGCGGCGGGAACAAATTTTGCGTGGCAGGAAGGTTACGGCGCCTTCAGCGTGAGCGCATCGCAGACGGATGGCGTCGTTGCATACATTGAGAATCAGGCGGCGCATCATGCCAGGCGGAATTATGAGGAAGAGTTTGTTGAGTTGTTGCGGAGATACTGCATTTCTTACGATCCGGCGCACGTGTTGGGTTAGGCAGGGGCCCTCCCTCCGGGACTTGATCTCTATTTGGCTGCCTACCCAGCGCCGAGGCGCTGGGCTAAGGTAGCTCGTCCCTCCGGGACTCTGGTGCGATTATCTGATCAGGCAGAGCGCACAGATACCGCTTTGCTTTTTCCTATCCACTGGCTAACCGCGAGACTCACCGCTTTGTGCCGCAAGCTCGTTTCCGCTTTGGGCGTCCCCCAGCAAGAGACGGCAAGTCTGTGCTCATCGCGATGATACCCTCGCTGATGGAGACGCTTCCGGGCTTGACAGACATCTCATCGCTCACCCACTTGAGGTTGTGCTCAATAGTGCTGTGATACTGCCTAGGAAATTTGCTCTTTAGACGTTCCGCCTCTTGTTCCAATAGATTTCCCATGTCAGACTCCCTAAACGGAAGTGTAAGCAAATGGCGAACGGGAAGCGAAAGGCGGATATTAGTCCTCCCATTGAGGCGAGGCTGATTCATTGGCTCATCAGTGCCCCCAGTCGTCCACATTTTGCGATGCCTGGAATCGCTGCGCCTACTTCTTCACCACTACCCCAATCCCCAACTCGCGCAGCTGACCCTCCGCCACTGGCGTGGGCGCTTCCATCATCAGGTCCTTGGCGGCGGCGGTTTTGGGGAAAGGAATTACTTCGCGCAGGCTATCCGCTCCCGCCAGAATCATCACGATGCGATCGAGGCCGAGCGCGATTCCGCCATGCGGGGGAGTGCCGTACTCCAGCGCTTCCAGGAAGAAGCCGAAGCGTGAGCGCGCTTCTTCTTCCGTCATGCCGAGGGCGTGAAAGATTTTGCTCTGTACGTCCTGCCGGTGAATACGGATCGAGCCCGACCCCAGCTCCGTGCCATTCAGCACCACGTCGTAGGCGAGCGCGCGCACCATGGCCGGATCGGTTTCCAGCTTGTCCATGTCTTCATCGTGCGGCGAGGTGAATGGGTGATGCGCGGCGTTCCAACGCCTCTCGCCTTCATCCCACTCGAACATGGGAAAGTTCGTCACCCACAGAAAACGGTAATCGCCTTTTTGAAAAAGCTTGTGCCGGTCGGAATATTTCTGCGCCAAGGCCACGCGCAACAGTCCGGCCGAGGCATAGATCGCCATTTCCGCGGGCGTTACTTTGCGCTTGCTGGCGGGGTGCTCGTCTCCGGTTGCGCCGGAGCGCGCCGAGCCCACCACCAGCACCAGCAGTTCGTCCGCCGCGGCGCCTGCCTTCGTGCGCACTTTCGCTCCCGCCTCGGGGAACTTCGTCTCGATGCGCTTGAAGTCTTCGAATACGCGCGCTCCGCCCTTCGAGACAAACAACGGCTTGATGTCGTCGCGCTCCTTGCGCGAAAGCTCGCCCACGTGCGGAATACGGATGGCAATCACGGGCAGATCTCTGTTAATCGCCAGCGCTTCCAGATCGGCGGCCGCAAAACAATCGCCCACATCGGTGAAGGCGGGCACGCGGAGGTCGGGCTTGTCGATGCCGTACTGGCGGATGGCATCGTCGAAATCCATGCGCGGGAACGGCGTCTTGATCTCATGGCCCGCGGCTTTGAAAGCCGCGGTCAGAAAGCCCTCCACCACTTCCCAAACCCGCTCCGGCTGCGGATAGGACATCTCGAGATCGATCTGGGTGAATTCGGGCTGGCGGTCGGCGCGCAGATCTTCGTCGCGGAAGCAGCGCACGATCTG
>PLHP01000095.1:0-463 GCA_003138955.1 Acidobacteriaceae bacterium | reverse complement strand
GAAGCGAGGTTGTCGCGGATGGCGAGGGCCACTTTGTGCCGTAGCTCGATGTTGAACTGCATGGCCTCGCGGCGCAGGTCGATGTAGCGATATTTCAGGCGCATTTCCTCGTTCGCGAGTACCGTGTCCGAAGGCAGAAAGGGGAGCGGCTTCGACACGTTCAAAATGCGCAGCTCTTCCACCACCAGTTCGACTTCGCCGGTTGGGATATTGGGATTGATGGTGTCGGCATCGCGGCGCTTGACCGTGCCGATGGCGGCGATCACGAACTCGTTGCGCANNCCGGTGCGGTCGCGCAGGTCGACGAAGATGATCTGGCCGAGGTCGCGCCGCCGGTTGCACCATCCCATGAGCACAACTTTTTTGCCGGCATCGGAGAGCCGAAGAGCGCCGCACATATGAGTTCGTCTGAGGTCGCCTAAGAAATCGAGCACGTTTTCGCCTTGTGGTGCTGAAATTCGTC
>PLHP01000349.1 GCA_003138955.1 Acidobacteriaceae bacterium | reverse complement strand
CATCTTGTATTGGATAAGACTGGAACACGCAGTTTGCCTCGCGTTAGGCTACAATGTCGGCAAAAGTTCAGATCAAGGTGTCGGCCATATGGCAAACCGAAACCTCTACCGGACAAATCAAAGGCTGCGTGCCCGGCTCGGGCCACTGATCGTTCTTCTTATCGTGCTCGGCACCGGCGGCGCGGTTTGGGGCCAAACGCAAAGCGCAGGCGCGGGCGACAGCCTGGCGGCCTGGGGAAAGATTGTTACCGTACTTCAGCATCCGCGCTGTCTGAATTGTCACCAGCTGAATTCTCCGCTGCAGGAAGATAGCCGCAGAATGCACATTCCGCATGTGGTTCGTGGCGCTGACAGCCACGGCGTTGGCCCTATGCGTTGCGGCAATTGCCACAACGATAGCAATAATCTCACTTCGCGGACTCCCGGGGCTCCGGAGTGGTCGCTGGCGCCGGTTTCCATGCTTTGGCAGGGGCTTTCGTCGGGAGATCTGTGCCGCACGCTGAAAGATTCGGCGCGCAACGGAAAGCGCTCGCCCGAAGCTCGGGTGGAGCACATGAGCTCGCCTCTGGTTTTTTGGGGATGGAATACTGGGCCGGCCCTTGAGCCGGTTCCAATTCCCCACGCAGAATTTATCAATCTCATGAAGGTTTGGGTGGCGGGCGGCACGGCGTGCCCAAAGTAGGCGCCAAAGGCCGCAGAGAAATCAGGAGAGGGGCATGATCACTCTGAACGTGAATGGCGAATCACACCAGTTCGACGTAAGCCCGGAGATGCCGTTGCTCTGGGCGATCCGCGACAAACTTAATCTGACCGGAACCAAATTCGGCTGCGGACACGCCATGTGCGGTGCTTGCGTGGTGCACCTCGACGGGGAAGCCGCGCGGTCCTGCTCGATCATGGTCGGCGAAGCCGCCGGGAAAAGGATTACCACCATCGAGGGCATTTCGGGCCCTGTGGCAGAAGCCGTGACCCACGCCTGGCAAAGCCTCGACGTGGTGCAGTGCGGCTACTGTCAATCGGGGCAGATTATGTCGGCCATCGTGCTGCTGAATGAAAACAAGAATCCGACGGATGAGGACATCAACCTGGGCATGGAAGGCAACATCTGCCGCTGCGGCACTTACGTGCGCATCCGGCGCGCTATTCACCAAGCTGCCAAGGCGTTGGCCTAGGAGATTGCTGCCATGCGAGTGAATCTTGCCACTCTTCCGTTCTTCGATTTTAGCCGGCGGGAATTTCTGAAAGGCGCGGCGGCAACAGCCGGCGCATTCGTGCTGGGCGCCTACATCCCATTTTCACGCGAGGCCTTCGCCCAGGAGCAGGGCCCGGCCAAAGGGCCTTACGATCCCAATCTTTTTCTGAAGATCGAAATCGACAACTCCGTAACCCTGATCAGCAAGCATTTCGAAATGGGCCAGGGCGTGACCACCGGGCTGGCGACGCTGGTGGCGGAAGAGCTCGATGCGGATTGGTCTGCCATGCGCTTTGCATTCGCGCCCAATGACCCCGCCGTTTACAACAACCTGGTCTTCGGCCCGGTGATGGGGACCGGCGGAAGCACCTCCATGGCAGAATCCTGGGAGCAGGCGCGCAAGGTGGGAGCGGCGGCGCGCATGATGTTCGTGGGGGCGGCGGCGGCGAAATGGAATGTGCCGGCGTCGGGAATCAAGGTGGAAATGGGCGTGATCAGTAATGGCTCTGGACATCGGGCAACATTCGGGGAACTGGCCGCCGATGCGATGAAGACGCCGGTGCCCACAGAAATTGTGCTGAAGCCGCCGCAACAATGGCAGCTCATCGGTACGCGACTTCCCAGGCTGGATTCAAAGGGCAAAACCACGGGGACGGCGGTGTTTGCGGGAGATATTCGCCGTCCGGGGATGCTGACTGCGGTAGTAAGGCGTCCCGAGCAATTTGGAGCCAAGCCCGTATCGTTCGACGCTAGTGAGGCGAAGAAACTTGCAGGCGTGGTGGATGTGGTGCAGATTTCGCGGGGAGTGGCGGTGCTTGGCACCGATACCTGGGCAGCGATGCGCGGTTGCGATGCGCTCAAGGTCACTTGGGACGCAAGTGCAGCCGAGAAGCGCTCGACGTCTGAAATTCTGGCAGAGTACCGCCAGCTGGCCGGGCAGCCAGGACTCGTGGCGCCGGGAAGGGGCGATGCGGCTGCAGGCATGGCGCGGGCGGCGAAGACGCTCGAAGCGGAGTTCACTCTACCCTATCTGGCGCACGCTCCTATGGAGCCGTTGAATTGCACCCTTGAAGTTCACGGCGACGGCGCGGAGCTGTGGTCGGGATGCCAGCTGCAGAGTATCGATCAGCTGGTGACGGCGCAGGTGCTTGGCCTGAAACCTGGGCAGATCAAGATCCACACCCTGCTCGGTGGCGGCAGCTTCGGGCGCCGCGGCAATCCCATGGCGGATTGGGTGGTCGAGGTCTCCGAGATCGCAAAAGCTATCAAAGGCCGCGCTCCGGTTCACCTGGTGTGGACTCGCGACGACGACATCAAGGGCGGCTTCTATCGGCCTCTGGTGTTGCACCGCGTGAAGGTGGGACTCGCGGCTAACGGCACGATCACCGCTTGGCAACACCGCGTGGTAGGTCAGTCCATCTTTATGGGTACGCCGTTCGAAAGAATGGCGGTCAAGAACGGGATTGACGCAAGCACGATCGAGGGCGTGATTGACACTTCCTACGAGCTCACCGATTTTGCGGTGGATGTGCACAATGCCAAATCGCCGGTGCCGGTGCTGTGGTGGCGGTCGGTGGGGCACAGCCATACCGGATACGTCATGGAGACGGTGATCGACGAGATCGCACAAGCCACCGGCAAAGACCCGGTGGCGTTGCGGCTGGAGCTCCTGGCCAAGCAGCCGCGCGATGCCGCCGTGGTACGGCTTGTGGCTGAAAAGGCCGGCTGGAACCGACCCTTCCCTAGGGGAAAGGGTCGCGGCCGGGGCTTCGCCTATCACCAGTCTTTCGGCACGCGGGTCGGCATGGTGGCCGAGGTTTCGCTCACGCCGGAAACCGTCAAGATCGAGCGCATCGTGGCCGCCGTGGATTGCGGCGTAGCCATCAATCCGGATGTGGTTACCGCCCAGATCGAAGGCGCGATCGGTTTTGCCCTTTCGACGGCGCTGCGCAACCAGGTGACCCTGCGCGAAGGAGTGGTCGAGCAGCGCAACTTCGACGACTACGAGCCCACCCGCATGCGCGAGATGCCGGAAGTTGAAGTACATATTGTCGGCTCGCAGGAATGGCCGTCAGGTATTGGCGAGCCCGGCGTGCCGCCGCTGGCGCCGGCCATTGGCAACGCCATCTTCGCGGCCACCGGAAAGCGGTTCCGCTCGTTGCCAATGGGGCTTAAGACGTTAGCTTGACTCGGAACGCCAGAGGTTAGACGATGCGTTTCTTGCCGGTGCTGTCAGCTCACCGGAAGTTTTCCACAAACGGGCTTGGGGGAGATCTCCTCGAAGCCGGCTGCTGGCCAGCGTCGTTGAGAGTCCGTCCCGGGGCATACCTTCCGCTTAGCCCGCAATTCGGGAACAATGGCCAAGGTATCAGGAAAAAAGCAAGCCTGAGTTGTTCTCGATCTGTTTTCATTGCGTTCATCGTCTGCGGCTGCATCGTTGAACCGCGGGCATTCCTCTATGCAACTGTGCTGGCCAGGACAATACGGGAATGTCCGCTCGACCAATGCTCGCTCGAATTTCCACTGCACTACTGGCATTCATTTTGGCCGGGGTGCTGCCATTACATGGTCAAGATCCGCCACCGAGTGTTGACGCTCCGGGACCGATCGCAACCGATCGGCCGGCAGTTACGGACTCCAGCGTTGTCGTCGCGCGCGGCAGCCTGCAGGCGGAGAACGGCTTCCTTGAATCCAGCAGCCAGGGACAGAGCGTCGCAGACGGGCCGGAGAGCTTAGTACGTTTTGGTGTCGCGAAGAGGACGGAGTTGCGTTTCACGGTGCCGGACTATTTCTACAACCTGAGCACTGGCGGAAGCCCGGGCTCGGGATTTGGCGACTTTGCCTTCGGAGTAAAAGAACAGCTTGGCCCCACACCAGGTAAATTCGATGTATCCGTGATTCTGTTCCTCAGTTTCCCGACCGGCGCCAACATGGTGTCGAGCGGCGGGTACGATCCGGGATTGCAGGTGCCCTGGTCGCGCGCGCTCTCCGCCAACTGGACGGCGGCCGGAATGTTCTCGGTGTATTGGCCTACCCAGGGCCGCACGCGAAATGTGACCGGCGAGTCTACGTTCCTGGTAGATCGGCAATTGACGAATCCCTGGGATGCGTTTGTCGAGTACGCGGGTGATTTTCCGGAATTCGGCGGCCCGCGGCACTTACTTCATTTCGGGACGGCTCTAAAGATAACCAGGCAGCAGCAGATTGACTTTCATGTCGGCGTGGGCCTATCGTCGGCGGCGGTGGATCATCTCATCGGAATCGGCTATTCGTTCCGCATTCAGGCGATCCGGCGCTAGTGAGGGCTTCCCGGTAAACTCGTTTTCCTTCACACCGACGCGGCAATAGAATGGTTAGGCACAGCAATAGGGCTCCTAGAGCGTTCCGGGGCCAAATGGGTTTTGCGCTCGGACGACGCCTCCTAGGTCGGGCTCTTCTGAGTGGGACTGGTGGGTAAGGTTGGCGGATTTCTACAGTGCAATTCAATACTTGTTGTTTGTGGCCATTGTCACCCTCCTGGTGAAGCCTTTGGGCGGGTACATGGAACGGGTATTTTCGAGGAAGCAGACCGCACTCGATCGTTTATGTCTTCCGGTTGAGCGGCTCATCTATCGCATTACTGCGGCTGATCCCGGGGTGGAGATGTCCGGCAAGGAGTATGCGACATGTTTCGTGCTCTTTGGTCTTACCGGCACGCTCCTGTTGTATGGCCGAGTAGGGGACCAACGTTGCTGTTGGTCCCCCCTCTAAGAACCGTGCGTGAGAGTTTCCAGCTCACACGGCTCAAGTTTCCGGGAACGCTCAAGTCATGAACGCGCACGATGCGGAGCGACGGCATAGCGTCTGGACAGGTACGGGGTCCAACTCGGGTCGTAAGGATTCAGGCCGGACCGAACCTTCACATGCCTTACGATTCGCACCACTCTTGTCCAAATTAGGT
>PLHP01000108.1:1471-29962 GCA_003138955.1 Acidobacteriaceae bacterium | reverse complement strand
GCGGTTACGGCCGAGGCCATCACGTCGGGACTGGCGCCGGGATAAAACGTAACCACCTGAATGGTAGGGTAGTCGACCTCCGGCAGCGCGGAGACGGGCAGTTGGAGATAGGCGACGAAGCCAGCGAGCAAGATGGCCGCCATCAAGAGCGACGTCGCTACCGGTCGTAAGATAAATGGACGAGAGGGGCTCACCGCGGCGAGGCTCCGTTTTTGCCTCCGGACGCGTCACCACTTCGGGTTCCAGACGGAGCGGGTTGGTTGTCGTTATTCTGGCCGGTTTGAGGCTGCTGGCCGGAGGCTCCGGCGCTGCCTTTCGCAGGCGTGCGAATGGTGACCTTCGCGCCATCGAGAAGCTTGTCGAATCCATTCACAGCAACCACCTCCTGCGGTTCAACTCCCTGCACGGCGGTCACTGACCCATCGGTAGTGCCGGCTGTAATCGTCCGCATGGAGGCTGTTTGGTCACCCTTAATCACGTAGACATAAGCGCCTTGGGCGTTGCGCTGAATCGCCGGAGTAGGGATCAAAGTCATATTGTGTTGCGTGTCGACGAGCAGTTTGACGTTCACGAACTGGCTCGCGAAAAGAGCGCTGTCGGTGTTGTCAAAGATGGCTTTGAGTTTCAAGGTTCCCGTGGTTGGGTCGATAACATTATCGAGAGTCAGCAGTGTGCCGGATGCAAGTTTCACGCTCCCTGCACGGTCAAAAGCGTCCACCGTCAGTTTTTTCCCTTTGCGCAATTGCTGTTGGATCTGGGGTAGCTGATCTTCCGCGATGCTGAAGATAACCGTGATGGGCTGAAGCTGCGTGATCACCACCAGGACGGTGGTGCTATTGGCCTGCACGATATTTCCGGGATCGACCAGCCGCAGTCCCACGCGCCCGTCTATCGGTGCGGTGATATGCGTATATACCAGATTGACCTTGGCATTCGCCAACTGGCCTTCGTCATTTTTCACCGTGCCTTCATCTTGCAGCACGACCTGCTCTTGATCGTCATATTGCTGCTTGGCGATGGCATTGCGATCTAAGGCTTGCTTATAGCGTTCCAAATCGATCTTGGCTTCCTTCAAGACTGCCTGATCGTGCGCCAATTGTCCTTCGACTTGTGTTAATGCCGCCTGATAAGGTCGCGGATCGATTTCGATGAGCGGGTCGCCCTTCCGAACCATTTGCCCTTCGTGATAGTAGACGTGCGTAATCTCGCCTTGCACCCGGCTGGTCACCATGTCCGTATAAACGGGCGTCACGGTGCCCAATGCGTTCAAGTAAATCCCAATGTCGCCTTGGTGTGCGGTCGCCGTAGACACCAAAACGGGCCGGGCGGCCGCGTCACCGCTGGCTTTCGCGTCGGAGGAACCGCCGCGGCGTTCCCAGATCGCCACAATGACAAGGATCACAACCACAACGATCAACCAGATCCACCAGCGGCTCTTGTGAGTGGTTGAATTCTCGGTTGGGTACTGCTCGGATTTCTTCGAAACACCTGCGTCTGTTACTGGTTCCGTCACTTGCACTCCTCAAATCGATGAGGGACAGTCCTCTGATGGAAGTTGAAGCTGCCCGCCCTCGATGCCGAAGCTGAGACACACTTTCCGGGGAAAGACGCAGCGGTAGGTACAGTTCTCTCCCGGACCTTGCTGGTGCATCTTATCACTTATATTCCAACACACTTTTGACGTGCGGGAGAGCAAATCGGGGTGACTTTTTGTGAAGAATTGTCAACACTTCGGTCTCCGGACCGGTCGAGCGCGGTTATAATTCAGGCCGTGAACGCGGTCGAAGGCAACAAATCCGGCCCATGGCTCCGGCGAATCGCTCTGCGATCGTTCTTGGCTGGGGTGGGCCTGCTGGGAATCGCGTATGGTACGGACTATTGCGTGTTTCGATACCGTCTTGCGACGAAGCGCCAGCCCTTTGGCAGCGTAACCGTCGAACACTACTACGAGGTGGCGCACAAAGACGGGAAGGCCGAGATTATTTTTGATCCACCGGTGCAAAAGACATGCGTGTACAGCCTTTTCCCACACCTCGGCGATCCTCCCTGCTGGTTTCTCGTCCGGCATGCTGAGCAGAGGACCGACATTTAACTATGCCCCGGCAGAGCCGCTGGCTTTAGGCTCTGCTCACCAGGGAGAACCGCTTTAACAATTATTACGGCAAAATCGCCGTTCGCTTTGCATCCGATGCAGCGCACCCCGTCAAAACCAATAGACACCACCGTGACTCGCGTCTCCCGTTAACATGACCTGGCTGGAATCACCTTGCGTTGGAGGAGGAAAACCCGGTAGAAATTGACGAGATCATGCACATTCCTGATGGTTACCTCAGCCCGTCGACCTGCGCGACCCTCTATCTATTCGCAGCGACGGGCTGGCATGCGGCCCTGAAGCGCATCAAGCAGCTTCTTGCCACGCGCGCAATCCCGCTGATCTCGGTGTTCGCAGCATTCTCTTTTGTTGTAATGATGTTCAATGTGCCACTTCCGGGCGGAACAACCGGCCATGCGGTTGGCGTTGGCGTCGCCGCCATCGTGCTCGGCCCCTGGGGTTCAATTCTTGCCATTTCGATCGCTCTCGCCATCCAAGCGCTGTTCTTCGGCGACGGAGGAATCACCACGCTGGGAGCGAATTGCTTCAACATGGCGATCGTTGGATCCTTCACGGCCTACGTTGTTTACCGGACGATCGCAGCGAACTCGAATCTAAAATCCCGCCAGAGAGTACTAGCGGCAGCAGTTGCTGGGTATGTTGCCATCAACGCCGCAGCCTTGGTTACAGCTGTTGAGCTTGGCGTTCAGCCCATGCTTTTTCATGACGCCAGCGGTACGCCGCTCTACGCGCCCTATCCGTTGCATGTGGCTATTCCAGCAATGATGATCGGACATCTTACGTTTGCAGGACTGGCTGAAGCGGTGATATCGGCAGGAATGGTGTCCTATCTCCAACGAACTGATTTGGGTCTGCTTCGAGGAGTAAGCGGTTTGGTCCCGCCGCCAGGTACGATAATCGCTGGCGCGGGCCCTGAACGTTCACAAGGACGACTATGGCGGGCGGTGGCACTTCTCATGCTGTTCACGCCTCTTGGCATCTTAGCGGCAGGCACTGCCTGGGGTGATTGGTCTTCTGCTGACTTGATGAATCCCCACACGCGGGAACAGATCGCAGCCGCATCGGGGAACCATGCGCTTCCGTCTTCCGTTCCTGTCGGGATCGAAAAGCTGTCGAACCTGTGGACGGCGCCGTTCCCCGGCTATGCGCCGAGGTTTATCAGAAATCCGGTGTTTGGATATTTGCTCTCGGCAATGTTTGGGGTGGGCTTCCTTGTTTTGGCTTCCCTGCTCGCGAGAGCGCTTGGCAGAAAATGGCAAGGGGGGAGCCTGCGGTCATGAGCCGACATTCTTTTCTCGAATCGACGATTCAAGGCTTCACCCGAGCGGTGTCGAAAGCCCTTCAAGCGGACCATGCCGCAAGCCAACCAGGCCTGCTGCAGCGCCTTGATCCTCGCGTCCGGGTGATCGGAATCCTTACTCTCGTTGTCTCGGTGGTCATCTGTCGACGGCTTGCGGCCATTGCAGCCATTTTGCTCGTCGCGATTGCAATCGCGGTTGCTGCCAGAGTAAGCCTTGCGTCACTCGCAAAACGCGTCTGGCTTGTGGTTCTAGGCTTCACGGCTGTGATCGCCCTTCCCGCCTTATTTATTACTCCAGGAGAGCCGCTTTTCACGGCACCAGTTCTGCACCTTTCCATCTCCGTCCAAGGAGTACGCACGGCGGTGTTGCTGGTCCTGCGGGTGGAAACAGCGGCTACACTAACCACAGTGCTGGTGCTCTCGACCGCCTGGACTCACATCTTGAAGGCGCTCCGTTCGCTGCACCTTCCTGCCGAGGTCGTCACCATGCTGGCCATGACGCACCGCTACGTCTTCTTGCTGATCGAAACGGCGAACCAGATGTTCGAGTCGAGGAAGAGCCGAACCGTCGGTGTACTGAGCGGTTCTGGGCGGCGCAAAACGACGGCTCGAACCGCCGGAGTGCTGCTGAGCAAGAGCATTGAACTCAGCCAAGAGGTGTACCTGGCCATGTTGTCCCGGGGCTTTCGGGGAGAGGTTCGTCTCTTGACCGACTTCCGCCTGAAACCCCGCGATTACGTCGGCCTGACTGCCTTCCTCTTTACTGGCTGCTTAGCGGTGTGGATGGGGAGGTAAGCAAGAATTGGCGTCAACTTTCGAAGTGCAAAACATTAGCTTCTCTTACGAAGCGATCCCGGCGATCCGTGGACTTACTCTCCACGTCGGAGAAGGCGATCGGGTTGCGCTGCTTGGCGCCAATGGCTCCGGCAAGTCCACGCTGTTGCGAATTTTGGATGCGCTCTATTTTCCCTCGGCAGGTACGGTCACATTCAAGGGGGAGGCGCTCACCGAAAAACACCTGCAGCAAGAGGAATTCGCGCTGAATTTCCGCCGCCGCGTCGCCCTTGTCTTTCCGAATCCGGATGTCCAACTGTTCAATCCCACCGTATTCGACGAGGTCGCCTACGGTCCTTTGCAGATGCAATGGAGCAAGGAAGACGTGATCCGGCGAGTGGAGGAAACGATCGAATTCATGTCAATTTCGCACCTGAAGGATCGCCCGCCCTATCGGCTCTCGGGAGGCGAGAAAAAACGGGTCGCCTTGGCTTCCGTCCTGGTCCTGGACCCCGAAGTCCTGCTGCTCGATGAGCCAACCGCGACCCTTGATCCGAAGAGCCAGAGCCAGGTCGTAGACCTAATTCAACAGTGGAAAGGCACGGCGAGGACCGTGATCACGGCGACTCATCAGTTGGAGATTGTCGAAGACATTGCGGATCGTGTTTTCGTGCTTGAGGCAGGCGCCGTAATTGCCGAAGGGACTCCATCGGAGATTCTCTCAAACACTGACTTGCTTCTCAGGGCAAACCTTATTCACGCCCACCGCCATTCCCACGGCGGCGTCGTACACTCACATCCTCACCTTCACGGCCATTCTCGCCATGAACACGAGCACTAAGTCCCGCAGAGCTGAGACTTAAGCTGAACTCCGAAACCGGAACTGAGCGATTGGTCCTATTCGGAAGCATCGGGTCGAAGTTGCATGCCAGCCACATGATGACGTAGACAAGCAAATTATGAAGGCAGCCTCACGGGCAGAAAGATCCTGCCTAGGCTACAAGACTGTTCCAGCTGACTGCTGTGTTTTGTAGACAGCACGCCGCCAGGCGCGATTATGCCGGTACGGTTCAATTTATGACCACTATAAATTTTTGCGC
Source organism: Acidobacteriaceae bacterium (assembly GCA_003138955.1). Classification (GTDB taxonomy): domain Bacteria; phylum Acidobacteriota; class Terriglobia; order Terriglobales; family Acidobacteriaceae; genus Acidiflorens. Next base: position 24,675 of record PLHP01000108.1, on the reverse strand, counting down.
TGCGGCTAAGTTGTGATTGGCCGCAGAAGAATTATCTATTGGACTGATCAGCGTGCTCCTTTTAGGTTGTCCATGTCAAAGCGACTTTGTAACGCCGCTTGTTCGCCGGGCTGTTTTTTTTGAAAGTTTTTATGTGCTCTTTATGAACTTTTTACCCGATCTTTATGAGTTTTCGGATGTGATGGATCGTCCACCACTAAGAAAAGCGGCAGGCAAAAGTCCTTTGGCCATAGTCAGTCTGGACGACTGTCATTCAGTAAAGAGAACCGGACTTCGGACCGGAAAGGATTCGAACTTGAAAATCATGAGAACTTTATTGCGCAAAGCCGTAGCGGCTTCAGCTTTCCCTCCACTGCTTGTTTTGAGCCTCGCGGTTGTTCAGGCTCCGCGCTGTTATGCGCAGGCTCCGGCGCAACCGGTTGCTCCGGCGAAAGTCGCCGCCCTGAACGATCCGCCGGCGGCCCCTGATGTATCGCCCGCCCGACCCGCGGCCCCTCCAGATCCGATCAACGTCGATATCGCGAAAGAGCTGGCCGCTATGAAGGCGCGCATCGAGGTGCTCGAAGCGGAACTGAAGAGCCGTACGGCGGCAGCGGCGACAGAGGCATCCCCGGCGACGTTACCTCCAGCAAGAGTAGCTCTAGCGTTGCCGGCTGCGGTGGCGGCCCCGGCGGCGCCCCCGGCTCAGGCAGCAGTGGCGCAAATGTCGAGCGATTCCTCTTCCTCGACCGTTGTTCCGCCCACGAAAAAGCCCAAGATCGACCCTTTTTCGGATTGGGACTGGACCTGGCTCAACGGCAATCCGCGCAACAAAGACGTTGCCTTTGATTCAAAATTCTTCACGCCGGAAATCCGGGCCGACGTTACCTACACCTACGATTTCAACAAACCGGTAGACAACTCGATGGGCGGGTCGAGCGAACTGTTTCGCTCGAACGAAATCCAGTTGGAACAACTCGGCCTCGGCGGCGACTTCCACTACGACAACGTTCGCGCCCGATTCATGACTCAGTTTGGCATGTATTCCACGGCAACGATCCGCAATGACCCCAGCTACGCCAAGGGCCAATGGGATATCGCCGACGCGGACCGCTATTTGGCGGAAGCATACGGCGGATATCACATTAACGCGTTGAACGGGATCAACATTGACGCGGGAATCTTCATGTCCTACATCGGTCTGTTCAGCTATTACAACTTTGATAACTGGGCTTACCAGCCTTCGTACGTTTCTTCCAACACGCCATGGTTCTTCCAAGGCCTGCGGATACAAATTTTCCCCAATCCCCATTTGAAGATCGAGCCGTGGTTCATCAATGGATGGCAATCGTACGGTTCGTCCAATACGAGGAAAGGTCTGGGAGGGCAGATCAAGTGGACTCCGCGACCCTGGATGAACATCGTCTCCAACAATTACGGTCTGGGGCACGACGACTTGTACATACCGAATCGCGGCCGCGTCCACACCGACGACAGTATCGAGATCAAGTATTACGACAAACCGGGAAAGACCCTCGACAAGATGGCCTTCTCGTTCACCGGCGATATGGGTTGCGAATTTGGCCCCAGCACGACCACCTCGACAGGCACATATTTACAAGGCGTGGGCTGCCACGGTGACAGGAAGGACGCGAAATCGATTGGGGGTGACAATTTTGGGCCGGGAATCAATCCCAAGCAGAGCTTTGTCGGCTGGATGCTTTACGACCGCAACTGGTTCAAGAAGGATAAGTACGGATTAACCATCGGCGGCGGCATGATCAACAATCCCGGACGCTATCTGGTCCTGCTCCCGCCCATCAATGGTGAAACGGCCTCCTCCGCGGCCATCAACGCACCGTACTTTACCGGGAGTCCCTCGGACCCGTTCAAGGCTTGGGATTCTTCGCTCACGTTTGACTACATGCCCCGGCAGTGGCTCACTTTCCGCTGGGAATACGACTACCGCCATGCCAGCGTGCCGTACTGGTCTGGTCGCGGCGGAGTTACGCCGCCGGGTTCGGGCGGAGTGCCTTATACCAACAACGGGTCTCCCCAATTCTTTGCTTGCAACAACGGGAATACGTCCGGGCAATTGACCTTCGGCCCCGCAACAGCGGCCTGCACCAGCCAAGGCGGCGTATGGTTCCCCGACCTGCGCCGAGACGAGTCGTTGGTCGACATCGATATCATGGTTAAGTTCTAGGGTTGAATGCAGGCTTCCTTGGAGGGAAGCCTGCTTCAGCTGGTCGAGCGATCTCAAAATGGGGGTGGAATCATGTTTAAGTCGTGCCCGATTGTTCTCGCCAGCATCGCAGCGCTGTTCTTAGCCGGAGCGATGGTAGTGAATGCCGGCACAGCGCAACCCGAGAAATCAACGGGCGTAGTTACTCCAACGTCGGCGGCTGAAAAAGCTGAACAAGAAAAGAAGCTTGCCCTCGCAACAGAGGCGGCAAAACAACTATTGCTCGCGATGGACACGGACAAGAACGGCAAGGTCTCCAAGCAAGAATGGATGAAGTTCATGGAAGCGGAGTTCGAAAGGTTGGACACGAACCACGACGGAGAGCTGGACGTTAAAGAATTAACGGAATCGAGAATGCGAGTGCATCCATTTGTCGGCAAGTGATCTCGAACGAATGGCGACTTGCGTGACAAGGGTCCTGCGGACACGCCGCCTCGCGGCTTTTGCCCCGCCAGGTAGCGAGTTACTCTCCGTCTTTGTGCTATCCTGATTCCCGTGAAGGTAGTGGCGCGCGTTTAGAGTTGTGGTGTTCCCGGTAAGAGACTTGGGCATTTCGAATGGAGCTTTTTCTTAATCTCTGTTGGCTTTCTCTGCTGGTGCCCGCCTATCTGCTGTGGCGGCATCGGACTTCTTCGACCAGTTCGGATACTCCAGCAAAAAGCCCGGTGGCGTGCCCGCTCGTATTCCTCAGCGCTCTTGGCTGCGCATTGGTTCTGCTGTTCCCCGTAATCTCAGCTACCGACGACCTGCACGCCATGCGTGCCGAGATGGAAGAGTCCTCGCCCGGCAAGCGCGGCGTCTGCCAGGCAGCGGGGGAAAAGGCATCTGCCTGGCACGGCCGCTGGCAAAATCTGCCCGCCGTTATCGCAACCCCGGCCCCGTTCGGGCTCACCAGCGAGGGCTGGCAGGAACTTTTCACCCGTCCTGTTTCCGTACGGGTGGTTCCGTCGATTCTCCACGCCAGCCGCGCTCCTCCGTGTTCCCGCCTCGCGTAACTCGCCGAGTCTCCGATTCGTTGCATGCGAAAATTGACGGCGATTTCCCTCATTCTTACGAAATTCTTACGAGGGAACCGACATACTCACAAGAGCCTCGTCAATTAGATGGCGGAGGCTCCACAGAGACAGTAGTCTCGATCTCATTTGAGCCTTCGGAAAATCCGAGGGGTTCTGACGGAGTTACTGGATGCGCAGAAAAGTCCAGCGATATTGCTGGCTTCTCCTGGTTTTAACGCTAGGAACTGCCGCGGCTTCGTCCGCGCAGCAGCCAGCCCAACCGCCGGCCCAAAGCTGGACCTGGGAGAACGTTAAAGATCGTTTTGAGCAGAACAATCCCACCCTGCTGGCGGACAAGCTCAGTATAGACGAATCAAGGGCACAGGAGATCACCGCGTTTCTGCGCCCCAATCCGCAATTCGGTCTGCTGGCCGACGGGACCCAAATCGCTCCTCACGACGGAGTCTGGCGGCCGTTCGCTGGCACCTATGAATCGCCCAGCATTAGCTATCTGCACGAGCGGCGGCATAAGCGGGAGTTGCGGCTGGAGAGTGCGAAGAAGGGGACGTTGATTGCCGAATCGAGTCACGCCGACATGGAGAGAACTATGCTCTTCACCTTGCGCGGCGCGTTTGTGTCGGCGTTGCAAGCCAAGGCGGTGCTGCAGCTGGCAAAAGACAACCTTGCTTACTACGATCACGTGCTCGAGATCAGCAGAAATCGTTTCAATGCCGGCGACATAGCGCAAATCGATCTCGACCGATTGGAATTGCAACGGGTGCAGTACGAATCGGATTTGCAAGCTGCCGCGGAGAGCCTGGAGGACGCAAAGATCCAGCTGCTCACTCTGCTCAACGATCGAACTCCGATTGAACACATCGACGTGAACGGGCCGTACGATTTCAACGATCAACTTGCGCCGCGTGACGACTTCCGGAAGATCGCCCTGGATACGCGGCCGGACCTGAGGGCAGCGGTTGAAGCCGTGGACAAAGCCGAAACCGATCACAAGCTGGCGATAGCCAACGGTTCAACCGATCCGACTTTCGCCGCGTGGTATACGCACAACTCATCCAACAATAATCCGTTTGGCTTAAATACGCTGGGCGTCAGTGTCAGCATCCCGCTGCGCATCTTCGACCGCAACCAGGGAGAAAAGCTGCGCACGCAGATCGATATCCGGCGCAATCAGAGATTGCGCGACGCCGCCGAAGCGCAAGTGTTCAGCGACGTAGATTCCAGCTTCGCCACGCTCCAAAGTAATCTGATTCTGCTGCGGCCGTACAAGGCCAAGTACCTGCAAATGTCCGTCCGGGTGCGGGACACGGTTTTCTTTTCCTATCAGCACGGCGGGGCCTCGTTGCTGGATTACCTGAACGCACAGGCGGACTACCGCATGGTGCAGTTGAATTACGTGAACCTGGTCGGCTCGTACCTGACGGCCGCAGCCCAGGTGAATATGGCCGTTGGCCGGGAGGTGATCCAATGACACACACGATTCGTCGCCGCGGCGCCATTTCCGTCTTTTCGCTGCTTGCGGGTATCTTTTTTCTTGCCGTTGCGCTGTCACTCGCCGGCTGCGGCGAAACTAAGGCAGACCCCAAGGCGGAGGCCCCGCCTCCAGCTACGGTCGAGCCTGACTTGGATGCCAACAACTTCAAAGTGGACCACCCCGATCAGTTTCCATTGGTGACAGTGGTTGAGCATAAAGCAGCGCCCGCCTTGAATGTCACTGGCGTAGTACAGCCCGACATAGCGCGCGCTGTGCCGGTGATCTCGTTAGCCTCCGGACGAGTTGTAGAGATTAAGGCCAGGCTAGGCGATGTAGTGAAGAAGGGCCAGTTGCTGCTGAGGGTCCGGAGCAACGACGTCTCCGGCGCTTACCAGTTCTATCTGAAGGCCGTGAATGACGAGCGGTTGGCGCGTATACAGCTCCAACGAGCGCAGATTCTTTTCGAGAAGGGCGCCATCGCCAAGAGCGCTCTCGAACAAGCCGAAGACACTGAACAGGACACCAAAGTCGATCTGGATACCGCCGCCGAACAGTTGCGCCTGCTGGGCGTGGACAAGGACCATCCTTCAGGGATTGTCGACATTACCGCGCCCATATCGGGCGTAATCACGGACCAACAGGTTACCAACGCAGCGGGCGTCCAGGGTCTTTCTGGCCCCAACCCGTTCACCATTTCTGATTTGTCCTATGTCTGGATCATCTGCGACGTCTATGAAAATGATCTCGACGCCGTGCACATTGGCGAATACGCGGATATCCGGCTTAACGCCTATCCCAACCATGTCTTGAAAGGCCGGATCGATAACATCCTGCCGGTTCTCGATCCCACTCTCCGCACGGCGAAGGTTCGGCTCGAAGTCGCGAACCCCGGAATGATGCGAGTAGGAATGTTCGTTACTGCAACCTTCTACGGGAAACAGGCTGAAACCCGGGCTGCAGTTCCCGCTACCGCCATTCTGCACTTGCACGATCGCGAGTGGGTTTACACACCGGTGAGCACGGGACACTTCAGACGCCTGGAAGTGGTCACGGGAAACATGCTTCCCGGCAACCTGCAGGAAGTTGTCTCCGGCATCAAGCCCGGAGATCGCGTGGTTTCGAATGCTCTGGTACTGCAAAACACGGTGGAGCAATAGGTGGAGCAATAGATGATTCGCCGCGTCGTTGATTTTGCTCTCGACAACCGCCTGCTCGTGCTGGGTCTTGCCCTGCTGCTTTTTGCCGCGGGCATCGTCGCCTTCCATGACCTTCCCATCGAGGCCTATCCCGACGTAGCCGACAACTACGTTGAGATCATCACGCAATGGCCGGGAATATCGGCGGAACAAATCGAGCAGCAAGTCACGATTCCGCTCGAGATCGTCATGAACGGGATCCCGCACGTCGTGCACCTGCGGTCGTTCTCGCTCTTCGGACTCTCCGATCTCAAGCTGATTTTCGACGAAGAATCGGATAACGACTGGAACCGGGAGCGGGTTCTGGAGCGGCTGAGCCAAGTTACCCTACCGCCAAACGTAGTACCGCAAATGGGCACGGACTGGAGTCCTGTCGGCCAGATTTATTTCTTCACCCTGCACAGCACCAATCCGGCCTATGACCCGATGGAGCTGAAGTCGATTGAAGACTGGGTCATCGAAAAGAATTTCAAAGCTGTGCCGAACATTGTCGACGTTTCCAGCTTCGGTGGCCCCACCCGCGAATACCAGGTGCGCGTCGACCCGAACAAACTGGTCGCATACGGTCTGAGCTTGGCCCAGGTCGAGCAACAACTCACGAACAATAACGTCAACGCAGGCGGAAGCTTCATACAAGAAGGCCTGCAACAGATCAACGTCAATTCGGTGGGATTGGTCGACCGTACCCAGGACATCGAACGCACGGTCATCGTGACCAAGAACGGCACGCCGCTACGGGTCAAGGATATTGCAGTGGTTTCGCAAGGTCCAAAGATTCGGCTCGGCCAGTTTGCCAAAGCCATTCATCGTGAGGATGGGAAGATCGTCGATAACGACGATGTCGTGTCGGGCATCGTGCTCCTTCGCAAAGGTGCAACGGCAGAGACGGCCCTGCAAGGCATCCACGACAAAGTGCAGGAACTGAACAATCATATCTTGCCTCCAGGCGTGAAGGTTGTTCCCTTTATCGATCGCAGCGATCTGGTTCACTTCACCAGCCACACGGTGCTGCACAACCTCACGGAAGGCATGATCCTGGTATCGATCATCCTTTTTATATTCCTCGGCAACGTCCGGGGCGCGCTGATCGTTGCGGCAACGATTCCGTTTTCGTTGTTGTTTGCCTCCATTTGTTTGGACTTGAGGCAGATTCCCGCCAACCTTTTGTCTCTCGGCGCCTTGGACTTTGGCATGGTGGTCGATGGCGCGGTGGTGATGATCGAAAACATCGTGCGCCATTTAAGCCGCAAGAGCGAAGATTCCAAAACACCAGCCGAGCGAATCAGTGAGGCCTCGCACGAAGTTCAGCGTCCGGTATTTTATGCCATCGCCATCATCATTACCGCTTATTTGCCTATCTTTACGCTGCAGCGTGTCGAAGGCCGGCTGTTTCATCCCATGGCCTGGACCGTGGCCTTTGCTCTGCTTGGCGCCTTGCTCTTCTCGATCTTGATCGCGCCCGTGCTGGCAAGTTTCGCTTTCGCGAAGGGAGCGCAGGAATGGCGCAACCCAGTCATGCAATTCCTGATTGAGCGCTATCGCACCGCAGTTCGGTGGGCCATTCGTCACCGTGCGGTCACCGTCGGTGTGTGCGTGCTCCTGGTGGCGGTGGGGAACTATCTTGCTTTCAGCGGCGTCATCGGTTCTGAATTTCTGCCCCACCTCGATGAAGGCGCGCTCTGGGTGCGGGGCACGCTGGCGCCCAGCACCGGGCCGGACGAGGGTATCCGGGTCGCAAACCAGGCCCGAGTCGTTCTTTGCTCCTTTCCCGAGGTCCCGCAATGTACGAGCCAGGTGGGGCGCCCCGATGACGGGACGGACACGACGGGTTTTTTTAATACCGAGTTCTTCGTTGACCTCAAGCCGAAAGAAGAGTGGCGGCCTGTGTTCCATCAGGACAAAGACGAATTGATCGCCGCCATGGGTCGCGAACTCGACAAGATCCCCGGGGCCGTCTGGGGTTTTTCTCAGCCCATCGAAGACAATATGGAAGAGGCCGTGAGTGGAGTGAAAGGCGCGCTGGCCACCAAGATCTACGGCGACGACTTGAAAGTTCTCGAGGCGAAGAGCGATGAGATCGTCAATATCATGCGCAAAATCAATGGCATTGAGGATCTTGGAGTTTTTCGCGTACTCGGCCAACCCAACTTGAACGTGACTGTGGACCGCGAGCAAGCCGCCCGTCACCAGATCAATGTGTCGGACGTCCAGGATGCGATTCAGACCGCCGTAGGAGGTAATGCACTCACCCAGGTTCTCAAGGGCGAAGCGCGCTACGACCTTACGTTGCGCTATCTCCCGCAATACCGCAATACGAAGGAAGCCATCGAAAACATTCGTCTGCTATCGCCCTCTGGGGAACGGGTATCGCTCGCGCAGCTCTGCAAGATCAGTGTGACGGATGGTGCTTCTGAAGTCTATCGCGAGGGCAATCGGCGTTATGTTGCCATCAAGTACAGTGTCCGCGGTCGTGACCTCGGCAGCACGGTAGAGGAGGCGATCAAGAAGGTGAACGAACAGGTCAAATTGCCCACCGGATACACCCTCGGTTGGGAGGGGGAATACGCGAGCCAAAAGAGAGCCAACGCACGGCTGCTCATCGTACTCCCCATCACCATCCTCATCATCTTCATCATCCTCTATACGATGTTCAAATCCGTCAAATGGGCACTGTTGATTCTCGCGAACATTGCCATCGCACCCATTGGCGGTCTGCTGGCTCTTTTGATCACGGGCACTAATTTCAGTGTTTCCTCCGGCGTAGGATTCCTGGCGCTGTTCGGCGTATCCGTGCAAACCGGAGTCATCATGCTGGAATACATCAATCAGCTCCGGGCACGACGCTATCCCATAGAGGACGCCGCAGTCGAGGGTGCTGTGTTGAGACTGCGGCCCATCATGATGACGATGCTGGTGGCAACTCTAGGACTACTGCCGGCCGCTCTCTCGCACGCGATTGGTTCCGACTCTCAGCGCCCCTTTGCCATCGTTATCGTCGGAGGTCTCATCGCAGCCCTCATCATGAGCGTCTTCCTGCTGCCGACGTTGTATGTGTGGATCGCGGGCGATCGCGACGTGCTGCCCGCAGCCGAAGAAGGGTTCGAGGTGGGCGAGCACGTGGATTAACGGCACGGCGGATGAATTAAGATCTGTCGTCCCGACCCTGAACGCAGCCGCAGGGAAAGGACCTGCTGGTTACGGGCATAGTCGGAAAGCTGAGGTTCTATACCGGTTTCATGGTTAGGTAGAAAGCCAAGAATAGCCACCATGATCGAGTTTCCAATGCCGGAGGCGCTCAGGTGCGCGAAAGCCTCAATCTTTCGCCGCATTTGTGACAAGCTTGCTCGACGGGAAGTCGGACGTTCCGCATCTTAACACCAGTTGTTGGTCAGCAACTCCCCCCTGCGCCGCACTGGCGGCAGAAACTCAATGCCAAGTGAATGCTCGCTTGCTTGGATTGGGAGCGAATGGCCGTTCCTAGTCTGACAACACCGCTACTCGTTACGCGACGGTTAGGTTCACTCAAAGCGGTGGTAACTTACAGTCATCAGCTAGTTTCAGTAGTTCGGTAGTCAGGAGGATGGATGCGTTTGACAGTCCGGCCACAATTCAGGAGGACCACGATGAAGGTACCCGCAAGATTTTCGGCGTTGAGCATTGTGCAGCGAGGTTCTAGCCGCTGTTTGCTGTTGCATATCTGGCTGTTGCCACTTCTTGCTCTCGGGCTGCGCAGCGCTCCTGCCCATGCCCAAAACGCGGTTGTCCTGGTGGGGTCGGGATCGACCGTCCCGGCGCCTCTTTACAACCGGTGGGCCCAGGAGTACAAGCGCAACCCCAACCTGCAGATGCGATACCTCCCGGTCGGAACCAGCGAAGGGATCAAGCAGATCTCACATGGTGCGGGCGACTTTGGCGCCGGGGAAGCTCAGCTTACAGATAAGGAGCGGAAAGACGGCAGCTTGATTGCATTGCCAGTGGTGATCATCGGGATCGTTCCCATCTACAATCTTCCCGAGATCAACCAGGAGCTTCGGCTTTCGGGAGAAGTGTTGGCCGGGATCTTCCTCGGCGATGTGAAGATGTGGAATGCGCCACAAATCGTGAAGCTCAATCCCGGAATCAGTTTGCCGGATCTTCCGATCCAAGTGGTCAACCGCCCCGCAGGAAAGGGATCGAACTACGTTTTCACAGATTTTCTCTCCAAGGCGAGTTCCAAGTTTCGGGCCCAAATTGGCGTCACCCCTTCACCGAAATGGCCGGTTGGCGTGTGGGCGGAACGCAGTTCCGATATGGCAGACAAGGTGAAAAACAGCGCCGGCTCCATTGGCTACGTGGAGTATCAATATGCGGTGAAAAGTAGCATTCCCCAAGCCGCAGTGCAGAATCGCGCCGGTAGGTTCGTTAAAGCTTCCCCCGAGAGCATGAGCGCGGCATGCCAGGCGGCCGAGGCACCAGGCTGGAAGAGCTTCTCCGCCTCGTTAATCAACACACCCGGAGCCGATGCTTTTCCCATTACCAGTTTCTCCTGGATTTACCTGCGCACTATATCGTCTGAACCCGCTCGTGCCGCCGCGTTAAGCGATCTCTTGAATTGGATATACACGGATGGCCAGCAGTTTGCGGTTCAGGAAGGCTATGCCGCACTGCCTCCGCCGCTGCTCGCGGCATTGAAAAAGAAAGTCAAGGATTTGCACTAAGGTTCAGTTGCGCCGGACCTGGCGTGCACCTGATAAGATTCGCTGCATTTCGCTTCGGAGGATTTATGCGTGATTGCATCGTCGTCGTTTGCATAGTGTGGTTGACGTCTCTGGCTTTGGCGCAAGAACCCGCCATGCCGCCTAAGTCCGGTGAAAGCCGGCAATCCGGTAGCGTCTCCGCCGACTCGGGGCGTAAGGATATGTTCGAAGCGAAGATCAAAGTCGAATGGGAGGCGCTGAAGAACAAGGACAAGAAGGGCTACGCCGAATTGTTAGCGGACGACTATGAGGGCGTCGAAGTCGATGGCAGGGGCGAGCGGAACAAGATTCAATCTGTAAACGAACTGGCAGAGCAAAACGTCGCCAACTATACGCTGTGGGGGTACAAGCTGATCCCGCTGGGGCCGGATGCCGCCCTGGTCATCTACGAAAGCACGATGCAGTTCCCGCCCAAGGCGCAAATACGCTACTCACGGGTGTACATCAGTGAACTCTGGGTGAAGCGCGCCGGGCAATGGAAGGAACTGCACTATCAGGAAACTCGCGTTAAGTAGTCCTCTGCGGATTAATTGCAACCGATGCAATAGCGTTGCCATCTCAATGGTGTGTGAGAGGAGGCATCTCTATGAAAAAGTTGTGGTTTGCTTTGCTGCTTTCGAGCAGCTTTCTCCTGGCGCAAAACAGCAGTCCCAGCGACACGAGCCGGCAGAACTCGAAAGCTTCCAAAGGACAGGAAACCATTCAAGGCTGCGTCAGCCGGTCCAGCGGCGATTACATACTGATGAAACAGGACCCAGGCATGACTTACGAACTGCAGGCTACCGGCAAAATAAAGCTCCGCAAGTACCTGGGACAACGAGTGGAAGTAACCGGGAAGGAGTCACCGTCGATGATGACCAGCTCCGACGCTATGACAAAGACGGGCGCTCCCTCGTCGGTGACGTTGACCATCACCTCGATCAAGACCATCGAGAAGGAGTGCTCGGTGCGCTGAGCCTCTCAGCAGTAGGTTTTCGCAGAGGTTCGCTTTGGTTCAGGTACGGCTTTAATCGCAGTCCGGCGGCATGGCCATGATCTCGGATTCGGAGTCACAGGGCTTCTTTTTCCTGGCTGGCTCCAGTGGGGCCGGGCGATCATAGCGAAGAATCCACAAGCCTTCGTTGTTGGTGAGGTAGATCAAGCCGTGGCCGCCGTCAGGAAGAAGGCTGGTGACTTTGTTGAACGTCTCCAGCGTCTTCGGATTGCGCGGATCGCTCAAGTCGAGCACGCGAACGGTTTCGGTGGGACGGTTGCTGCTGGTCAGAGTCGTCGGCGTTTTTTCCGGAGCTTCCGCGATGGCGACATCGGGGCTCACTATCTGCAGGTTTCCCGTTGTGGACTGATTCGATTCCGCCGTCCGTTTCAAAAGGCTCGGCTTCTCCGGCTTGGACACGTCCACGATCATGAAGCCTTGCTTCCCGGCTTGTTGAACGTACAAGTACTGCTTGCCGTTTTCCTTCTGCAGCAACATTTGAGTTCCCGCCGCTTGCGGCAAAGGCAAGTGGGCGATCACGGTTGCAGGGACGTCGGTGGGTTTTGGCGTGGGCTGCTCGCCTGCGCTTGCCATCGCGATCAGAATCGAACAGACCAAAATACAACTCTGCGGCACTGCTCTACGAAACGTCTTCATAGGTCACTTCACCCACGATCACTTCACCCGCGCCGCACTCGAAACCTGTCTTATGTGGAGCGCGTCTCCGGCGAATATATCACGTTCGCTGGTCCCGTATCGCTCGCCGCTCACGCACTCCACTCGACCCCATTCGCCTCGGACTCACTGTTGCGCGACGACGCCAACGCAACCGTAGCTAGTCAGTGGCGCACAGATTCCGCCCGCCTGAAAGGGCACAAAGACATGGTTGGTGCTGGGGTCTACCGAGATGCTGTGCGCATTGGATCCGGTCGGCATGTTGTACAGCCATAGGTTCGTGCCGGCATCAATGACGCCCATGACCGCACTGGGCAGCATATCGCGCGCCGCAAGATAGTACTTGTTGTCGGTGGGGTTGTACCAAGTCTCGTCCACGCCGCCCACATTCGTAATCTCGGCAAGGATTGCCCCCGAGGTTCCATCAATCACGTACTCGTTGGGTGGAAACGCCTCGCCATCATGGTCCGCGCAACCGACGAGGAAGTTGTTGCCCGGGCCCTGAACGACACTGGTCGGCATGCAGTTCGGCATCACGAAGCTGTTGACCACCACGGGGCCATTCGGGTTCCCGATCCTCGGATCGATTTCGTCGACGGTTCCAATGTTGGTGATAGGGATGGCATTCTCATTCGTCAGCAGCAAGTGGCCAGTGTTCGGATTCCAGGCCATCCCTCCCAAGCCGGCCGGCGCTATGGCGCCCGCGCAACTGCTGGCAGGCGTAGTTTGGCTACAAAACGCTCCCGTGCCGTAATCAAGGAGGGGGGCGTGATGGCATGGGATTGTGTACAACGTGCCCGTCGCTGGAGTTACCCCAATTCCGGGAACCAGCGAAGCCGCCGCCGATCCGGAGACGCCGCTGAAAGTCTGCGGATTGGAGGGGTCGGGGCATGCGAACGTACCCCCAACGTTGTCGACCGGCACGGTTGCAGTAAGTCCCAAGCCTCCGGAAGCCGCACCTCCCGCGCCGTCATAGTAGATCTGCCCAACAACGCAACTGGGGGGGTTGAAGGAAGCACCCGCGGCTGGAGCCACTATCGTCTGTGACAATCCTTGAGAGGGATAGTTACCGGCGGCATAGCCAGCGAGGGTGAACCCGGCTGGATAGGGGCCGTAAGGGTACGCCGAGTCAATCGGCAAGCAATGCTGCAACTGGAGGCTGTCCGCTGGGTTTTTGGCGATGATGTGAGTCACATCGAAAAACGTGACGAACGGAAGTCCCGGATCGCCATTGATGATCGCGAGAACCTGATGGGTTGTTCCGTCGGCTGCTGTGACAGATCCCTCTGCCATTTCGTCACCCCGATCATCTCCACAATCGGCGCTGGATCCGGCCTCGCCATTCCACGAGGCGACGCAGGGAGCGATGCCCAGCGGACCGTCATAGTCAGCCGAAAGTCCAGTGGGGAAATCGGCAATCACCCTGGGTGGAGTGGGCGGATTTGTAGCTAAGTTCATCGTGGTCAGGTCGAAAACCACAACGCTGGAACTGCCGTTGCCGACAAAGAGGACTTTGCCATCCGGAGTGGTGGCATTACCGTCGGGTCCAGACATTGGATTCACGCCGTTGGCGCGCGAAGCGCAGCACTGCGCCCCTGGAAATCCGCCAAAATTACCATTGGGGCCAAAACCTGAATCGAGGTGAAAGGGAGCATTCCTGCAACCGAACCGGGTGAAATTGCCAAACACTGAGACGATTGGTGGAATGCTGGGGTCGCATGGGCTGGCGCCGTTTCCCGCGTCGGACACAGCATTGGATCCTTGAATCGAAAACACCGCGAGATCCTGGGACGTGTCGATCACCTGCATGGCAATGCCAATACGGTCGGAAATATAATCCAGGTAGTGACCCGGGACGGCGGGATTTGGGGCGATTGTGCTGATGTCGAAAGAGTTGAATGGACCGCCCGGCTCACCGGTAGCATTGTGCTCGGGCACGGCAATGACGTTGATGACGGCGTAACTGCCACCCTTGGTGGTGCCGCACACGGGACAGTTCGGCGTTGTGCCGCAACCGGTCAGGATCACAAATAGCGCGGTGAGAAGAATGGTAACAAAAATCCTCGGTCTCATCGAATTCCCTCCTGCGATTTCCCTTCGGGACCAGCCTGCGGCCAGCCCCGGCGTCTATTAACTGGTTGACTGCTGCGTTAACTTGTCGATATCCGCAACGGACATCCGCGCGGACCACCTCTAGAACCTGAACTGTAACTGCTGCAAAACCACGTAGTAATTCTGTGGCACCGCGCCTATTGTACTGGGATCCTTCAACTGATCAATGCCCAGATTGACCTGGTACTTGACCCAATAATTGGGATACCAGGTGAGCCCCATGGTGACCTCGTCGGTGTGGTAATCAAACGTTGGCACAAACCCCGGCGTGTAATAGTTCAAGAGGTTCGCCCCCGGTTCGTTGGCGTGGATGCCCATGTATCGGAACCCGACTCCCCACGCTCCCCACCCGTGTCCTTGGCCGCCCGGAGTGTCGGGTCCAAAGAGCGGATGCCTCACGCGCGGCGTGCCGTTTTCCGGCTGCTTTTCGCCCGTGAGCAGATAGGTCGCGCTGACGTTCCAAGCCTTGGCTGTGATTGACGGAAGACTCAGGAAGCCAAGCCCTCCCACCTGCTCGGAGCCGACGTTGTTGCGAGACATATTGAGTTGATCGAATTCGCCGCGCAGGGCGAAACGACTCTTGATGTAGGTTAACTCACCGTTGTAGCGCTGAATCGGTCCGTTAATGCGGAATTGCGGGAAGAAGTTGTAGACTCCGCCGGGCAGGTTGCCGCTGAAGCTTAGATCCGCAGAAAGACCTCGGGAGCGCCCACGGTCAGCGGATCCGCCAAAAGCTAGTCCCTTGAGCCAGTCGCTCTTGGATTTGCGCCACGGGTAGAAGCGAAGCCGTCCAATCACTTCCGGTTGATTGGTGGTATTGACTTGGGCATATCCCTTGCCATTAAACGCCCCTACCCAGTACTGCACGACGCCACCGTCAATGTCGCCGTGAATAGCGATTCCTGGGCTGCGGAACGCCGACGCCGCCGACGGGTACAACATCGACTGAAAGCCGCGTTCTACGAAGTCCAGGTTGGTGGCGCCCATTCCGGTTTCCTGAGCGAAAGGCACCTTGAACTGGCCGGCCTGAAATTGGAACTCACGCCGGATCCTTACGTTGAGGTAAACGTCGCGCACGACTGATCCCGAAGTGCTCGCAGCGTCCGTGAGCAGCGCAAAATCGAAATGAGAACCATAGTTGCCTTGGAAGCCGAAGCGAGCGCGGCGCAAAACAAACGTGTCGGCGGGCGCGCCGTCGCCCTTGTAGGCGCGGTAGTCGTTATCCACATAGCCATAGGGGCTGATGCTGAACTGTCCGTCCGCACTCCTGATGAAAAAATGCTCACCGTTCCATCCTGCCGTCACCGGGGCATCTTTCTTCGGAGCAGCAGCAGGTTGAGCCTGATCCACGAGCGCTGCCAATGCCGCAGGGTCGGGCTGCACCAGAACCGAATTCATCAGATGAACCGTGCCCTGGCCGGGAGCGTTAACCGGCAGCGCATTGGCTTCCACCGAAGCAGCGTCAGCCACGGGCCGAATCTGGGCTGAGCTGTTGTCGGTTGCCTTCCCCGCAGCCAACTTCTCGACCAAAGCCTTCAGTTCCTCGATGGTCTTGCGCTGGGCGGCGACCTCGCTGCGCAACTGGTTGACTTCTTCCTTCGTTGCGGCTACGGAAACCGATCCGTCAGTCTTGCTCGCGGGTTCCGTGCCTTGAGCATGGGCGAGCGAACCTGGCGCTGTGAAAACGACCAGAAGCACGAAAAACGTTGTTAGCGAGCGCATGTGTTTCCTCTCCCGGGATAATTTGCAAAACGGCCTGTCCTCAAGGCATGGAACGCGCGGGACGCGCGCTGCCTTGTTCGTTCGAGCCAAGAGCCGAAAGATTTACAGAACTGCAAATGAGTGCCTGTCCGGTATGAAAAGCGGACCATTTTGTGACCGCCCGGTTTACCACATTGAAATGCGGAATGTCAAGAAAAAATTTTCTGGCCGTTCGGCGGGAAGGTCCCTCACAAAGTCCTGATAAAACTTGCGCCCGTGTTTGCGCTGCCTCTGGACGCCGTTCTGGCGCGTGTATTAGGTTTACACTTCTGTCAGGCCATCTTTACTTTTTTGCTCTTCGCACTGGAATTGACCTCCGGCGCTGGTTCCATCGCCTTTTTTCATCCATTCACAAGAAATGTTTGCTGAGCGCTTGACAACGGGAGTATACTCCCGGTCATCGTCTGGTCCACTTATCGGACCACTTGCCTATGTCAGCACCGGCTAAATCCGACTTTGAGGTTATCCGAAGAAACAAGGTCTACGAAGAAGTCGCCAAGCAGATCGAACGTTTGATTCTGCAGAAGCTGCAACCCGGTGACAAACTGCCCTCGGAACGCGAACTGGCAGAGCTGCTTCAAGTAAGCCGCAGTTCCATTCGGGACGCGATTCGAAGCCTGGAACTGATGGGCTTGGTTGAACCGCGTCAAGGCGCCGGGACAATCGTTCGCGAACTCTCGGCCGAGTCATTGGTCAATCCTTTTGCCAATGCGCTAAAGCGGCGGCAGGAACTGGTCAGCGAGCTTCTGGATTTTCGCAAGATGCTTGAACCGCCATTAGCTGCGCGCGCAGCCACGCACGCTTCTCCGGACGAAATTTCCGAGATGGAAGAGATTCTGCAACGGCAGGAAGGAACACTGTCTCATGGAGAAGCTGCCATCGCCGAGGACGCAGAGTTNNACACGCGGGAACGCTCTTTGCAGTTGAAAGGGCGCCCGGAAAGGTCGCTCGCAGGCCACCGCCGGATTCTAGCTGCGATCAAGCGCCACGATGCCGAGACTGCAAAGAATGCTATGCGGCGCCACATTGAAGACGTTGAGGAGATCGTACTTGACAAGTTTTGACCAAGGGGAGTGTCTTGGATTGGCGATTCGCAATGGTGGGGCGATCGCGTTACATTGAGCGTGGCGGTTACCTCTGCCAAGGGTCAAGGGTGAGCCCTCGAGCAGACTGGTCTGGGGACAATCAGATTGACTGAACTGGGAAATGACATGGCTCGTGTGGCCATCGCGTCTCATGAACCGGAGTCTCTCGCGGCGACCATCACGCTGCGCGTTGCCGAGGCGCGTGTCGAGGACGTCGGCCGCGCCATTGCGCGACTGGCGCCAGCCGATCTGTTGCGTATGGGCGCCCGAGCAGGCGACGTGCTGAAGATCACCGGCGGCGCCATCGGTGTCGCGCGCGCCGAGCTTTCGGATGAAAGATTCGAAGCCACGATCCAGATCGACGGCACGTGCCGCAGCAATTGTAGCGCCGGCTTGCAGGAGCAGGTAACGGTGGCGCCAATCGAGTGCGAGCAGGCAGTGGCCGTTCGCTTGTCGCCGTTATGGGTAGGGGTCGCGCCAGCGACCATTGCACCCGACCGCATTCTCGAGGATCTGGTGGGCGTCCCGGTCATCGCGGGCTGCGCAGTGCGTGTGCCGACGTTTGCCAAGGCGGTGAACTTCCAGGTGGTGCGCACGATTCCCTCGGGACCTGTCGTGATCGGGAAACGCACCGACCTCCGGGTCGTAGAAGGCGAGGAGACGGCGGCCCGCGCTCCGGCGGTTTCCTACGAAGATATCGGCGGACTGGAGCGTGAAGTGGCGCGGGTGCGCGAAATCGTCGAACTGCCGCTGAAGCACTCGCGCATCTTCGAGCGGTTGGGAATTCTCGCGCCGAAGGGCGTGCTCTTGTACGGTCCGCCAGGCACCGGCAAGACCCTGCTTGCCCGCGCCGTAGCAGCCGAAAGCCGCGTGCACTTTATTCATCTCAACGGCCCTGAGATCATGCGGAAGTTCTACGGCGAGAGCGAGGCCAAGCTCCGCGAGGTTTTCGAGGAAGCAGCGCGCCATGCGCCGGCGATTCTATTCATCGACGAGATCGACGCCGTGGCTCCCAAACGCACCGAAGTGGTCGGCGAGGTCGAGAAGCGCGTCGTGGCGCAGCTTCTCAGCTTGATGGACGGCTTTGTCGCGCGCGGCCAGGTCATCGTCATCGGTGCGACCAACATCCCCGAGGTTCTTGACCCGGCGTTGCGGCGTCCCGGCCGTTTCGATCGCGAAATCGAAATCGGGGTTCCGAACACTCAAGCTCGGCTGCAAATCCTCAGGATCCACACACGCGCCATGCCGCTTGCTTCAGACGTCGACCTGCTGGAGATTGCCGAGCATTCCCACGGCTTCGTCGGCGCCGATCTCGAAGCGCTGGGACAGGAAGTCGGCATGATTGCCTTGCGCGGTTTCCTCTCCGCATTTCCACTCGAGACCGACGGCGCTGCCTCGGCTGAACTGGGAGCGCTGCAGGTTACGCGCGACGACTTTCTCGCCGGTTTGAAGGAAGTCGAGCCCAGCGCGACTCGAGAATTCTTTATAGAGAAAAGCGCATCGACGTTCGCATCTCTCGGAGGTCTCCACGATGTAAAACGCCTGCTCGATGCCGTCATCGAGCACTCCCACATGCGCGACGAGATCTATGAACAGGTTGGACTGGCGCCGCCGCGGGGCATCCTGCTGACAGGGCCGTCGGGCACGGGGAAGACGGCCATGGCGCGGGCGCTCTCCGGTGAAAAGGAGCTCCCGCTCATCGCTATTGATGGACCGCAACTGTACTCGAAGTGGTTGGGCGAATCCGAGAGGGCGCTGCGCGAAGTTTTCAAGAAGGCGAGGCGGGCAGCCCCCTGCATTCTGTTCTTCGACACCATTGACGCGGTCGCGCCCAAGTTCGGCGCCGATCAATTCGGCACCGACGTCTATCAAAGGATTCTCAGCCAGCTCCTGCGTGAAATCGACAACTTGCGTGACGTCAAAGGCGTGATCCTGCTCGGAGCCACCAATCGTCCCGAGCGGATCGATCCGGCGCTTTTGCGCAGTGGACGGTTCGACTATATTCTGCCGTTCGCCAAACCCGACGCTGCCGAGCGCGCAGCCATCATGCGGCTTTGCTGCCGGCGTGTGCCGCTGGCGCCCGACGTCGATTTTGAGGAGTTCGCTGAGCGGATGGAAGGACTCACCGGCGCCGATATCGAGAGCCTGTGCAAGAAGGCGACGCTATTGGCAATTGTGGAATTTCAGGACGGCACGCGCGTCCCGCCTTTCGTAGTTTTGCGGAGCGATTTTCTGGCGGTCCTTGAGTCCGATCGTGGCAGTCCCAAGCAATTGAAAAAAGCGAGCATGCTGAGCAATAGCGCCGGGAATTTGTGCTCTGACGCATCTACTAAGCCACATCTCCTGAGTAATAACGAGGGTTGATCATGAGTTACACGGAACTTACTGTTTGGACGCGCGGCATCATCATGGACAAAGAGGGCCGCGACATCGTCAATTCCATCTCCGCTTCCGCCCGGATCGAGGGCAAGTACGCGCAGGCGATGGAAAACTACGTCGACAATCCCGATCGCACCAACTGCCCGACCCGCAAGTACTGCCGTGTAAGCGACGGCGTGATCGAGAACGCGCTCACTTACGAAAACGAGGAACCCAACATTGTCGTGCTGGTCGAGGGGACGATGGTCAAGGGTTGGGATTATATGCGCGGCATGCCTCCGGGCGGAACGCTGGTGATCAATACGCATTACACCCCGGAGTACATGATTCGTTTCGTGCCGGGTGCCGAGCGGCTGGCCCAACTCGTGTGCGTTGACGCTGCCCATCTCGCCGACCACAAGTGGCTCTACTACCGGCTGGGCGAGCTCGGCCTCGATCGGCTTTCAACCGAAGGCGCCGCCGAGCGCAACAAGGCCATCGCACCTGACATCGCCGCTCCTCTCATTGCCGCCGTGGTCAAGACTACGGGCATCGTCAAGATGGAGACGATTGAACCAATGATCGCGAACAAGAAGGCATTCGAAATGGCGCTCGACCAGTTGCACATCATGAAGCTGAACCCAGTGGCTGCATAGGAAGGATCAAAGGATCACATGTCAACCAAAGGCACACATATCCCCGACCGCCTCAAGATTCCGTTCGCCGGCATCACCCCTGCGCCATCGCAGGAAAAGGGCCAGGACTTGTTCCCCACCGGCAACTGGCGTTCGATTAGACCGGTGTACCGAGACAAGTTGCCGCCCTGCAACAACGCTTGCGGAACCAACGAAAAGATCCAGGGCTATCTCGATCTCGTGAAGCGCGGCAAGTATCTGGACGCCTACGCGCTCATCAAGGAAGACATGCCCTTCCCCTCGGTCACCGGCCGCGTGTGCTACCACCCGTGCGAGCAAGCCTGCAACCGTGGGAAGTACGATGAGGCCATTTCGATTCGCGCCGTCGAGCGCTTTCTCGGCGATCTCGGACAGGCGCTGACCCGCGACGTGGTCAAGGCCGGGACGCCCAACGGCAAGAAAGTCGCCGTCGTCGGATCGGGTCCCGCCGGCCACAGCGCCGCCTACCAGCTTGCGCGCCTTGGCTACAAAGTGACGATCCTTGAGAAGTCGCCGAAAGCGGGCGGACTCAATCGCGGCGGCATTCCGGACTGGGTGCTCCCGCAGCACGTACTCGATCGCGAGATCGAGCGCCTCGTCGAACTCGGGATCACGATCAAGACCGGCGTCGAAGTCGGCAAGGACGTCACCTGGGACGACTTGAAAAAGAACTACGACGCCGTCGTGCTGGCCGTGGGCCTAATCCAGCCCAATAGCGTGCGCGCCGAGGGCGAGGATAAGGACGGCGTGCTTTACGGACTTCCGTTCCTGCGCGACATCGGCATGGGTACGTCCGAAGTCAAGCTGGGTGCTCGCGTAGCCGTCATCGGCGGCGGAAACACCGCCATCGACTGCGCCCGCGAAGCGCTGCGGCAAGGCGCCGTGGAAGTGACCATGATCACGGTGGAAGCCAACCCTGAGGAGATGCCGGCCGTGCCGGAAGATCTGCACGACATGGTCGAAGAAGGGGTGGAACTGATGCACGGGCGGGCGATGACCGCCGTGCTCGGCAACGGCAAGGTCGAGGCCTTGCAACTGCATCCGGCGCGCTTCTCCGGAGCCATCAACGCCTCGCCAATCACCGTGAATCGAGATGTCCCCGCCGAGCGCTTCGCCGTCGACAACGTGATCATCGCGGTGGGACAGCGGGCGGCGCTCGGCTGGTTGCCGGACGAGTTCAAGACCGAGCGCGGCACGATCAAGATCGACCGCTTCGGACGCCTTGGCGACACCAACATTTTTGCGGCGGGCGACGTGGTGCAACTGGGCTCGGGCCAGCCCCTGATGGTGGTGAATGCGGTTGGCGACGGAAAGAGCGTCGCCTTCAATCTGGATAAGGTGTTGCGCGGCGAGTCGTTGCAGCCGCGGACAATTGCCGTCGACGTCATCTTCGATTTGAACCGCATGAACATGACGTATTTCCCGCACTTCCCGCGCGTCAAGCAAGAACTGTTGCCGCCAACCAGCCGGCGCAAAACGCAGGAGGAAGTGATTCAGGCATTCTCGGAAGAACAGGCAGTCGAGGAGGCGAGCCGCTGTTTCAGTTGCGGCACATGCAATGCCTGCGACAACTGTTATCTGGTCTGTCCCGAACCCTGCATCGCGCGTCCCTCGCGCTCGAACGGCCTTTATAAGATTCTGGTCGACTACTGCAAAGGGTGCCGCGTGTGCATCGAAGAGTGTCCGACGGGCTGCCTTGAGGGCGTGCCCGAACTCGATTTCGATACCGGCGTAGTGCGTATGGACACAGCGTTCGCCATCTCGCCGGGTCTGCACGGACGGCAGGCGGAAGAGTTGAGGAATCTCGGGGAACGAGCCGCCAAGAACATTTAGAAGCCGAACATTTGGAAATTGGAGTGAGTCATGCCAACGGTTACGGAAAGAAAGAAGAAGACGGTCAGGATCAACGGCTGCGTCGCGTCGGCGCAGGCCGCCAAGTACGCCGATGTCGATGTGATTGCGGCCTACCCCATCCGGCCTTACACGGCGACCATGATGGCGCTGGCGCAAATGGTGGCCAATGGAGAACTCGACGCCGAGTATATCGTGGCCGACAGCGAGCACTCGCAATTGAGCATCGCTCACGGCGCTTCGTCGAGCGGCGCGCGCGTATTCACCGGTAGCTCTGGCGTCGGCGTGCAGTTTGCCTACGAACTTTATTCGCCGATCTCCGGCAGTCGTATGCCGGTGCAGATGATGATCGCCGACCGCACCCTCGATCCGCCCGGCGATTTCGGTTCCGAGCATACCGACGCGCTCTCGACCCGTGACATGGGATGGCTCATGGGCTGGGCGTGCGACGCCCAGGAAGCGTTCGACAATCACCTGATTGGCTATCGCATCGGTGAGGATCCGCGCGTGCTCTTGCCCCAGATGGTCTGCCAGGATGGTTTCTTCGTCTCGCACATCACCAGTGACGTCGAATTGCCCGACCCCGGTCAGGTAAAGGAATTCCTGCCGCCCTACAAGCATCCCTACCCGCTCGATCCGCGGCATCCGGTGTCTCATGGTCCGCAGATTATGCCGGAGCAGGGTCCGCCGCTGCAGTTGGAGCGGGCGCGCGCCATGGAAGAATCGATGGCGGTCATNNCGCTACGACCCCTGGGTCGAAGAGTTCATGACCGATGGCGCCGACGTCGTCTTTTTCATGCAGGGCGGCCACGCGGTGACGGCGCGCTACGCGATTCAGCATATGCGCGACAAGGGCTTGAAGGTCGGTCTGGTACGGCTGCGAACCATCCGGCCATACCCGACTGATCGCGTGCAGGAGATCCTCAGTAAGTTCAAAGTGGTCGGCGTGATCGAGACCAACATGGGACTCGGCAGCGTGAGTAGCGGCGGCGTGCTTTATGCCGAGGCCTGCGCCGCTCTCTACGAAAGCGATCGGCGTCCGCTCGTCCTCTCGTTCATGGCGGGCATGGGC
>PLHP01000108.1:0-1396 GCA_003138955.1 Acidobacteriaceae bacterium | reverse complement strand
TCTACAACCCTGAATTACCGTCGAGCGAGCCCTTCGTTCCCGGCCACCGCACCTGTGCCGGCTGCGGGCCGTCCATCCAATACCGGATGACGAGCAAGGCCGCGGGCGACAATACGATCCTGATCGGACCGACAGGCTGCATGTATGTCGCGAACAGTTCGTATCTGTGTACGCCCTACAATGTGCCCTGGGCGCACACGCAGATTGGCAGCGCGGGCAGCTTCACCGCGGGCGTCGCCGCTGCCTATGAGGCCATGATCCGCAAGGGCAAATGGAAGGGCGCTTATCCGAACATTATCTGCGAGGCGGGCGACGGCAGCGCGTCCGACATCGGCCTCGCGTCGATTTCTGGTGCGCTCTATCGCAATCACGACTGCCTGATTATCTGCTATGACAACGAGCAGTACGCGAACACCGGCATCCAGGCATCGTCGCGCACGCCCTATGGCGGCATGACGACCTTCTCCCCTCCCGGACCGTTGGTTCCCGAGGCAAAGAAACTGTTTCCCAAAGATCTCGCCCGCATGATGGCGGCTGGCCATCCCCACTGCTATGTGGCGACCGCGAGCGTGGGCTATCCTATCGACTTGATGAACAAAGTACGCAAGGGCCTCAACCACAAGGGCGCGGCGTACCTGATGGTCTACACTCCCTGTCAGAAGGGCTTCGTGTACGAGACACCGCGCTCCATCGATCTTGGCCGGCTGGTCGTCGAATGCGGCCTCTACCCGATCTGGGAGTGGAACCCCGAGAAGCGTGCGTTTGATTACAGCTTCCGCCCGCAGAACATGCGGCCGGTGTCAGAGTATTTGAAATTGCAAGGACGCTTCGGCCATCTCCACGCCGAGCACATCGCCAAATTGCAGAAGTTTGCCAACGAGCAATGGCGGATGATGGGTGTCGAGCTGCCCGAGGCCTTGATCCAGGCTGCGGATGCGAAGAATCTGGTCAACATGGGGTCCGCCGTGGAGGCCGCGGCGGTGGCGGAGACCGTATGAATACCAAAGAAACCCACCCACCTGCGGCTCCCGAGCCGCAGGAAAGCTATATCGTCAGCGAAGGCAAGAAGCGCGGGTCGTCGCGCGACGTGCGACCGGAAGCGGCGTTCGATCGCTTCTACACCGTCCTGCGCGTGCACGCGGGTGACGCCATCCTCACCGACAACTGGCACACGAATGAAGTGTTGGACCACGCGCGCAACAACTTCGAGGGCTACACTTTCGCGATGCGCACGCTGGAGGCCTGGGGCGCGATGGTCGAGAACGACCACCGTGCCTACTACACGGCTGGCGGGCGAGTGTGGGTCATGGATCTGGAGCCGTCCGCAGGCAAGAAGCCGCGGCTGCCTCGCGCCGGCGCCGGCAAGAAGTAGCGTAAGCTTGCGCCGCATCCTGCT
>PLHP01000112.1 GCA_003138955.1 Acidobacteriaceae bacterium | reverse complement strand
ACTTGCACCACGGCCTGCTAGCCATAAAGTTGAGTTCCCTTAGTTGCGATCCTTCGGTTAGGAATTCTTGAAGTGCGATAACCGCCTCGTGCTATCAAACTCACCTGTGACCATCGTGGTCTGACGATTTAGCACGAATTTCCGTTTTGACTCCAAACAACACACCAAGTGTATACCCCTCTGACGTTGAAAAGATTTTCATCTGGAACGCTCCTAACAGCCCGAGATCCGCACCAGCACCGATTAATGGGATAGTCGGTTGCAGAAGAAGAAATTCGCTCGGTCCCCTGTGGTTACGAATCCCGGACGCGGAGTTACGGGGCGCCAGACTAAACTAACGACGAACGACCAACGACCGACCTCTACTCATGCGCCGTCTTGCCCGCAATCAACTCCAGCGCATGCGGCAGCAAATCCATCACCGCCTCCAGCGACTCGACCGCCCCCGCCGGACTACCCGGCAGATTCAGGATCAGGCTCGTTCCCCGGATGCCGCACACCGCGCGGCTCAGCGCAGCGAAGGGCGTCTTGCACATTCCCTGGAACCGCATCTGCTCCGCGATCCCTGCCACCAATCGGTCGCATACCGCGCTGGTCGCTTCCGGGGTCACGTCGCGCGGAGCGATCCCGGTCCCGCCCGTGGTCACCACCAGTCGAGCCGACCGGCACAACTCAATCAGTTTTTCCTGAATCTCGGCGCGCTCGTCGGCCACCACGCCGCGCCCCACCACTTGAAAGTTGCGCCGCCCCAGCGCTTCCGCCACCGCCGGACCGGAGAGATCGACTTTCTCGCCGCGCGAACAAGAATCGCTAACGGTCAAGACCGCCGCCGCCTTCCTATTAACAATCGGCGCATCACGCAGCGCAGCGTCAGGTGTCGAGGAGGACATCTTCACCCTCGTCCGCCGCGTCCCGCTGCGCTTCGTCCAGCAGCCGCAATCCTTCCATCAGCAGGCCCTGAGTATTCAGCTTTGTCGTTTCCTGCGTCGACTTGCCGTTGAAATCAATCTGGAAGTTTCCATCCGTCCAGCGCAGCACTTTGAAAACCGCTTCGTCTCCAGTAATCGGGCCATAGACGGCGTGCTTGGCCTGCCCCTGGGTGAAATAGATCTCGCATTTGTCGGCTGCATTTGTCATCGTGAGCAGGCAGCTCTTGCGCCCCATCTCCAGCGATTGCACCAGGTCAATCACGTTCATCTGCGACAGGCTGCCGCGCAATATGCCATCGGTCGACGCTGCCTTGCTCAGCTTTTCCAGCGCGATCCGGTCCACCACGCGCTTGATTTTGTGCGTGGCGTCTTTCAGGAAAAAAGGTTTTTCCAGATAGTCTTCAATCGGATCCTGCATCGACAATCGTTCGCTGATGTCGGCCTTGCTGGCCATCAGGATCACCGCGATCCCCGAGGTCGCCGGTCTGCTTTTCAGTTTTTCCAGCAACTGCCGCCCGTCCATGCCCGGCATGCGGTAGTCGCTGATCAACACATCCGGCAGGTCGTCGACCGCCTTCAACAACGCATCGGCTGCGTCGGTCGCGACCGCGACCTCGCCCAGCGTCGAGAGCGCCTGCTGCAACATTCCCAGCACCATCGGATTGTCATCCACCAGCAGGATTTTGACGTTGCTCGCCATAGCTTCGTGTCAGGGCGTCCCTTCAGCCATGTTTCGTATCAGGGCATCGCTTCAGCGATGCCAAGTCCGCCCGTCATCAACAGCCCCTTTAGGGGCTGCGCGTCGGCATCCAATTTTTCGGCAGCTGTTGGAGATCTATTTCCGCTTGCCGCTTCTCCGGTAGTCTCCGCTCTTGCCGCCCGACTTTCGCTCCAGCACCACTTCCCGGATTTCGATGCCCTTATCGAGCGCCTTGCACATGTCGTACACGGTGAGCGCCGCTACGCTGGCCGCGACCAGCGCTTCCATCTCCACGCCCGTCTCCGCCGTAGTCTTTACTTTGGTGGCAATAGAAACGCCATTCTCGCACACGCGTAGGGTCACAGCAATGTGCGACAGCGCCACCGGATGGCACATCGGAATCAGCTCCGCCGTCCGCTTGGCAGCCATGATTCCCGCCGTCCGCGCCACTTCCAGCGGGTCGCCCTTGGGATTCTCCGGCAGCGCCCGCAGCACCTCCGGCGTCATCCGAACGAAGGCGCTAGCCTCCGCTTCCCGCGCCGTTCGCCCCTTCGCCGACACATCCACCATCCGAGCCTGCCCCTGCGCGTCGTAGTGCGAAAGTTTCTTAGCCATCATCAACAGGTTATCCCAGGGTGCCCCACTCATCGCGTTTTTTTCGATGAGTGGGATTCACCGCATCATCAACGACACCCATTCTCCCGCCTCGATCCGCTCAATCTCCGGAGGAATCACCACATAGCAGTTCGCCCGAGCCAGCGCGGCAAGATCGCCCGACCCCTGCCAGCGCACCAACTCCACCTCCGCATTCTCAAACTCTCCCGAAAGCACCGCCGGCAGAAATCTCTTCAGCCCGGTCTTCGTCCGTATCTCCGACTTCAGCCGAGCCCGAAGAAAAATCAAACGCTGCGGAGTCATCCCCGCCAAAGCCTCAATCATAGGCCGGGCAAACAACTTAAAAGTCACCATGGTAGAGATCGGATTCCCCGGCAGCCCAAAAAAATACTTCTTGTGTGGCGCGGGCGCCCTCGCCCGCGTGACCGCAGCGGCCTCGCTGTCAGCGCGGGCGGGGGCCGCGCCACACGAACCAAACACCACGGGCCGGCCCGGCTGGATTTCCGCTCCCGTAAAATAAAACTCCGCTTTCAGCTCCCCGAGAACCTGCTCCACCAGGTCGTACTTCCCCATGGAGACGCCGCCCGTCAGCAACAGCAGATCGCACCCCAGCCCTTCTTCGATCAAAGCTTGTTCAATCAAGGCCCGCAGCCGCCCCCGCTCATCCGGAGCGATCGCCAGCCGCACCGCCTCGCCGCCCGCATTCTGAACCTGCGCCGCCAGCGAATACGAATTCGAATTCCGTATCTGCGCCGGCCCCGGCGCCGCGTCAATCTCCACTACTTCGTCGCCGGTCGAAAGCACCGCCACGCGCGGCTTGCGGAAGACCTGCACGCGGCTCTTGCCGGCCGACGCCGCAATCGCGACGCCCGTGTGGTCCAGC
The DNA here is from genome assembly GCA_003138955.1 of Acidobacteriaceae bacterium. Classification (GTDB taxonomy): domain Bacteria; phylum Acidobacteriota; class Terriglobia; order Terriglobales; family Acidobacteriaceae; genus Acidiflorens. Next base: position 12,748 of record PLHP01000112.1, on the reverse strand, counting down.
CGCCGTCCTCGATCCAGCAACAGTTGTCCGGCGCGAGCTTCGGCTCCACGTGGAACAAAATTCTCGCTGACGCCAACTCTCCGCAGAATGTCAACGAACTTACCGCCGAGGCTGTCCCGTCCCGACCCGAGGGTGCCCCATCCTAACGCCGCGTTTTGTGCGGCGTTAGGGTGGGAACGCGCGAATCCCAACGCCGGGTCCTTTGCGGCATCAGCGTGGGAACTCTGCGCCAAAGCAGTGTGCTCGACCATCACCACCGCATCCGCCCCCGCCGGCAACGGAGCCCCGGTCATGATCCCCACCGCCTGCCCGCGCCCCACCGAGCACACTCCCGGCTCCGGCCAGCAGCCCGCCTTCACCTCGCCCACCACCTCAAGCCGCGCCGGAACCTCCGCCAAGTCCGCCGCCCGCACCGCATATCCATCGCGAGTAGCCCGATCAAACGGAGGACACTCGCGGTCCGCCACAATCCCCTCCGCCAGCACCCGCCCCAACCCCGCCAGCAGTTCCACCGTCTCCACTTCTCCCGGACCCACGCCAGCCGCATGTTGCTCAACCAGCCGTCGGGCCTGTTCGAAGCTGACAATTCCCGCCGTGGGAGCAGTGGAAGACATGCACGGATAATACCCCGCCCGCTTCTTAGCGAGCCACCACTTCGCACATATCCTCCTGAGCGGAGCGGGGCAAGCGAAGCGCAGCCCCACCCAAACGTGTCATCCTGAGCGCAGCATTGAGTTCACGAAGTGAAGTCAATGCGGAGTCGAAGGCCCCCTACACCCTTCCCACAACCACGATCGCCGCAAGGCATTCTCCCGAGACGCACGAACCGCAAACCATCAGCCCCCATCTTGCAATTACCAACACTACGAATCCGCGCTAAAATCTCGCCACACAACAAATGACCGAAGCACCAGCTCTACTTCGGCGACAACCTCGCCGTCCTCCGCGAGCACATCAAGAACAGCAAATGCCACTCGCCGGAGTTTCCGAAGAAGACGACGGCCCGTTCTAGCGAAGGCCCGGTCGGTCCCAGCCGTCAAGCTCGCCGCAATCATCACAAAAGTGATGTGAGTGCAATCACTGCAAACCCAGTCAAAGCATGAGAACGTCGTTCGTAGCTGTGCCCAGGCGCACCACGCGGACGGCGTGTGCGGAACACCGTCATGTTCCGCTAAATAGGGTTATTTGACATGAATATTTGCAAGGAGTCAGCCACCGGCACAGGGCTAAGTATCTGATTCTAAAAGGTAAAAATTCCGGTTCGTGACATAACTCTTTTTCTTTGAATACTTTGGAGTTAAGTATCTATTTATCTGCACGTTAGCGAGAAATAGGGGGGGCACCCCAGGGGGCACCCCCGAATTTGCACCGCGAAGACCCCTACCGCGCCAGTTCCTGCCCCAGCACCGTGGCATTGCTGGCGAAGCAAAGCCCGGTTTCCAGATCCACCAGCCCCGAGCGGACAAGTTTCGCGATCTCGCCATCGAAATGCTGCATGCCTTCGCTTTCGCTGGCTTTGATGGCGTCCAGCAGCGTGCGGCCGGGTCGCTCGCCTTGTTCGACGCAATCGCGAGTGCGCGAGTTGGATTTCAAAATTTCGACGACCGCGATGCGATCGCCGCCATCGCTGCGCGGGATCAGCCGCTGCGCAGCGATGTAGCGGAAAGTTTTTGCGAAACGTTCGCGCACCGATTGCTGTTCGGCGGTGGGGAACGTACCGATGATGCGGTCCACCGTCTTCGAGGCGTCGACGGTGTTCATGCTGGAAAGAACGAGGTGGCCGTTTTCGGCGGCTTCGAGAAGAATCTCGAGCGTCTCCCGGTCGCGGATTTCGCCCACCATGATTACGCGCGGCGACTGGCGCAGCGCCGCCCGCAGCGCCGTCGTGAAAGTCGGCGCATCGCTGTGCAACTCGCGCTGGTGCACCGTCGATTTCTTGTGCTTGTGCAGAAACTCTATCGGATCCTCGACCGTCAGAACGTGATAGCAATATTGGTCGTTGATGCGGTCAATCAAAGCGGCCAGAGTCGAAGATTTGCCCGATCCGGTTCCGCCCGTCACCAGGATGATCCCGTTGCGGACCTTCGCCGCCTCTTCCAATTGCGCCGGCAGACGAAGCGAACTGAAAGTCGGAATGACGGTGGGGATGACGCGCATCACAATCGCGCAACTTCCGCGCTGAATAAACACGTTGACGCGGAACCGCGCCATTCCCGGCAATCCGTAGGAAACGTCGCAGGAACCCTGCTCGCGAAGCGTTGTGATCGCCTGCTTGTTGTTGCCGATCAGATCGGCCGCCAGGCGGCGCGTGTCATCCGGCGAAAGTGTGCCGCTTCCGGGAATTTCGACCGCCGTCAGTTGCCCGTGAATCTCGACCTGAGGCGAACGCCCCGGCGAAAAAATGAGATCGCTAACCTTCTCCGACGCGCGCAACATGCCGGCCAGCAGTACCGGCGTCGGGATCGAGCCCGTTCCACTAATGCCCTCGAATGCAATCGCAATCGGGGAATTTCCCGGGGCAGCCATTTCACACACTCCAGTCATCAGCATTGACGCCACAGGGGAGAAATGTCGCCGGGGAAGCTATGTAATGAATGTAGCGCGGATGTGCGGAAGAGCGAAGGACAAGTAGGTCATAGACCTCGGTAACTGAAAACAGTTGCCAGTGGCCAGTTCCCAGTAAAACCGCGCCAATTGAAGCGAAATCTCGATAGGCGGCAACAGCAAACGCCGGGTTTTTCTGAGCACTGGGAACTGGCAACTGGGTTTATGCTATTTCGCCGGTTTCTTCTTGGTTGTTCCGTAGCCGGTTTCGATGGTCGCGCCGATGCTCGCCAGCATGTCCTTGGCTGGCTGAGCGAGCTTACCGTCAGGTGCGAGCTCAAGATATTTCTTGAAGGCCTCGGCTGTACCTTCGGGCGCGATCATCTTATCGCCCTTGAGCGTAGCTTTGCCGATCAAGTTCACGCCCTTCCAGTAGTAAGCGTCCGCTTTGGTCGGATCGGCGGCAATCACTCTGTCGAATGCCGCAATGGCATCATCCACCTTGCCCGCATTGGTGAGAACAGCGCCCTCGTTGAACAGGTATGTACCGGCGTGCGGCGGATCCAGCTCGACCGCCTTGTTATAGGCGGCCACGGAATCATCGACCTTGTTGGACTTCGCATAAACTTCCGCCATGTTGTTATAGTAGGCGGCCATATTCTTATTATTGTCGGGATCTTTCTGTGCCGTTTGCGAGGTGCTGCGCATTTCAATTGCCTTCTGGTAATCGGCTGCGGCCATCTCGTAGCGCTTCTGTTTTTCTTCGGGATCGGTCTGCTTGGGGGCCGACATGCGGTAGGCGTCGGCGAGTTTGAACCAGATCAGATCGCGGGTGCTGTCGATATGGATGGCATCATTCAGGGTGGCGATTGCGGTCTCGAAGTCGCCGGCATCGGAAGCCGTCTTGGCGGCATTGAGTTTTTCGTTGAGCGTGCCGACGACTTTCCTTTCACTCTCGGCTTTGGCAGCGGCCTCCTTCATCTTCGCGGCTTCTTCCGGGCTCATTCCCTGGCCTTGGGCTGCGGCCGCCATTTCTTTCTTCAGGTCGAAGTCCAGTGCTGTTTCGTCCAGCCCCTTTTGAACGCCATTGAAGTGCCAGAGTTCCTTGCCGTCCTTGCTAAGCTTGACGTTGTACTTGCCGGGGACGATGCCGAGCGAGAAATACTCGCCCTTGTTGTTGGTTTTGAGGGTGTACTTGTGGCCGGTGTCGGTCCCAGACCACTCCACTTCGGCCTGGGCGATCGGCTTCCCTTCCACGTCTTTGCAGGTTCCCTTCACGTTACCCATGTTTTGCGCGAACGCGAGTGGAGCGGACAACCCCACGGCGAGAACGAGCAGCAGGGGAAGGATGAAATATTTCTTCATGATTTGGCCTCCCGGCATTACCTCTGAATTTAAGACCGTTAATGAAAGCGTTCTAACTCGATCGGGCGGCGGCTTCCGCGTACGGAATGGGATCTTCCGCGCCCGCTTCGCGAAACGCGCGCAGGCGGAGCACACAGCTGTCGCAGACACCGCAGGCGCGATCTTCGCGCTGATAGCATGACCACGTTAAATCGAAGGGGGCACTCAGTTCAAGGCCCAGCGTCACAATCTCGGCTTTATGCATGGCAATCAGCGGTGTCACCACCCGGATTGTTCCCCCTTTTGTGCCTGCCTTCACGACTTCATTGAACGCCCGATAGTACTCCGGTCGGCAATCGGGATAGCCGGAACTGTCCGGCTCAACCGCTCCGATGTAGACTTTTTCGGCTCCCAGCACTTCCGCCCAACTGACGGCGACGGCGAGAAAATGCGCGTTGCGGAAAGGGACATATGTGACGGGCACGGGTACGCCGGCGGAAATGCTGACGGGCGCGCCGGCGCCGAAGGCGTGCGACTCAGGAACGGCAATGCCCGGATCGGTGAGGGCGGACCCGCCGATCGCGCCAAGAGCTGCATTGCGCACGAGCAGCCGGTCACGAATTTCGAGCCGGTCGCAGATGCTTTCGAAGGAACGCCGTTCACGCTGCTCGGTGCGCTGCCCGTAGCTGACGTGGACGGCGGCGGCCTGATGGTCGCGGGCCGCGAGCGCCGCACACACACAGGAATCCATGCCGCCACTTAGCAGCACCACGGCGCGGCTCCGTTTGCTGGTTGCGTTCGATACCATCACCGGGTCGCGAAGCGTTGCAGTCGCTTCCTTCTAATTTTATGCCAGTTGACGACTTTGCACCCGCGGTTCCACCTCCGACGGGGAACGGCGGTCGCGAAAACACATTTTTGGTGCTCTCTCATGCCCAAACCATGCGTTCTTTCCCACTTGTTACTCGCTTGATTCTTGACCAGGCGGGGTCAACCGACATCCCGCTCCGCCGTTTTCCCGCCCGCTATTCGTAGCGCAGGCTCTCGACCGGATCGAGTTGAGAGGCGCGGATAGCGGGCAGCGTGCCGAACAGGATGCCGACCAGCGACGAGACGCCGATGGCAATGATGGCGGAGAGACCGGAAATGGGGATGCGATAGGCGGTGAAATAGCGGACGGAGAAGGGGATGGCGAGTCCGATGATAATGCCGAGGACGCCGCCGACAAGGGCGATGAGGACGGCCTCGGAGAGGAACTGGAAGCGAATCTCGCGTTTGGTAGCGCCGAACGCTCGGCGGATCCCGATCTCGCGAATGCGGGCGCTGACCGTGGCCAGCATGATGTTCATGATGCCGATGCCGCTGACGAGTAGTACCACCGCCGCAATCAGCAGCAGCACCACCGTCAGAATGTTAGCTGTCTTTTCCGCCAGGTTCACCAGCGGCGTCAGGTTCTCCACGTTGTAGACTGACTCCGGCCGGTGCCGCGACTGCAGCACCCACTTGATTTGGGCAGTCGCTGCCGTCACTTCATCCGGGCTCGCCACCGTGAAATAAATCTGCCGTACCGCATTAGAGGGCAGAAAAAACCGGCTCACGGAATAGGGGATCGCCATCGTGTTGTCCTCTACTTCGGACTGCCCAAACGTCTCCACCCGCTCCTTNNTGCTCGTCCTCCGCGTCAAAGAACCGGCCCGCCAGCAACACCAGGTTCCGCACCTGACGGTATTCCGGGAATACCCCCAGGATCGAAATGTCCTGCTCTTTACCGTTGGGCACGCTGATGCGGTCATTGAGCGTCACAAATGGCGATGCCGCCACCACCGACGACACCTGCTCCCGCACCGCCGTAAGGTCCTCCACGGTCAATTCATCGAGGGCAACCGCCGTGATGCGCTGCCCCGCGCCGGAGTAGCTGGCGTAAATCAGGTTCGCGCCAATGCCCTGAATCTGGTCCAGGATGTATTGTTTCCCGGTAAGCCCAATCGTGACCACCAGAACCAGCGAGGCCGTCCCAATCATCATGCCCAGCGCGGTCAGCAGAAACCGCACCTTATTGCTGAGGAAGGTGTCGTAGGCAAAGCGCAGGCTCTCGCTAATCACCAGTTCGGGCTTGCGCGGCCCGTTGTCCAGGCGACTACCGTTCAGGCGACCATCGTTCAGCCGACCATTGTCCAGCGCGGAGTTGGTCACATCTTCAAGCTTGGTGTCCAGAAGGTTCAATGTCCAGTATTCTTTAAGATGCCAAAACGTCTGAAGACGCTAAAACGCCGTCCCCAGGGCGCCGCTTGCTCTGGCGCTGAATCGCCCGGTCACGAAATACGCCGCCAGTATCACAATCAGCGGATCTACCGGTCTGAGGTAATACGTCTCCGGGTGCGAAAAATAATAAACCAGCGGAAAGAACACAAACACGATGGCAAATCGCGCCGCGAGCGCCGCATTCGCGCGCCCCGCGTTTGCCCGATACACATTTGCCCGATAAAGCTGGCGCAGCCCGGCCAGCGCCAGCACCGACATCGTCGTGGCCAGAAAAACATTGGGCGGGTCCAGGGGTTCCTGTGCCAGGTAGACGGGCGAGAAGCTCCAGTAACCAGTCCATAGATACAGCGCCCGGCGCAACACCATCCACGCGTACCAGCCGGGGTGGGCGCGGATGTAATCGACCGCCTGCTGGCGCTTGTGCTCCATGTAGGAGATCTCTCCGACTTTCTCGTATTCCGCCAGTTCGGCGTCATTGTGATTCGGGTGCAGGGCACTGTTCACCCAGCGCGTGGAATACCCGTTGTTGCCGATATACAACTCCAACCCGAAACCGCTGCGGACGGGAATGACCTTATGGAAAATCTCGTAGTTGCGGACGACCCACGGCGAGAGGATCACAAGCAAAGCCAGAGTCGCGGCCAAGCCGGGCAGCTTCCAAGGGCGATCCTGTCGATACCGCTGGTAGCAGGTCCAGGCTCCGAGTAACGGCAATACGGAAAGGACAACGGGCTCGGTCAGCGCGGCCAAGCCAGAGAGCAGACCGAAGCCAATCCAGGGGAGAAGCTGGCCGGAATCCTCAAGCTCGAAAGCAATGAGGAAAAGGCAACAGAGCAGCAGGGTGACGAGACAGGTAGACCAGGCCCAGTCCGCGCCGTAGTAAATCCCATACGGCGAAAACGCCCAACCCCACCCTGCCCACTTCGCCACACGCCCGTCAAAGCAGCGGCGCGCCAGAAAAAATACAGGAATACACGTGAGCGCCGAAAACACGCTGTTTATCGCCAGCGCCGCCACAATGGACGCCGGCGTGTACGTCCCCAACAACCGAAACACTCCCGCCAGCAAATACGCGTACACCGGCGACAACACCGCCGTCGGCCCCGTGTCGGCAAACACATTTCCGAACCCGTGCCCCGCGACCAGCGAACGCGCTACCCGCCCGAACGCCCAGTGCTCCAGCACAAACGGATCCAGCCAATCGCGATAGAGAAACGGAATGACCGCCAGCCGCACCACCAGCGCCGCCGCCACCATCGGGCCTATTCTCATTGACCCAGACGCGCGCACGCTGCTTTTTTCCGCTTCCCGCTTTTCGCTCATTTCCTTCCCTGGATTTCGCGAATTCAGCCCACCGTTACTCCACCCGGCAAACCACCACCTGCGCATTCCGGTAGGGGCACGGCAACCCTTCCACACCCGGCGCAGTTAGGACTACCCAGTCCACTCCGAATTCCGCTTTCAGACGCAGGAAGTCCGGCCGTTGAAAGTCGCGCCAGCCACGTTGCGCTTCCACTTCGCGCAGCCAGCGCGTCGCGAGCCTCGGCACTCGCGCTGCCATGCCCGCGTCCTTCAACTCGTCCGCCAACACGCTGCGCTCTGCCAGGGCGCGAAAACCATGGTAGTCCTCGCCCGGCAATTCCATGTAGCGCGGATCAAGCGCGAACAGGCTATCCACGGGCGTGTTGCGGCTGATCCAGCGGAAAGCCTCGACCCAGCTATTGCGCGAGGCTTCATTATTACTAGTGTGCGACAGAGAGCCTGGCAGTTCCAGATGCGGGGTTGCGGGATACATCTGCCGCTGCGCATAAAACATCCCGGCGCTCAGGGGCACAAACAGCAGCAGCCAGCGCAGTGCATGTTTCTTTAGCACGTACTGCCCCAGCAATCCCCCCGCCAGCAACACAAACAACAAGTACACAAGATGCAGAAAGCGCATCGGCTCGAGCGGACGCAAGCGCTCCAGCCGTGCGGGGAGCAGGATCACTAGAGCCACCGCCAACTGGAACACGCCAAAGTACACCAATCGCTCCGCCACATGCGCCAGAACCGTCTGGCTGCGGCGGCGCGCCAGCGCCCGGAACCACCACAGCAAAAGCAGCGGCGCTACCACCCCCAGCCACTCGTACCAATGCCAGCGCAACACGAAATAAAACGAGCGCGTGGCCGCCCCCTGGCGCCACGCATCCGAGGGCGGATCGAAAATCCATCCCAGGGGCCACAGCAGCGCCGCCCCCACCGCCGTGCGCCGATGGTCTATATTCGGCTTCGTCCGCTCCGTCTTCGTCTGCTCACGCGGCTTCCACAGCAGAAACAGGCAATACGACGCGCCGAACGCCGCCATGATGGCGTGTACGGAGAATGCCGCCACGAGCAGCGCGCCCGCCAGCAGCAACCGCCTGTCGTTCTTAGGCACGAGCACGGCCGCGATCGCCGCCAAAATCAGCGCCGTGGCCAACGCCCGCGGATGCAGGTGCTGGTCCGTCAAACTCAGCCCTGTGCCCGAGACNNTTCCGCGAAACACCGCCGGCTGATTCGCCAGCATCCCCATAAAATCAGAACGGTCACGGCCCACTGCCAAAACAAGATTCCCCATTCCAGGGGCACGTGGGTCCAGCGCAGGGAAAACGCGATCAGCTTATCGAATACGGTCGCCTGAAACTGCACGCGGAAAAAGTCGGCGTCATGGGGAAACAACGACGGATTCAGATCCTGCTTGATCGCCGCCAGGTAGAACGCATCATCCTCCAGCCCCGGATGATATCCCTGCACCAGCATGGCAAACGCTGCCAGCGGCAGCAGTAAAGTCAGCGAGCTCAACCTCTGCAACGAAGTCCCGGTGCGCGATGCGAGTTCTTTCGGCAAGGTTAGCCGCCGGACCGGCCGTCGGTAATCGTTCTCTCGGTGGCTTTCGGACTGTAATACCTGGCGTCGGGACCCGGCTCCAGGCAGCGGCCTTTGCGGCTGAAAATCCGGAATTGTGCCAACCCGATTTTCTGCAGACGGAACTGCACCGACGTCAGCAATACGCCCAGTCCATACTGCACGCTGCGCCGGAAATTAATCGAAGAAGCTTCCGCAAAATATTTCGTCGGGCAGGAAACCTCGCCAATGTGGAAACCGAAGTGAACGCACTGCGCCAGCATCTGATTGTCAAAGACAAAATCGTCCGAGTTCTCGAGCAGCGGAAGATCCTGGAGCACGACGCGGCTGAACGCCCGGTATCCCGTGTGATATTCCGACAACTTCGCGCCCAAACAAGTGTTTTCGAAAAGCGTCAGAAATCGGTTGGCCGCGTATTTCCACACCGGCATACCGCCCTGCCGGGCCCGCCCTCCCAGAATTCGCGAGCCGAGCACCACGTCATAGACACCGTAAGCGATCATGCTAGCCATGGCGGTTACGAGCAGCGGCGTGTACTGATAATCGGGATGGACCATGATGACCACGTCGGCGCCGGCGGCCAGAGCTTCGCGGTAGCAGGTCTGCTGATTGCGGCCATAGCCGTAGTTGCGGTTGTGCACGAACGACTGCAAGCCGAGTTGGCGGGCGACTTCGAGGGTGCGATCCGAACTGTGGTCGTCGACGAGAATGCGAATATCGACCAGGTCGGGCAATTCCCGCACGGTCGCTTCCAGCGTCTTTTCCGCGTTGTAAGCGGGCAACACGACGGCAATGCGCTTGCCGTTGATCATGCAGTATTTTCCTCGATGGGGCTGCCTGAATAATAACCGGAAAAGCGGCTGTCCGGGAATAACGTGCCACGCTCGGCTGGGACGGCCCAGGGGGCGGCCGTCCCCACGCAAGCCTGGACGGGCGAGGGCGCCCGTACCTCCACTGGCACGATAAGTGCGGGGTGAAAAAAATGCCGAGGCGAAGATTTTGAGGGCGCTCGGTTGGTAGACTATCGAACAGCACCAGCTGCCGCACGAGTTCGCGGCCTTGAACTGGCGAAACCTATGGGCGAAACTGAAAATATGCCTCCTCGTACTCTGTTTGAGAAAGTTTGGGATGCGCACGTGGTCGCTGCCCCCGAAGGGCAGTCGGCGCTGCTCTACATCGATTTGCACCTGGTGCATGAAGTGACTTCGCCGCAGGCTTTCGACGGTCTGCGCGCGAATGGCCGGCGTCTGCGGCAGCCGCTGCGCACGGTGGCAACGGTCGACCACAATATCCCGACCACTCCGCGGGGCATGCCGATCACCGACCCGATTGCGGCGAAGCAGATTGAAGCGCTACAGAAAAATTGCCGCGAGTTCGGGGTTCCGTTCTTTGATATGGACTCGCCGGAGCAGGGCATTGTGCATGTCATCGGCCCGGAACTCGGCATCACGTTGCCGGGGATGACGATTGTCTGCGGCGACAGCCACACCTCGACGCACGGCGCATTCGGATCGCTGGCCTTTGGCATTGGAACATCGGAAGTGGAACACGTGCTGGCCACACAATGCCTGCCGCAGAAAAAACCGAAGACGATGCAGATCCACGTGCGCGGAAAGCTGGCGGAGGGCGTATCGGCAAAGGACCTGGCGCTCGGAATTATCGGACGCATCGGCACCGACGGCGCCACCGGACATGCGATCGAGTACGCCGGCGATGCGGTGCGTGCGCTCTCGATGGAAGGCCGCATGACGCTGTGCAATATGAGCATCGAGGCGGGAGCGCGAGCGGGACTGATCGCGCCCGATGAAACGACTTTCGCGTATGTCGGCGGGCGGCGCTTTGCTCCAAGAGGAAAAGATTGGGAAGGAGCGGTTGCGTACTGGCGAACTCTGGCGAGCGATCCCGGAGCGCAATTCGATCGAGTGATCGAGATTGACGCAGCATCGCTCGCGCCCTTCGTGACCTGGGGGACGAATCCCGGAATGGTGGCGCCGGTGAACGCGCGCGTTCCCGAGCTCAAAAGCTTCGCGCAAGAGGCGGACCGGCGCGCGGCGGAACAGGCGCTCGCGTACATGGGCCTCGATCCCGGAACGCCGATCGAAGACATTGCCGTGGACCGTGTGTTCATCGGATCGTGCACCAATTCGCGAATCGAAGATCTGCGGGCGGCGGCGCGAGTGGCGAAAGGGCAGCACGTGAATCCGAAGGTCCGCGCCATGGTGGTGCCGGGCTCGCAGGCGATCAAGCACGCGGCGGAAGAGGAAGGATTGCACCGCATTTTTCTGGATGCCGGGTTTGAATGGCGCGAGTCGGGATGCTCGATGTGTCTCGGCATGAATCCCGACATCCTGCAACCGGGAGAGCGCTGCGCGTCGACCAGCAACCGCAATTTCGAGGGACGGCAGGGGCGCGGGGGACGCACACACCTGGTCAGCCCCATGATGGCGGCGGCGGCGGCCATTGCGGGGCATTTCACCGACATTCGGAAGTGGCGATTTCGGTAACACCATGTGGGGACGGGGCTCCGCCCCGTCCAAGCGGGGCAAAGCCCCGCTTCCACACGAGGTAAACCAGACACTATGAAACCATTTCGTAAGCACACCGGCGTCGTTGTCCCGCTCGATAAGGTGAATGTGGACACCGATCAGATCATCCCCAAGCAGTTCTTGAAGCGCATCGAGCGCACGGGATTCGGTGAATTCCTCTTCTACGACTGGCGCTTTTCGGGAGAGGGAAAAGAGTGCGGAAAAAAGACCGGCGATTTTGTGCTAGACGCGCCGCGCTATGCGAAGGCCTCGATCCTGGTCGCGGGGAAGAACTTCGGCTGCGGGTCCTCGCGCGAACATGCCGTCTGGGCGCTGGCGGATTTTGGTTTCCAGGTGGTGATCGCGTCGTCATTTGCCGACATCTTTGCCAACAACAGCCTGAAGAACGGCCTGCTGACGGTGCGGCTCAACGAGGAGCAGGTGGCGGAGCTTACGCGCCGTTCGAAGGAGATCGAGAACTATCAGCTGACGGTCAATCTCGAAACGTTACGAGTGGAAGACGGGCGAGGATTTGCGGCAACGTTCGCGATGGATGAATTCTCGCGTCATTGCCTGCTGCACGGGTTGGACGATATCGGGCTGACGCTGCAACATGAAGCGGAGATCGCGGCCTATGAAGCAAAGCATCCAGCGCGTGCAGAACTGAAGGCGATTCTGGTGCGGTGACCCGACAGCGAAACTGGTCTCATGAATGGGTTTGGGAGGGGCACGGCGTCAGAGCCGCAAGAATGCGGGCTTTGGCGTGTGCGCGAGAACTGGGCCGTCCCTCCGGGACTTGAAACAGGTGCTGAACAAATAGAACCAGTAAGCTAAGGCTATGTCTAACGTACAGACATGTAGATCACATGCATCCATTTCCTCCACTTTTCCCAGCGCCGAAGCGCTGGGCTAAGCTGGTTCGCCCCTACCGGGGCTGGATTCTGACGCGAACTCCTTCCAGGTTGTACACTTCTTGAGTTTCACTGCCAGCGCGACATGGGATCACACCTCGTGCTAAATCGGAGTGCATTCGTGAAAAAACTTTTTTCCGTCCTCACCATCAACCTGTTGCTGCTTTCCGCGGGGCGGGCGCAGACTGCTGCGCCCCAGACCGCTGCGCGGAAGCAACTCACGATTGAGCAGATCTTCGCCGAGGGCGGAGTCACTGGACGCGCCCCGGAGACGATCCA
>PLHP01000318.1 GCA_003138955.1 Acidobacteriaceae bacterium | reverse complement strand
ACCTCGCCTCCTACCCGATCATCACTCGAAAGGTGGGAGCGCAATAACTGACGAAATCAGGCGATTACACTCAAAATCCCTCACCTGAGGGGTTTGCCCGACAGTTAGCGACCCCATCCGACAGCATCGTGTGCAAGGTCAAGCCTTGGCTGTCACAGCTCAGGACAGGCTCCGCCCCACACCACACCAACCAAACCTTACCTCTCCAACAGCAGAACCTTTTCCGCTTCATCGATCTCGGTTAACTTGACTTCGATCACTTCATTCGCGGTCGTCTGCACGGTTCGCCCTACGAAGGTGGCCTCGACTGGCAATTCGCGATGGCCGCGGTCAATCAGCACCAGCAATTGCACCAGGCTCGGGCGGCCATGGGAAAAAAGGGCGTCGAGCGCGGCGCGCGTGGTGCGGCCGGTATAGAGCACGTCGTCGACCAGCACGATCTTCTTCCCCTCGATGGAGAAGCCGATTTCCGCTTCCTGCACCACGGGTTTGGGGCCCAGTGTGGAAAGGTCATCACGATAAAACGTGATATCGAGCGTGCCCACGGGAACTTTCTTCTTTTCGACCTGCTGGATCATTTTGCCCAGCCGTTCGGCGATGGGAACTCCGCGACGGCGGATTCCGACTAGTCCCAAGCCATCGACGCCACCGTTTTTTTCGAGGATCTCGTGAGCCAACCGCACCAGCGTGCGTTCAATCTCCGAGCCCGACATCAACTGTGCTTTTTGTCTGAATTCCGTTTTGCGAACCGCGTTCTTTTTAATAGTCATGCTACGGGTACCTTATCAAAATCGGTTCGGGTGCGCGAATATCTTGCAGGCAGGTGCAATCTACTGCGGCTCCTCCGCCGGGTTTGAAATTCTCCAGGGCTTGGTTACGGGGTGGTCTCTGCCGGGCTATCCTTCTTGTGCTTCGTGGAAAACAGGAACTGCATTCCGAGGTAGCCGAAGAATTGGGGTTGGCTGCTCGAAGGTCTGGCGAAGCTGCGCCCGGCCATGATCAGCAGCACAAAGTGCTCCGTCAGTTTGTAGCGGCCTCCGCCGTCATAAGTGTTCCAGTAGTTGGAGCCATTGGTGTTGGCGGTGTTATACAATTCGCCATCGAGTTCCAGCCGCTTATTCAGCTCATGACCCACCACAACTCCGGCGGACCAGGCTGCACCTTTGCCCCTGGCAAACCAATAGCCGACTTCGGGATTGATCTCGAGCGGACCAACCTTCTTGGCCACCTCGACGGGAAGATACAGCCTGGTGCCGTAGGCAACGAGTCCACGCGCCAGCGAGGATGTGGGATTATTGAACTCGAGCTGGGGAAAGATGGAGATCGCGAGTTTTTTTTCATCGCTGTCATAGAAGCGCCACTTCACGCCCGGCAGCGACTTGCCCAGGCCGCTGCGCGTCGGGCCGTCGTCGGTGCCTTCCACCAGGTAGGGCACCTCATACGTAAGCTGGATGCGAGAACCGAGGCCATAATTCAGGTCCAGAAGAGGGGCATTGTAGATGCGCTCGGCCGGATGGCGTTCGCTGTAAGTCATGATGTTGTTCTCCCAATTGCCGTCGCCGGGAATGCCAGGGTCGTTGCCGATGTAGGGTGGCCCTCCCTGCGCCGCAGCTGGGGGGGAGAGCGCGGCCAGCATTATCAAGAGCGAGCCCGCGAATATGTGGACTGAGATGCTTACGTGCAGCGACCACCTCCTCACCGATGTAAAGATACGCTTGGCCGGGCAGCAACGAGTTATTTTTGCACTCCCGACATCCGTGCCAAGACGTCAAACATGACGGCAAAGTCCAGCTTCTCCCAGCCCATGCCGCGCGCGGCGGTCAGAAACTCGTTGCTGATGGCGGTGGTGGGGACAGGAACATTCAGCTTGCGGCCCAACTCCATTGCCAGGAGCATGTCCTTCTGCATCATGTTGACGTCGAACCATGCTTCTTCCGGCTGCTGCAAGACGAAAGGACCGCGGTATTGAATCATGGGCGACGCGATCGCGCTGTGAACCAGAACGTCGACCGCGACTTCGCGCGGAATCCCGCTCTTCTCCGCCAGAAGCACACCTTCGGAAAAAGCCAGCATCTGCACGGCCAGGCTCAGATTCACAGCAATCTTCATGGCCAACGCCATGCCATTCTCGCCGACATGCGTCACCTTTGGTCCAATATCCAGAAGCAACGGCCTCAGGCGCTCGAAAGTTTCTTTGCGGCCTCCGACCATCACTGCGAGCTTGCCTTGTTGCAGCGTGATGACGCTGCCCGAAACCGGCGCATCCACCATGTCAGCGCCCTTCTCGCGAACTTTCGCAGCCAGCGCGCGGCTCACATCGGGGCTCACAGTACTCATGTCAATGTGGAACTTGCCGGCGCCAATGCCCGCGAGCAATCCGTCTGGACCGTCTGTTACCGCCGCGAGCGCTGCGGCGTTCGTGACCATTGTGAAGGTCACATCCGACGACGACGCCACGGCCTTCGGAGACTCGGCAAACTTCATGCCCTTGTCGATCAACCACTGCGCCTTGGAGCGCGTCCGGTTGTAGCCGGTCACGCTGTGCCCTTTTTCGAGCAGGCGAGCTACCACGTTGCCGCCCATCACACCGAGACCGATGAATCCAAGTTTGGCCATACAACAATTCCTTTCGGTTATGAATTCGGCCTGAAATCGCGGCATTCGCGGCTACTGGATCCAAACCGTCTTGATGTTCACAAACTCGCGGATCCCCTGCACGGCCAGTTCGCGCCCGTGGCCTGAATACTTCACCCCACCGAAAGGCAGGCGCGGATCGGAGGACACCATCTTGTTCAGGAAAACCATGCCGGCCTCGAGTTCGTTGATGAACCTTTCGGTTTCCGCCGGATCGTTGGTCCATGCGCTGGCACCCAGCCCGAAGCGGCTATCGTTGGCGATCTGGATGGCATGATCCACATCTTTCACGCGAAAAAGTGACGCCACGGGACCAAAGAATTCTTCCTTGTAGGCGGGCGAATCTTTCGGAATGTCGGTGAGCACGGTCGGCGCGTAGAAGTTGCCGGGACGATCCAGGGGATGGCCACCGGTCAGCACACGGGCACCTGCGGCCACACTTTTTTTCACATCGGCATCGAGCGTAGTAACCGCGTCCGCGCTGGAGAGCGGTCCTAGCTGCGTACTCTCCTCGAAGGGATCGCCCACGCGCAAGTCCTGCATGCGTTTGACGAACTTGCGCTCGAACTCGTCGGCAATTCTTTCCGCCACGATAAAGCGCTTGGCCGCGATGCACGACTGACCGTTGTTTTGAATGCGCGCCTCGACTGCCGTGGCGACCGCCGCATCCAGGTCGGCGCTGGGCATTACGATGAAAGGATCGCTGCCGCCCAGTTCGAGCACTACTTTCTTGATGCGCCTGGCGGCCGAAACTCCGACTTGAATCCCGGCCTGCTCGCTGCCCGTTAAAGTCGCGGCGACGACGCGGGGGTCGTTCAGGATGCCATCGACCGGTCCCGAGCCGATCAGAAGCGTCTGGAACTCGCCTTCGGCAAAACCGGCGCGGCGAATAATGTCCTCGATCTTCAGCGCGCACTGCGGAACGTTCGAAGCATGCTTCAGCAGTCCGACATTACCCGCCATCAGCGCCGGCGCGGCAAAACGAAACACCTGCCAGAAGGGAAAGTTCCACGGCATGATGGCCAGGATGGGACCAATCGGCAAGTAGCGGATGAAGCTGCGCTTCGCTCCAGTTTCCACAATTTCGTCGGCGAGGAATTTCTCGGCGTTTTCGGCATAGTAGCGGCATCCGGTGGCGCACTTCCGCGCCTCGCCCACTGCGGACTTCAGAGTTTTGCCCATTTCGAGCGTCATCAAACAGGCGCAATCGTCTTTTTCCTTTTCCAGAATCTCGGCCGCTCGCATCATCTTGCTCGCACGTTCCGCGAATGAAGTCCGCCGATGTTTCTGGAACGCGGAGGCCGCCAGTTGCAACTTCTGCTCAATTTGCGCCGCGGTGAGAGGCTCGAAACTTTTCACGACTTCGCCGGTTGCTGGATTGATGGTCGCTATTGCCATGATGATTTGTTCCCCTTCGTTTGGTAATTAACCTCCGATTGTACCGCTTAAGCCAGCAGCCTCTGGCGGCAGATCTGCTTGGGCCACAATGCCTCTTGACGGGCCGGCCTTGATCGCGCTCGGGCACTCCTTGGCTCCTGCGTTGGCCGCTGAGCGCTGGTCCAAAGATCGCCTGCGCTTTAGAATTCTGAATGAAAGAAACAAGGACGGTCAGTGGCGGCCTGGTTCACATGCATGAGGGACACATGCATCCCGTGCGCGGTAAACTTCTGCTGTTCCGAAGACTATTGAAAGTTGGTGAGGTCGAGATGAAACTGCTTCTGGCTCTTGCTTGCTCCTGCTTCGCTCTGTCTTCGTTTGGCTACTCCGCCGCCGCGCCGCAGACGTTTTCAACCTCGGCGGGAGAGGTTCGGATCACCCCGCTGTATCACGCAAGCACCAGAATCGAGGCGGGAGGAAAAATCATCTACCTCGATCCGGCCAAACCTGCAAAGGTCGCCGGGGCCCCAAAGGCGGACCTCATTCTGATTACCGACATTCACCCGGACCACATGGATCCGGCATACATCGCCGAACTCAGCAAAGCCGGAACCGACATCCTGGCGCCGCCCGCCGTGCTGGCAACGGTCACGACGGCCAAACCGATTGCGAATGGTGAAACGAGAACGTGGCAGGGCTGGACTATTGAGGCAATCCCCGCCTATAACCTGACGCGCGGGCCAGCCCCAGGCAAACTCTTCCATGACAAGGGACGTGGCAATGGATACGTGCTCACTTACGGCGGGGTGCGCTTCTACTTCTCCGGCGACACGGAGGGTATCCCGGAGATGCGCGCGTTGAAGAACATCGACGTGGCGTTTGTCTGCATGAATCTGCCTTACACCATGCCTCCGGAAGAAGCGGCGGAGGCGGTGAAGGCATTCCACCCCAAGATCGTGATTCCTTATCACTACCACGGCTCCGATCTGGCCGTATTCAAGAAGGGGCTGGAAGGGACCGGAATCGAAGTCCGGTTGCTCGAGTGGTACCCGCAATAGGGGATCGGGACGCCACAGGTAAGTGATAAATGTGCTCCTGGTGACGATATTGACCAGAAGCAATTCCACGACGCCGAATCTTGAAGAACTCACACAATCGGGCCCTGAGGGCGCGTGAGCGCTCGTGGCCGAGCGCCCTCACACCCCAAGTCCGATAATGATGGAAGATCCTGTTCCGGATTGCAGTGTCTTCCGGAAGCTAGGCAGCCACCGACTTCCTTCCGACCGCGCCTACCGGCACGCTCGGGCGTCTAGCCGCCAGTTCGCAGAGCAGGGCAACTGCCGCTAAACCCGCCGCCCAGTAGAACGCCATCTGGTAGTTCTTGTACTTGTCGAACGCCCACCCGCCGATCCTGGGACCAATGATGCCAGCCACGCCCCATGCGGTGAAGAGCATTCCGTAGTTGAGGCCGGCATTCTTCGTTCCCCAGAAATCCGAACAAGTGGAGCCATTCACCGAGAGCTGCGTTCCGTAGCACCAGTACACGACGAACACCACTATGTACAGCATCGTCACATCGCTGCCCACCTTGTAGAGAAGGGGCATGGCAATCATCGAGATGGCGATCATGAGCCGCAGCACGTTCAGCCGGCCGAGTGCATCCGACATCCAGCCGGACAGGATGCGACCCAAGGCGTTGCCAGCTGCGCCCACGACCAAGCCCATCGTGGCCAGGGCCGCGCTGGAAACATGAACGCTCTTAGCGAAGGGCACCAGTTGGCTGATCACCATCAGTCCAGCCGAGGTACCCAGAGCATAGGCGATCCACATGAGGTAGAAAGCGGGCGTGCGCAGCGTCTCGCTCGGGCTGAATTCATAGGTGGTCGCGGCAGACTTGGAGGCGGGTGCGGGCGTCCAACCGGGCGGCTTGTATCCGACCGGAGGATTACGCAGCAGGAAGGCGCCGAAAACCGTCATGACCAGGAAGATCCCCCCCAGTATCTGGAACGTGGTGTGCACACCATAGGCGGGAATCAGCTTCAGGTTGGCCAACGGCCCAAAGATTGCGGATCCTCCCCCGTATCCAGCCACCGCCAGTCCCACGGCTAAACCGCGCTTATCGGGAAACCATTTGGCCATCACCGGTATAGGGGTGGAGTAGCCAAATCCGTTGCCCAGTCCGCCAATCACGCCGAAACATACAATCAGGTAGGTCAAGCTGTGCGTGTAGGAGCACAGGAAGAAGCCCAGGCTGACCAATATACCGCCAGTCAGGGAAACCCAGAATGGGCCGAACTTGTCCTGCAGCCGTCCCGCCACGATAAACGTTAGTGCGAAAACAACAACCGCCCAGGTGAACACCGAGGAAGTATCACTCCGCTTCCAGCCAAATTCTTTCTCTAATGGAGCCACAAACACACTCCAAGCATAGAGTGAACCCAGTGCCAGGTTCATGGACATCCCGCCGACCACGTGCCACCAACGATTTAGGTGGGTGGATGCAACATCTGCGTTAGCCACAGTTTTTCTCCTTTACAGAAGTATGAAATAAGACCGGGGCCAAAGTGTCGCTTTAGAACGACAGTGGCCACCGATCCGGATAAGGCGCTAGCTCTTTCTCGAATTGGCCAACGCCTCAAGCACTTGAACGAATAGGCTCGATTGCGTTGACGACGCCCGGAGTTCTACTTTGCCAAAAAAGTGAAGAGCGGCCCAAGGTCGGCCCGCTGGTCCTGCCAGACGTGGTACTGCTTCCTCGCGATATCGAACAGCGGTCCAACCTCAGGCAGAAGGTAGGACCCATAACGCGAGGGCACGAATATAGATACTTTACGTATTACAGTCAAACCTTTTTTCCCTTTACGCCATCGCGACATAGGCGCCAGCGCAAATCCATCGTGCAACCGCGATCCGGCTACGGCTGCGTCCTTTCCAAAATAGCCGTCACATTCACTACTGAATCCGGCGCTACCGTAAGCTCCCGCTTCCACTCGGCAAACCCCGGCATGGAAATGACGACGACGTGAGTCCCAGTACTAAGACTGATCTCGGATGGCGTGCTGCCCACATATTTCCAGTCGTCAATGGTGATGTCCGCCCCGGAGGGTGTGGAACTGAAATTACACTTTACCTTCCCCTTAGGGACTCCCTGCGCGGCGAACGGCGGCGGGACGGGCGCGGGGACTGGTGAAGTCTGCGGCGGCGGCGCCGCGTGCGGGGCGGGCGCGGGGGCTGGTGAATTCTGTGGCGGCGCGGCAGCGTGCGGCTGGGGGTTTGCTGCTGCGCCGGACTGGGGCGCTGAAACCGAGGCTACCAAGTGATAGAGCTGCTTCCTTTCCTTGCCCTTTGCATCCCGGTAGAAAACCGTGATCCCGTGTTTGTCTTTTCGCGCCTCATAAGTCTCCCCCACACCCAGCGCCTCGCACTTGGACCAACGCGAGTCCACGGTGCATGTGAGGGTGTAGGACCTTCCATCGGCGTCCCGCACCAGCAAGACACTTTGCTCGGTCGGGTTCTTACTCTCGTTGCAGTACGCCGAGAAATCCGCAAGATTGCAATCCTTCGGCACCGGGGTTCCTGAGTTCAGCGCATGAGAGTCGGCACTCAGAACTGTGAGCCGAAGCTGGTGTTGGGACGCGACATCATCGGCGAACAGGGCGTTGGCGAACATGACGTTGAGCAACAACAATGCCGACACCAGCCCCGGAAGGTTACGCCACGCGCCCATAGTGCCTTTCCAGCTCCTGCAGCTGGGGACAGGATCGTTCCTCGTGTCACCTCAGCGTCGAAATGAATCAGTACCCGCACTCCGTCGTAGCCGCTATCTAGCTATCTGATGGAGATCCGGGCGTCCCCCCCGGCTGGACGGGCGGATACGCCCTTCCCTCCACCGTATGAATCATGGGTAAAACCGAACATTTCTAACCAAACGCAAATCCAGGAGCTTGTTGAGAAGAACACTTCCTTGGCCTTCCACCGAGCGAAGGCGATGAAGGATCCGCAGGTTTCGCCGATTTCCGACAACCTGCGGATCCCTCGCTTGGGGAGGACAATCCAAGTTCTTCAACAACCTGCTAGAACGTAAAGACGGGCCCGAACTCCGTCCGATGATCCTGCCACTCGTTGCTCGGCGTTCCGGCAATCAAATAGTCCCCGCCATTTTTTAGGCGCGTAGCATACGTCGATTCCTCGATGGCGAACATGCACCAGGGGTTGACCTTGTAGTTCAGGGTTGCGGCAACGAGTTTGCCCATCAAGAGCGCGTTTGCCCCTGACAAAGTCTCGGTCGATATGTCACGATGCACCATCTGGTCTTTACCGGTGTGCAGAAGGAGCTGCCAGCCAGCATTGTGGCCTTTCGGATTCGCGTTGAACCAGCGGGAGAGCGGAAGGCCAAGTTCGATGAAACCGCCAAAAGAACGAATCGGACGTTCCGGAGCAACCACCGCCACACCGCTGTTCAAAACGCCGCATGTTTGGCCAGTCCCTCCGTTCGCCAACACGACCGGTACTACCGGCACATTGCAAGCCACAGCTGCGTTGCCGAGGCCGTCAACGGTGTCGAACTTGACGGTACCCGACAACCCTGCCAAGTCGGTGGCGAAGGAATTGGCTTGGCCACCGAACATGAAGCGCAGGTCGCCGCCCTTATATGCGCTCGCCACCAGCGTGAACCAGCGAGTAGGCAATTGCAGGGCAAGCTGGTTGCCATACTCCTTGCTGGAAGCGGTATAGCCATTCGGGAACGAGTGTGCGTAGAAGGTGCAGAGCGGGTTTTCCAAGGGCGCGGCAAAGCTCGCCGGCACAGACGCCACCAGACAACCTGCCGGTAGCAGATCCGTAGCGTAGTCGCCGTTGGTGACGATCGACGTGCGCTTGGAGCGGAAACCGCTCCAGATGAGTTGCGCAGGCGCAACCCCTGGCGCTTTGTCAAGCTGCCACTGGATGGCCAGTCTGCCTTCGTATTCGGGGCGGTCGGCGTCGGCGCCCTCGCGCTCGGCCTGTCTCAACTGGCCCGCCAAGCCATTGACCGCTCCGGTAGCAGAGAACGCGTTGGTGGCCGAACTCTCGACTTGAGCTGAACTCGGCATCATGATCGCGAAGGTGGGAGAAATCTTGAGATGCAGCGAAGTGCCCAGCTTCTGAACCCAGCCGACCATCATCTGCGGGGAACGTTCATAGACGGCGCCATAATAAGCGGCTAGGAATGTGGTTTCGAGGAGGTTGGGCAGAGCGGTCGATCCGAAGAGCGTCCAGTCTTGTCCGCCTTCAAAATAGAAGTCAGAGTTTTCGCTGGCGGCATAATCCATGCGCACGTAGGCCAAGCGCAATTGGAAGGCGTTGCTTCGAATCGACGAGACGTTGCGGTTATCCACGACGCTGAAGTTGCCTTCAAAGTCGGCTTCGACCCGGCCCGTAATAGTCAGCTTCGGGGACGCATCTGGCCACTCAAAGTTTGCGCCAAAACGCGAGCTACGCGCCTTGATGTGAAATTCGGGGTCTTTCGTAGGGCCAGTGTTCGTATCCGTGGTTGAAGCTGTAAACAGGCCGATGAAGGGGAAGTCATCGCCATTGGGCATGCTGGAATCATGGGCCGCCGTGGCCTTGAGAAAGCCGTAGGGCGTCATTTTGACAGGGCCCATCTTGAACGCTGGGACCAGACCGTCTCTCCTGGGTGGATCGACGGGAAGCACGCGGAGCGGAGCAATCGCCGGGACCACGGCCGGAATGTTTTCCCTCACTGTCGCTTGCGGCCCGGGGCCCGGTTGCGAGACAACCTGCGGCGCGGGATCGGGATCCGCGCTTGAGTTCGTGGCATTGGCATCGACCGAGGTCGAGATTGGGCTCGGCGCAGCGGGGCTAGCTTCTGCGCTGGTTGCGTTCGCAGTATTTCCATTTGCCGTTTTCGCGTCGTTCGTTCCCGCCATGACGGGCACGGCTATGACGGCCATCGCAAGTAGGCTCAACAACCACTTTTTCAGCTTCAACATAGATGATGTCTCCTCGTTCAGGCTTGGCTCAGACCTTCGGCCTAGAACATGGGGTCGAAATCTACGTTGTTTTCGCTGGCGAATCTGTGACGCCGGTCACATAACGCCGTAATTGGCATCACGGAAGACAACACCTGAGCAGAGCTGAAGCACGCTCGTTATTAGAACGCGTCTAATGTATGGTTTTCTGGAGACGGACGCTGCTCCACTCCTGGGCTAAAGCTCTCATTTCCTGTGGCTCGAGATGAGCGGTCTTCTCGCGTCTATGAATATCGGGATTGCGACGATCTGCGCGGCCACCGAAAAAATAATTAATCGAATAATCGTACAACCTCCCAATAATGCCCTCAAATGAACCAGAAGAGTTAATAGCCCGCGGTGAAAATCCCGCGTGTCAATCAGGGCCTGCTGCC
>PLHP01000040.1 GCA_003138955.1 Acidobacteriaceae bacterium | reverse complement strand
AAACCTAATTTGGACAAGAGTGGGGCCAACTATAGCAAGTACATGCCGCAGTTGCTCGATACCTTCTCAAACTTCGAGACTACGTTTCCAAGTAATTCCTCGCTCCAGGGTTTCCGCTACCAAGTCGCACAAGCATATTGGGGACATCGGGATTGGGTCAATACGAGGCTTTGGCTGCAAAAGGTAATTGAGAACAGCAAACGGTCAAGCGACGTTCTACACCGAAACAGCCAAAGCTCGGTTGCAAAAAGTTGAATACTGAAATACCAGTGGCGACATGGCCTCAATGCGCTGCACGACTGGAACGTTTGAGTCACGCGTGCGGGGGCTAGGCGAGCGGGGTAGTGGTGCGCGCTGGTGCAACGCGCTAGCGGAGCAGGGCGGGGCGCGGGCATTCTCTCATGGATGGTAGTTGCTCGCGCCGCCTGCTCTACCCTGCTACGAGCACGGCCCGCTCTCCCTCTCGCCCCGCCCCACTCGCGAGCGCGCGGGCCCCGGCCCCTGGGGTCCAAGTTCCGTACTGGGGGGTGTAGCACTTTTGCCGTCGCCATACACTACCCCGGCAAACGCCCGAGCTCGCTACAATGACCCTGACCAAGATCCACTGGCCGCTTCTTTCCAATGAATCTCGACGACACCATAGTTGCCATCGCTACCCCGCTGGGCCGGGGCGGCATCGGCGTGGTTCGTCTGGCCGGACCGGAAGCGCGAGCCATTGCCGCGCCCATGCTGCGCTTAAGTCGTCAGTTGGAACCGGGCCGAGCCATGCGCTGCGATTTAATCGAACCCTCCACAACTGCCGCCCGCATAGACGAGGTTGTCGTCACCTACTTCGCCAAGCCTCACTCCTACACCACCGACGATATCGTCGAAATCTCGGCGCACGGGTCTCCGGTCGTGCTGCGCCACATGGTTGAACTCTGTCTGGCTGGCGGCGCCCGTCTTGCCGAGCCGGGCGAGTTCACTATGCGCGCTTTTCTCAACGGACGCCTCGACCTGACCCAAGCGGAGGCGGTCCGCGACCTGATTGAATCGCAAACCCTGTTTCAAGCCAAGGTCGCCGCGCAGCAATTGGACGGCGCGCTCTCCAATCGCCTCAAGCCCATCAAGCAGAAGTTAGTTGACCTGATCGCCCTGCTCGAGGCTGGCATCGATTTTGCCGAGGACGATGTCTCTGTCGCCCCGGACGCCACCATCCTCGATCGCATCGCTCAGGTCAAAAGCCCGCTGCTGCAACTTGCCGCCAGTTTTACTTACGGCAAGATCGTTCACCAGGGACTGACGCTTGCGATCGTGGGTCGTCCTAACGTCGGCAAGTCGAGCCTTTTTAATCGGCTGGTCGAACGGGAGCGCGCTATCGTCACTGCCCAGCCGGGCACCACGCGCGACCTGGTGAGCGAAACTGTTGCCATCGGTGGAATTCCTGTGGAACTGGTGGACACGGCGGGCATCCGCCGCGCGCTGGACGAAGCCGAAAGCATCGGCATTAGGAAGTCCATGGAGGCGCTGGCCGACGCCGACTTAGTTCTGGTCGTGATGGATAGAACGCAGGCGCTCTCCGAAGAGGACCGCGAGTTACTAAGGCAGGTAGAAGGGCGGCCGGCAATCGTAGTGGAGAACAAGTCCGACCTGCCGAGTTCGTGTGGGGACGGGCGTCTCGGCCGCCCAGACCGGGCAGAGGGCGACAGGGTTTTGTCGCAGCGCATCCCCACTTCCGCGCTCACCGGCGAGGGCATACCGGTGCTGCGCGCCGCCATTCTGCAACACGTCGCCGGAGACGCCAGCAACCAACTGGAGAGCGGCTTTCTCACCAGTGTCCGCCATCAGAAGCTGGTCACCGACGCGCTNNCCTCTCGACGAAATCACCGGCGCCACCACCACCGACGACATCCTCAACCTGATCTTTGGAACCTTCTGCATCGGAAAATAAAGTGGCGTCCGGTACCATCCAAAGAAATGTAGAAATAGCGATTATTTCATTGTAAACACTATGAATGTCGTCCTATAGTATCCAGCGGGAGACATAGAGAGCCGACCTAATTTATGTCTCCAGTATGTCTCCAGACGCTAGCATGTCTCCATATTACGATCTGGAGACATAAAAAGGGGCGACATGGCACTCACAGACGCACAAATCAAGGCTTTGAAACCGGAGGCATCGCGGTATCTGGTGAGCGATGGCCGGGGGCTTTCGCTTGACGTATTGCCGAGCGGCAAAATGTCATGGCTGTTTCGCTATCGGCTCAACGCCTCCTATGAGAAGGTGATTCTTGGCCGATACCCAGACCTGACACTGAAAGGTGCGCGGGCAAAGCGCGATGATCTGGCCTCGCAGGTCGCAGATGGCAAGTCACCAGCGCAAGAGATAAAAAAGGCGAAAGCCGGGAGTACCAGCAATCCGACCGTCCGGGAGTTTGGAGAACGCTATTTCCAGGAGCAAGTGGTTAGGAATTGGAAAAAGCCGGCCCACATCCGTCGTTATCTAGACAACGAGATTTATCCCACGCTCGGAGACAAGCTCCTCAAGGAAATTACTGCCTTGGATGTGCAGGCGATTGTTTACCGCAAGCGCGATAATGGCCGCATTGCCGCTGCCATGCAGCTTCGCGGCGTGATGAAACAGATGTTCGACTATGCGATCGAAGTGCAGCAGGTGACGATGAACCCGGCTGCGATGGTAGCAACTCGATACATAGGCAAGGCCCGCAAACGTTCCCGTGTTTTGACCCCGCAAGAGATCCGCCTCTATCTCCACACCATCTACCAGGGCAACATCCGGCGGCAATTTAAGCTGGCGCTGCATGCCCTCTTGCTAACACTCGTCCGCAAGTCGGAGCTATTGCAGGCGCGGTGGCAGCATGTGGATTTCGATGCGGGGGAGTGGCTCATCCCCGAAGAGAACGCCAAAACAGGCAAGCCGCACATTGTCTATCTATCCACGCAAGTTGCCGCGATGTTCCAAGAGCTAAAGGCGCTGGCTGGGGAGTCTGAGCTGGTGCTGCCGGGCCGGAACAGCATCAGAAAGCCCTTTGCGGCGAATGCGCTCAACAAAGCCCTAGAGGGCCTTACGTTCGACATGGATCCGCTCACTATTCACGATCTGAGACGTACCGGCGCGACACTGCTGACAGAGAAGGGTTTTAACCGGGATGTGATCGAAAAGGCCCTGAGTCATGAGAAGCAAGGCATCCGCGCCGTCTACATTCTGGCCGAATACGCCGCCGAACGAAAAAAGATGCTGCAATGGTGGGCAGACTACGTGGACGCCATTGTGAATGAGTCTAAGGCGATTGTAGGTAATTTCGGCGGTGCCGCTTAGCGTTTCGGCTTTGTTGCGTGGAGAACCTAACTCTTACGCAAGAGGCGCGGAATTCCGATCGGTCTTCACTTCAGCTGTGGCGCCGCTCAGATTTAGAGACCCCATCATGGATCGCGGATGATCGCCTGTTGCCTCTTGGTGGCTTGGCATATTGGATGGCAAGCAGCATTCAGTCAATGACGAAAAATACACACCGATGCAGAAGGTGCCGCTAGTAGCTACCAAAAACAAAACAATGCGGTTGCGGAACAACTGCCGTTCTGGAGTACATGCCGGAGTACACAGCGGCGTGCTGTTACCCTCGCTTGGAAGCGCTCATCAGTCAGGCGGGGAAACGGATCTTGAGCGTTACTTGGAGAGCGCTTTCTCCCTTGGGTCCAACTTTGGTGACCTCTACATCTCGCGCACACAAGTCCTTGAGGAATGAAAAAACGTATTGCTCAGGAGAGTCCGCCTTGCGAGACAAGACGATTTCAGATGGATCGAGAAGTTTCCACTTCGTACCCCATTTCTCCTGCGCTGCCTTTAGAACTTCCATTCGTGGCAAGTCAGTGCCTGCGACGTAGTTGTAGAACGACGCCAAGCTGACGTTAAGTTCTTTAGCCGCTTGCTTGGCTCCGATCTGGCCCTTCCTTAGGATGAATGCCTCCTTGACCTGCGTCAGGAGGAATTTCTCGGCGGTTGTGTGTGTTCGGCCCCGAGTTTTCAACAGGCACCCCCTAAACACAGGATGTTAAAGGAGTTTATTCTACTTAAATAGAAATTCTATTTAAATAGAATTCCATTAGAATAGAACAACAGTGGGTGAAGCCCATGCTGCAGCAGACGTTTATCCACATTCCTGGCATCGGCAAGTTGACTGAGCAGGGCATGTGGGAACACGGCATTCAGAGTTGGGACGATGCGGATCGTTTCGAAAAGCGCTTTGGCGTAGTCGGTGCGAGGCTGCAAAGCAAGCTCGACGAATACATCCCTCGTTCACGCGAAGCCATAAAACTCAAGGATGCTGCCTTTTTCGAGCGCCTCTCCGCGCTCGGTGAAGCATGGAGGTTGTTCCCAGACTTCGCGAACGAGTGCGTGTACCTCGACATTGAGACCACGGGGTTATCGACCGTCTTCGACACAGTGACGATGGTTGGGCTCTATGACGGTCGAAAGTACGACGTGTACGTCGATGGAGAAAACCTGCAAGACCTCCCAAGACGCCTGCAGAAATATTCGGTGGTCATCACGTTCAACGGTTCTGGCTTCGATTTGCGGTTTCTCCGACTGGCTTTCCCAGATCTGGTTTTGCCGCCCATCCACATCGACCTGCGGTGGGTTACCCGCAAATTGGGAATGAAGGGTGGTCTCAAAGAGATCGAAGCGAAACTCGGATTGCGCCGTGCCGAAGACGTCGCCGACTTGACTGGGTATGACGCGACAGTTCTCTGGGCAAAATACCTCCGCGGCGATCGAGGCGCACTTCGTTCATTGATCAAGTACAACACCGAAGACGTAGTCCATTTAAAAGCGATCATGGAGATGGCCTACGACAGGCTATCCAAGCAAACAGCAGAGTTCTTGAGGAAATCGGCCAAATCTTTATTTGTTGGTGTGTCTGCGTTGCCCAGGGCGCGACGGCTCGGCAAACACTCGGCTCCCGCTACAAATCCTGAAGGCATAGCGCCCCGATTGCTGCAGAGGTGTCTGCCCGCGTGCGTAAAACCGCGGATCGTGGGAATTGACCTGACTGGTAGTGAAAGACGGCCGACCGGTTGGGCGGTGATGGACGGCGCAGAAGCGACGACCAAGACACTGAGCACCGATGACGAGCTTTTTAACGAGACCGTGTCTGCGGGTCCCGACCTCGTCTCAATCGACTCGCCCCTGTCTTTGCCGGAAGGATGGACGGATCCAGATGTTCCCTGTGGTCGGCCCATCTACCGGAAGTGCGAACTCGCGCTGAAGCGGATGGGCATATCGGTCTTCTGGTGCTTACTTCCGACTATGAAGGGCCTGACCACTCGCGGAATGCGGCTCACTCAGAGGCTGCGCGCCGCGGGGCTAAAGGTGATCGAGAGCTACCCCGGCGCCGCCCAGGACCTGCTCGGCATTCCCCGCAAGGGATCGAGTCTCGAAGAACTGAAATGGGGTCTGTCTCGCGCGGGCATCGATGGACCTTTTCTCCATGGCAAAGTCACGCACGATGAGGTAGACGCCATCACATCCGCTCTCGTCGGGCTCTTCTACCTGGCCGACGATTACATCGCGCTGGGGAACGCCGCCGAAGATTACCTTATCGTGCCTAGGTCCTTGCGAATCAACTACCGCAAGCTCGGGGACATCCTTGCCGCGACCGGTTTGGACGAAATTCCGATGAATGGGGTCGATGGGGTAGAATGCCCATTCAATGCCCGACCAGAACTCACAGCAGCAGCAGGGTGATCGGCTGGTTATCGGGATCACGGGCCGAATCGGGGCGGGCAAAACCTCGGTTGCGAAACATCTCAGCACGGCGCACGGGTTTCACTACATTCGGTACAGCCAAGTGCTCGCAGAGTGGCTTGCCAAGGACCCCGATGGCAAGAAGCATCTGCAAGCAATCGGCCGGGAAGTAATGGGGGGCGGCATGCAAGCAGAACTCAATAGTCGCCTGATTGCACAGATTCCTCCAAGATCAGACTGCGCGGTAGATGGACTGCGGCACCCGATAGACTTTGACAGCCTTACGAAATCGTTTGCCCCGTATTTTTATCTTCTCTACATTGATTGCGCAAGAAATTCGGTGGCAACGACTGCGGTCGCGGTTTCCTCAATTTGAGGATTTCAACAGCGCGGACTCGCACCCCGTAGAACAGCTGATTGAAACTCTTCGAGGCAAAGCATTCAAACTAATAAACAACAACGGCTCGTTGCGGGATCTCTACTCTGAGGTGGACTCCGTGCTTGAGCAAATCCGGCCAGGAGGTCAATCGTGAGTCTTTGGGTAGTGGTGGGTGGCCAGTTCGGCGGCGAAGGCAAAGGCAAGATCGCTGCAGTCATAACTCGACAGGAGGAAATCGACATCTGCATCCGCTGTGGAGGGCCGAATTCCGGTCATTCGTTTGTGAATGATTTGGGTCAGACGGTTCTTCTCAGGCAGCTCCCGACCGGCTACATCAGACCCCAAACACGGCTGCTGATTCCCGCTGGAGCTTTGGTTGACCTCGAAGTATTGAAGTATGAACTGGACGCCCTCAAGATCGACCCAAAGCGGGTCGGCGTCGATCGCAGTGCCATGATTATCGAGGAACGTGACAAACAGAACGAAGAGGGTCTGCAACTGCGGGAGCGGTTGAGTTCGACGCTTTGCGGCGTGGGCTCCGCCGTTGCGCGCCGCGCCCTTCGTGGCGCAGATGTGAGAACGGCAGAGATTGCTGGCAAACAAATTCCGTGGCTTGGAGAACTGATCACTAAAGTTGGTGAAGAGGTGAACTCCGCTTTGGATCGTGGTGAGAATATTTTGATTGAGGGAACTCAGGGGTTTGGTTTGTCGCTTTACCACTCCGATAGCTACCCGAAGGCAACCTCACGAGACACAACAGCAGCAGGGTTTCTCAGTGAGGTTGGGCTGAGCCCGCTATTGGTCACCGAAATAGTCCTCGTGTTCCGTACCTTTCCTATTCGTGTTGCTGGCGAGCAAGCTGGTCCATTGAAGGACGAGATCACATGGGAGATTCTTCAAAATGAGAGTGGCTACCCCCATCCGATTCACGAAATGACTACAGTCAGCAAGAAGCTTCGCAGGATTGGACGCTTCGATTGGGAGTTGGCAAAGCGGGCTGTGGTCGCCAATAGGCCGACGAGAATCGCAATGAATGGCTTAGATTATTTGGATTTTCACAACAGAGCCGCCCGCTCCTACGACGACCTCAGTTCCTCAGCCCGATTGTTTCTGGCACGAGTGGAACAGGACCTGGGCGACAACCTCCGGTATTGGGGCACCAGCCCGGGTTTGGCGCAATGTTCGCTCGGCAAAAGAACGCTGCAGATAGCTTGAGAAGAGAACAATGTTTGAAGATTACAATCCTCACGAGTGGAAAACTATAGATCCCGATTGGGGCAAGCCCGAATGCCGGGGCATGCTTCTATCCGACCAGATTCGCAGTTTCTGCGCGCACGGATTACTCATCTCTAGTAGGTACAGTGAGAGTAACGTCCGTCCCGCCGCGTATACCCTTACGATTGGCGATGTGTACTACGACCATGAGGGAACTCGGAGAGAGCTGACGAACAAAAATCCTTCGTTTGAAATGCCTCCTCACTGCTGTCCGGTTAAGTGA
>PLHP01000124.1 GCA_003138955.1 Acidobacteriaceae bacterium | reverse complement strand
GGGTGCGTGGCGCAGCAGGAGGGGGAGAAGATTTTTGAGCGCGCTCCTTATGTGTCGCTGGTGTGCGGGTCGGCTTCTTACCGGAATCTTCCGTCAATGCTGGTGCAGCTCGAGGCTGGGTCGTCGCGGGTTACCGGGCTTGACGATCGGATGACGGACGCGTGCTTTGAGACGGAGTTCACGGCGCGCACGAATCCGCATCGCGGCTACATTACGATTATTGAGGGTTGCGACAAGTTCTGCGCCTACTGCGTGGTGCCCTATACGCGCGGCAAGGAGCGCAGCCGGACTTCCTCCTCTGTTCTTAATGAAGCGCGGCAACTGGTGGACCTGGGCTATACGGAGATTCAACTGCTCGGGCAAAACGTTAATTCTTACCGCGATCCCTCTGGAAATAAGACGTTTGCCGAGCTGCTGGCGGCGGTCGCTTCGGTGGCCGGGATTCGGCGGGTGCGCTTTACTACTTCGCATCCTCGCGATTTTGGACGCGATATTGTCGATGTGATCGACTCCTTGCCTGCGCTCTGCGATCATGTGCATTTGCCGGTGCAGAGCGGATCTACTCGCGTGCTGGATGCCATGCAACGGCTCTACACGCGGGACGAGTACCTGGAGCGCATTGGCTGGATTCAGGGGGCTCGGCGCGATATATCTCTTACTAGCGATCTCATTGTTGGATTTCCGGGCGAGACGGAACGGGAGTTCGAGGAGACGCTTTCGTTGATGGATTTGGTTGGGTATGACAGCGTTTTTACTTTTAAGTATTCTCCGCGGCCGAACACCCCGGCTTTGCGGCTGGAGGATGCGATCTCCGATGGGGAGAAGGCTCGGCGGCTGGCAGTGCTGAATGACTTGCAGAAGCAGATTGGAGCGCGGCGCAATCAGCGGCATGTTGGGCACGTGCTTGAGGTGATGGTGGAAGGGAAGAACCCGGCGCGGGGACAGTGGATCGGGCGGACCTCGCAGATTAAGGTGATGAATTTTACGGTTCCTGCGGGGGTTGAGCTTGCGACTGGGAGCTACGTTCGCGTGCGCGTTACTGGGAGCTTCCCGAACAGCTTGGTGGGGGAGATGGCGGCTCCCCTCAGGGGCTAAAGCCCTCGATTTCAGGCTTGATTACGGCGCGGCTGAAGCCGCGCCCCTTCAAAGAATCGTTGATGAAACGCGACCTAGCCAGTGGTGAGCGCTTTTTGAGTTTCGTTTGTTGAGGCCTCTATGGAAGTGGAAATGAAAATTCGCGGGCTGATGATGGATCCGGTATCGAACATGCCGATTGTGCTGCTCAAGGACGTGGGCAGCGACTTGGTGCTCCCGATCTGGGTGGGGGTGTACGAGGCGAACGCCATTGCGCTTGAGATCGAAAAAGTCAGCACTCCGCGACCGATGACGCACGACTTGATCAAGAACGTTCTCACCGGACTGGACGCGCTGGTGCACAAAGTGGTGGTCACGGAACTGAAAAACGATACTTTCTACGCTGTGATCTGGCTGGAAAGGGAAGGACACGTGATCAGCATCGACTCCCGTCCGTCGGACGCGCTGGCGCTGGCGCTGCGCGTGGATTGCCCCATCTTCGTGGAGGACGAGGTTCTGAAGAGCTCCAAGCAGGCCGCCAATCCTGTTCCTGCGGTTTCGAGCGAGGAACTGCGCAAGTGGCTGGAAGACCTTGGCGACGATGACCTGGGCAAGTACAAGATGTAGGAAGGCAGCTCTCAGCTGTCAGCTCTCAGTTGTCAGTGAAAGCCGCACCCTTGGGCCTTCCGAATTACCAAATTACAAATTGCAAAATTACCAATTCTCCTCATGCCTGATTCCGCCGAACAGCTCCAGCGTCTTTATCTTGCGGGATTTGAGCTCCAGACTTTTGAACGCTATCCCAAGTGCATTGGCGTGAGGCGCGAGAACTGCGTCGCTTTGCTTGTTCCGGGGGTGGACGGCTTGCAAGTTCTGGGCACTCCCGGCTGGCGCATGGGCGACGTGATGGGCGTGCTCACCGAAAGGGAAGGCCGCAAAGTATTTCAGGCGAAAAGTGAGAT
Source organism: Acidobacteriaceae bacterium (assembly GCA_003138955.1). Classification (GTDB taxonomy): domain Bacteria; phylum Acidobacteriota; class Terriglobia; order Terriglobales; family Acidobacteriaceae; genus Acidiflorens. The sequence continues at coordinate 4,100 of PLHP01000124.1, read as the reverse complement.
TGTGGAGGCCACGCCGGAGCGGATTGAGGCTTTGCGGAAGTTCGGCGACGAGCTTAAGGACCTGCTGCATGAGGACTCGGGGCGGCCGGAACCCTAGTTTATCGAGTTCACATAATACCTGTTATCGGACATTGGCGATATTATTGCGTCGTGGTATGCCAGGTGGTAGGTGTTCTTGAACTCTAACGTGGCATAGGCTTGGGCGCGGGTGTCATCTTCATAGCAGTTGGCGAACGTCACGGGCCCCCTTTTCGGGTGGGGACTTAACTGGTCGTCCTCCGGGCAGAGTATGCGGCGCTGCGCAGTCTCCGTCTGTGACTTGGTGGAGAGCCGGCGTCGTCTAGGTGGACGGGCGAGGACGCCGGTCGCTCCAATCCACTGTATGGTTCATTACGCGGGAAACACGATCTTCGGGTGAAAAAGCGTTCCGGCGATTCTGGTTGCGATTGCTATCAGGTCGCGCTGGCCGTAGAAGACTTTTACCTGGGGAGCGCGCGACATTTCCGGCAGATTCACGGCGCGACCACTGCGGATCAGGGCGGCGCTTTCTTCACTGGCTGTGACGCTTGGCAACTGCGGCAGCAACTTTCTGGGATGGACGAGCATTGTAAGTGCAAATGACTCAGCGCTTCCCTGCTGCATCGCGCTTTCTAAAGCCTGGAGCGAGTGCGCATCTTCGATTGTGAACTCGGCGGCGGCGGTGCGTCGCAGGCTGGCCAGATGCGCGCCGCAGCCCAGCTTCTGGCCCATTTCGTGGGCCACCGACCTTATGTATGTGCCCGAGGCGACGCGGGCGCGGAAGGTGGCTTGGTCTTTCGTCTGACCTCTCGTGGTGTCTAGAATCACGAATTCTTTGATTTCTACCTGCACCGGTTTGAGCGCAACCTCTTGCTTTTTGCGGGCTAGTTTGTAGGCGGGGACTCCGGCAAGTTTTTTGGCGGAAAAGGGCGGAGGCATCTGCTCGATGGCGCCTTGAAACTGCGCCGCCAGGGCGCGCACTTCATCGTAATTTATGCGCACGTCTTGCGGTGGCGTGGTGGGCTCGCCATCGGCGTCGTAGGTGTCGGTGGCGAAGCCGAAGCGAATCACGCCTTCGTACGTCTTCTCGGAATGGGTGTAGAACTGCGCCAGGCGCGTGAGGTTGCCGAGGACAACCGGCAGGACTCCGGTGGCCAACGGGTCGAGGGTTCCTAGATGCCCGACCGCGCGCTGCCCGAGAATTCGGCGCACGCGATTGACCACGTCGTGCGAGGTGAGGCCGGGCGGTTTATCGATGACCAGGACACCATTCATGGGGATTTGTAATCTGATAATTTGTAATTGGTAATTTCAAAGCAAGATCGGATTCAAATTACCTATTACAAATTACCAAATTACCAATTAAATGATTCCTCTTCGCGACGATCAGCCCATTTTCTCGACACCGTTCGTCAATTATTTTTTGATCGTGTTGAACGTGGTGGTCTTTCTCTGGGAGCTTTCGGTCGGGATGCAGAGCCATCGGGCGCTGAATTCATTCATGGTGGAGTTTGGCGTGGTGCCTCACCACACGCTGGCTGTGCTGACCGGACACTCCTACGCTCCAGTGGCCACGGCCATTTTGCCGTTGTTTACTTCGATGTTCCTTCATGCTTCATTCTTACACGTGGCTGGGAATATGCTTTTTCTGTGGATCTTCGGCGACAACATCGAAGACTACCTTGGACACTTCACATATCTGGTGTTTTACCTGGTCAGCGGAGTGGCGGCCGGCGTCACGCACATTCTGCTGAACCAAGGCTCGCGCGTCCCCAGTGTGGGCGCGAGCGGGGCGATTGCCGGGGTGATGGGCGCGTATTTCATCCTGTATCCGCGGGCGCGAGTGCTGATCTGGTTTCCGCCNNATCGCCGAAACCAGCCAGACTTCGGGCGGGATTGCTTTCTGGGCGCATGTGGGAGGCTTTGTGGCGGGTGTGGTCATGATTAACTTATTCAGTGAACGGCCGCAACGGTATCGGTATGGGACTTGGTAGAGAGGTTAGAGGTCTGAGGTTAGAGGTCTGAGTCAACTCCCGCGATCAATCCGACTGCTGACTTATTCGCGGCGCGGTTCGGGTGCGGGGCCGGGGGGGAGAACCTCCTGCTCCCCTACATTCATCTTGTGGCGGGTGACGAACCATACGGCAGCGGTCCAGGTGGGAAAGAGATCTGCGGCGGGAATTAGTTTCGCTGCCGCCGTGGGCAAGAAGGCCCAGTGCCATCCGAGCAGACGAATCATCACGAAGGCGACGATCAGGTCGAGCGCTGAGTCGGCGGGAGACAGTGCTCCCTCGGCGAAGAGTGGAAACGCGGCGATTTGGAGGACGTCGGCGGCGATGGCTACGACCCACGCTATGCGGTGCTCCGGTTTTAGCGATCGGAAGTAATCGAGGAATGACATATCTTTGCTCGGTCGGTGGTCGTTAGTCGTTGGTCGTTGGTCGTTGGTCGTTAGCGAACAACAAGCCAAGCCCGTTGCCTTTTAGATGCTCATTCGAGCACCCACGTCGCTAACGCCGCCTCCGAAAACCATCCGGTAGAAACGGGGCTTGCCCCGTCTCACTCTGCGGCGGGAGACGTGGCGAGCCGCGTCTCTACAGGAACTTTTCTTACAGGGTGCCGCTTGCGGGCATGACCACGATTTTTTCTATGGTTGTGCTTTCGGGCAACAGCAGGGCGTCGACCACCGTTTGGGCGACGGTTTCGGCAGACATCATTTTGCGCCTTGGGGCGGTTGGCCACAGCGCGTGCCAGATCGCAGTATCGGTTGCTCCGGGCATGAGGGCAATGACGCGAATGCCCTTCGGCCTCAACTCTTCGCGCAAGGTGTTGGTAAATCCGAGGGCGCCGTGCTTCGACGCGTTGTAGGCTGCCGACCCGGGGAATACGCGCTCGGCGGCGATGGAGAGATTGTTTACGATCGTGCTGCCGCGCTTCATCACGGCTAACGCCGCTTGCGTCATGAGGAACAGGCCGTTGAGATTAGTGTCGACCACCTCTATCCAGGTGGGGTAGGGCAACTCGGCGACGGTGCGATTGGGATGTCCAATGCCCGCATTGTTGATGAGGATATCGAGGGGCTGGCGCAATCCGCGGACTAGCGCGAAGAGGTAGTCGACCGAGTCGGGGCTGCGGACGTCGCAGCACTGCGCCAGTACCGGAACATGGAGTCTCTCCGGCAATCTCGGCGACTGGAGCTTGTCCAGTTCTGTGCGCGCTTTGGCCAAGGCACGCTGGTCGCGGCCGGTGATAATCAGATTGCATCCTTCACGCGCCAGCGCGCGGGCGATGGCGAGACCGATGCCGCGGTTGGCGCCGGTGACGAGGGCGAGGCGACCGGCGAGCATGGGTTTGCGCAGTGAGAGCTTGTGTTTCGGCATGCGGTTTTTTCAGCTTATTCCAACCGCGGCGCTCTTTCGCGGTGGGAGTTTACAATTCGGCAATAGGGCTATCGCGAATCCTGAGTTGCTGTGCGGTGAGCACCGGCGGTTGCCGAGCTGCGCTCGGCTTGGACGGGGCAAAGCCCCGTCCCCACACGAGCTATACAAATCAGACGCCGTTCGTTCTTTGGCGGATCAGCGAGAGGAATTCGGTTCGCGTTTCCTCTTCGCTGCGGAAGCTGCCGAGCATGGACGAAGTTACCGCGGACGAGTGCTGTTTCTCGACGCCACGCATCATCATGCACAGATGCCGGGCCTCGATGACGACGCCTACGCCTTGCGGCTCGATGGCGTTCTGGATCGCCTCCGCAATTTGCGTGGTCAAGCGCTCTTGGATCTGGAGGCGGCGCGAGAAGGCTTCGATGAGGCGCGGTATTTTGCTCAGGCCGATCACTTTTCCGTTTGGAATATAGGCCACATGTACCTTGCCGAAAAAGGGCAGCAGGTGGTGCTCGCACAGGCTGAACATTTCGATGTCTTTTACAATCACCATCTCGTCGTAGCCGACGGTGAACAGCGCCTTGCGCAAAAGCGCTTCGGGATCGTCCTTGTAGCCTTTGACGAGAAATCGCATGGCTTTCTCGACGCGCGCGGGGGTGTGCGAAAGGCCTTCGCGATCGGGATCTTCGCCGAGGCGGACAA
>PLHP01000210.1 GCA_003138955.1 Acidobacteriaceae bacterium | reverse complement strand
CATCTTGTATTGGATAAGACTCGCTCTTGACACCTTACCCAAATAGGATAATAATCGGCCTCCTGAACCCGGGGGCTCGTCCCGGAACGCGGCTTGTGAGGCCGGTTTTCAGCGACTCTCCCAACCGCAGCGCGTCAAGTTTCAAGAGTTAGTCCCCGCAGATTGGTTGAGCAGAAGAAACTTCAGATGATTAAGGAGCGTTATGAAGCGAATTTTATGGCCGCTCAGTTTGCTTGCGCTTTTGTTTGCTGTCGGGTTAGTGTTCATGACGGATTTTCGGATTGTAGCGTTGTCCGATTCTGACACCACCAGAGAGTCATCCGCTCAAGCGAGTGGTCCGGCTGAAAACACAACAGCCGCAGCCGAAGCCAACCAAGCTAGCAGGGAGCGCGACTCTGGCCGCGAAGCTGACGTTCCGCCCGCGCTGGCGCGCCATCTCGAAAGGCTGAAGGAGGCAGTGCCTGGCAACGATGGCGAGGGTCCCGCCGGTTCGGCAGCGGCGTGGAAATTCAGGGCGCAGGCCTACCCTGCAAAGGACATTTCGTTGGCCAAGATTGAAGGCGCGCGCGCCGCCCACGCTGCGCGTCTGGCGAAAGGCTTGGCCAGCACCGACGCCGCGTCAGTTGCCGCAACCTGGGTGTCACTGGGGCCCAGTAGTGCGCTTTATCCCCTGACGCCCCTCCGCAACTCATCGAGCTACGTGCCTAATGCCTATTTGGCAGGGGGACGTACAACGGCATTGGCGATCGACCCGGCGTGCGTTCCCGGCAACTGCCGGCTGTGGGCTACCCCCGCTGGCGGCGGCGTGTGGCGCACCAACGATGCCCTGAAAGCTCAACCGGTTTGGACCTACCTGGCTGGCTCTTTTGGCATTAACGCTGCGGGATCGGTGGAACTGGACCCGAACAACAGCAACAATGTGTGGGTCGGGACGGGTGAGGCGAACATCTCCGGTGACAGCGAGGCGGGCGTCGGCCTCTACAAGTCCACCGATGGTGGAGACACCTGGAGTGGGCCAATTGGCAAGAGCGTTTTCAACGGTAATGCGATCGGTTCGATTGCCATCGACCCTGCGGATTCCAACACCATGTACGCAGCGACGGATGGCGCAGTCCGGGGCATATCCTCTGTGACTGGTGGCGCGGTATTCCCGGCCATTCCGGATACCCCTCCATTCGGACTCTACAAATCGACGGATGGTGGAGTTACCTGGTCGTTTATCTTCAACGGTGCCGCTTCGACGGCGGGCTGCAGAAACACGCTCAATGTCGTTTTTGACCTAACTCTTTGCTCGCCGAACGGTGTGCGAAGAGTGGCGCTCGATCCCTCCAATCCCAATATCGTCTACGCTTCGGCGTACGCCAAGGGTGTCTGGCGCTCTAACGATGGCGGCAACACGTGGAATCAGATATTCCTGCCGATTGCCGACCCGGTCGCCACCAGCTTTACGGAAAGGCCGGAGATTGCAGTCACCAAGTTGTCGAACGGTAATACCCGCATGTACCTCTCCATTGGGCAAGTCGGTACGCCGCCTGCACAGGTGTTCATCAGCAACAACGTGGCTACCGGAACTCCCAATTTCTTCCTTGTATCGAGCAAGAACCCTGCTAATCCCGGATACGCAACCTACAATCTGTGCACCGGCCAATGCTGGTACGACAACTTTGTGTACACGCCTCCGGGGAACCCGGACGTCGTGTACGTCGGGGGGTGTTACCAGTATGGAGAAACGGGACACATCTCGAATGGCCGCGGCGTCGTGCTTTCTACGGATGGCGGGAAGACCTTCACCGATATGACGATGGATGCGACCGACGTCGTGCATCCCAACGGTTTGCATCCGGATGAGCACTCTCTGGTTACCAACCCCAGCAACCCGCTGCAATTCTTCGAGAGCAGCGACGGCGGAATCATGCGCTCCAGCGGAGCCTTGGCTGATATTTCCGCGAACTGCAGTTCTCGCGGGCTCTCGGGCGCGGCGCTTACCCGTTGCCAACAACTGCTCTCCCAGGTTCCCACTCAGTTGCAAGGCCTGAACAAAGGAGTCACCTCGCTCCAGTTTTACAGCTTGTCCGTGAGCCCGTTTGACTCCACCCTCCTTCAGGGCGGCACGCAGGACAATGGCACGTGGCAGTCCACTACAACGCCTGGCCTGTTTAAACAAACCATGTTTGGCGACGGCGGGCAGTCCGGGTTTGACGTGGTCAACCCGAAATTCCGCTTCCACACTTATTACTACGCTCAAGTCGACGTGAACTTCAGCAATGGCACCACGTCCGACTGGAACTGGATCAGCGATCCCATTCTCTTCACCGGCGAGGAATTCTACGTTCCCATCATCAGCGATCCCGCGGTTAGCGGGACGATGTTCGTGGGAACGGGTACCGTTTATCGGACCAAGACGCATGGAATGGGCACCTACACCCTTTCACAGTTCCGCGCCCAGTGCAACGAATTCACTGGTGACGATACCCTGGGGAAGTGCGGTGACTGGGTGACGATCGGCGCTACCTCGCTGACCGCAACCAGTCTAGGCACCTGGGCGGGCGGGTCGGTGGCCGCGGTCCAAAGGACCGCATCCGACACCTCCACGCTGTGGGCGGCGACGAGCACCGGACGCCTCTTTATTTCACACAATGCGGATGCCGAGCCGAATACCTCGGTCGTGTTCACGCGTATCGATACCAGTTCGTCGGCCGCTGCGAACCGATTCGTGACTGGAATCGCCATCGACCCAGCAAACTCCAATCACGCCTGGATCTCGTATGACGGTTACAGCGCAAGTACGCCGTCAACTCCCGGTCATGTGTTCGAGATAACCTATGACCCAGTCGCACAGACGGCGACGTTCACCGACCGCAGCTACGACCTACGGGACCTTCCGATCAACGATGTCGTGCTCGACACCGTGACGGGAGACCTTTACACGTCCAGCGATTTTGGCGTGTATCGTTTACCATCGGGGTCAACGTCCTGGGGGCTTGCTGCGAAGGGTATGCCTAACGTGGAGATCCCGGGCTTGACCATCGTACCGAATGCGCGCTTGCTGTACGCAGCCTCGCATGGCCTTGGCGCTTGGGTACTGAACCTTCCCTGAAGCAGCACGGCAGGCCGATGCCGTCGGCCTGCCGTAAGGGAGGGGCAGAGCTTGCTTTCCGGCGAGAGTGATCGCTATCTCTCCCCAGTTGCCCACAACTTTCAGAAAGGGATTTTTTTGTCGTCTGGAAAGAAGCTGACCCCGACATCCCCATCCTGAAGCAAGCCAATGCCGAGTACGCGAAGCTGCAATAGCAGCGTGGCGACCATGCCCGACCTGCTCGCACAAACATTGTCAACTGACGCTATCAGGCGTTAGCACAACTTTGCGCCTTTTGTTCGCCAGACAGACGAAAGGAAAACGCAAGCTTGTGCTAACGGGATATTACGCCAGTCTGGCCCGGAAGCCGTACAATCGCTGTCGGACGAGGATTTGATTCGCTTATGTCATTCCCGCGAACAGCGGTGCTTTTGTTGCTGTTTTCATCTTTCGGCTGTCTTGCGCAGCTTGAACCTTCGGGCTGTCGGTCCTATGAACCTGCCGTCGCAGCCCTGCACGGCACACTGGTCCGCAAGACTTTCGCGGGACCGCCAAACTATGAGGACATTCGCAAGGGAGATGAGGCCGAAACCTATTGGTTGCTCAATCTGGACTCTCCGATTTGCGTGGATGAGGATAAAACAGATCCCGACCTCAACCCAGCGCAGAAGAACATACGCAGAGTCCAACTGGTGCTCGACCCAAAGGCCTACGAGCAGTTCAAGGCGCTATTGGGCAAAAGAGTTGTTGCAACAGGTTCTCTGTTTGGAGCGCATACGGGACACCACCACACGCCTGTTTTGCTGACGGTCACCAGTCTCGAACAACCACACTGGAAATGATGGCTCTCCTCAACTGTCGCCACCAGCGTTAGCACTCACAACCACGCAGTGGTAGCCTTTTCTGGAGAATGCGAGTTCCGCCCCGGCGGCCGAACTGGCCGCGAGTGACTGCCCACTTGCTCCCCGACCTTCCAACCCGCATCAAGCGGTGCGCGCGCGCGGCCGGATTCGATCTCTGCGGCATTGCCCCGGTCCGCGACTTCGGCGAGTTGCACGTCTTTCCCGCTTGGATCGCGGAAGGGAAGCACGGCGAAATGAAGTACATGGAAGCGCATGATGACACCGGGGAACTCAAGCGCGCGTCACTGGCGCGAGTCGCTCCCTGGGCGCGCAGCGTG
>PLHP01000053.1 GCA_003138955.1 Acidobacteriaceae bacterium | reverse complement strand
GTGAGCGCGTCCTGCGGATGGCTCACCCCGCTGCCCACCACGGAATTGATATTCACGTGAAATTCCGCGTGCTCGGCCAGCAACTGCAGCTTCCGGTCGAGCACCTTCAGGCTTTTCTTGGAAACTTCGTCGGGATTCACGTTATCAATCGAAATCTGCAACCACTCCAGGCCCGCCCGGTTCAGCCGCTGTATGCGGTCGGCAGTCAGCAAATAACCGTTGGTGATCAGCCCCGAAACGACCCGGCGTTTCCGCATGTGGTGAATGATGTCATCCAGTTGCGGATGCAGCATCGGTTCGCCCCCGCTGATGGTGATCACGGAAGTGCCCAGATCCTTCAGCCGATCCACCCGCTGCAGCATCTGCTCGGTCGGCACCGGCTTCGAAAAATCGTCGAACTCGTTGCAGTAAGTGCAAGCCAGATTGCAGCGCCGGATCGGGATCAGATGCGCCAGCAGAGGATGATCCGTAGACGCCACGGCCTTCAGGATTTGCCACAATCCATGAGCGTCCCGTTCCACCGCCTTAAGCTTGCGGCGCCATGCCACTAACCTGGTTGTCATCGTGAATCTTATTTGACCACAGCGACTGGCCAAATGCCGAGTTCACCGCAGTATTCGGCGGAAAAGTCGGGTCGAATGGCAACGGCCGGGATGAAATTTCCGGGGTAGTTACTCTTGCGTTACTAACGCATTGGTATAGGGTACCCCCCACCCCCCTCGCCGTGTGGAATCATAAGGTTAGGGTAGAATCTTCCGTCAAATCTTTGAGTTTAAATGACTTATAGGTAAAATATCCAGAATCAATGACTTAGCGGCGATTTTGCCTCGACTGATTGTCAAAGAGCATCCCAAAATGGGAATGGGCGGCTTCGATGGCGGTCTTGGGAGACGGGCGCACCTCGGCCCTGGCCTACAGGTCATCTCTATTGTCGCGGATGGGCGGTTGGCGGTCTGTGACGGTGCTCACTGGGCGTTTGTGATGAAAAGAGGTCAAAGGCCCCGCCCAAGCGAAGCTTGGACGGGCCACCCGCCAATGGTCAGTGCTATCGCCGACCCACCGCACAGTGCAATAATAGCCCAACAGCGGCCTCCATCTAATGGAAGAACGGCGAGCAACCCGAGTTTCGAAGGGGATCAAGGCTGCCGGATACGTCGTCGACGAGCAGAGCCTCCGCCAAATTGACGAGATTGCAAGCAGGGCAGTCTCCGATCCTGACGGCGACAAACCGATAAAGACTCACTATTCGATTACTACAACAGGGCGGGAGACGAACGATCTCAAATCGCTGGACGAGCTTGTAAAGCATTTGAATAGAATTCCCGATAAGGTCCGATCCCTCACTCTGAGGTACACCCGCCTGCGCAGATCTGGAATCGAGGTGGTGTTTTCGACTGAGGGTGAAATCCGAGTCTCCGGATTTAGCAATAGCGAGGATTTCCAGTTTAACGTTAGTCAACTCCAGGAAGCGTTATTGAGCCTTCGAGAAGACTGCGGTTGGCCGGTAAAAATGCTCGTCTTTAAACCGGGAATTAGGCACGCAGTTAACTTCTTTCTGCCGTTGCTCTCCGTTCTTCTGCTCACTTGCGTCGTGCTTTACGTGCACGCGATGAGGATCGGAGTAAACATCGACCCCACCTTGATACCGAAGGGCAACGAATATTATCAGAAGGTCGCTGAAGCGATTAAGTCGAACGATACGAACCAAAAACTCGACGCCCTCTTACTGACTCAACTGAGCAACTTTACTAACGTAAGCGACTTTTTGGTCGGTCTGCGCGTCGGTATTCTCGCCCTTGCTGCAATAATTGCCCTTGCCCTTATACTTCTCGGCGGTCGCAAAGTCGGCGAGCGACTTTATCCGCAATCCTTTTACCTGTTCGGGCGAAACTTAAACGTTTATGCCTCTCTTCGGGGAAAGCGACAGATGTGGGGTGTTGCCATCGTGATAGGATTCATCGTCAATGTCGTAGCAGGAGTTACGGTAGCCCTTGTGTTGAAGTAAGATCCCCGCTGACTTTTTCATCACAAATCGGCTTTGTGCCGTATCGCCGCCGCAGTAGGCCCCTTACCCCGGTAACTTGCGGCTTTCGACCGCGGTTCCTAGCATGAGAGAGCTATGCCTCATGCTCTGCTGTTGTCGCCCGATGACCAGGCCGTCAGCGCAATTACCGGAGTTTTGGAAGAAATGTCGGTAACTTGCGAGCGTCCCCTGGATGGAGCCTCCGCTGCCCAAAGGATCAATTCGCACGGCTTCGACCTGGTGTTGGTCGATTGCGAAAATCTGCCGGCCGCCAAGCTGATTTTTGACGTTTGCCGTCGCGGAAAAAGCGGCAACAACCCTGTCCCGATCGCCATTGTCGATGGCCGCGCCGGCCTGCCCACCGCTTTTCGCCTGGGCGCGGAGTTGATTCTCACCAAGCCGGTTGCGAAAGACCAGGCTCGGAGCACCATCCGCACCGCCGTCAGCCGTGTCCGAAAAGACGTTCCGACCAACGAGAGTGTTCCCCCGCAGCCGGCGAGCGCGGCCCCGGCCAGCATGGCCCCGACCGAAGAACGCGCGCAGGCAGCAGCCGCCGGCGCATCCGTTTCTTCGCAACTGACAAGCTTTGC
>PLHP01000278.1 GCA_003138955.1 Acidobacteriaceae bacterium | reverse complement strand
GCCTTCTCATCCCATCTGATTGCAACATCTGTCTTTAATCTGGGAAAAAGGCTTTACCCTCTCGCCGTCCTTCGGAGTTTTGTTTGAACGAATGCGCCGAACGAGTAACAAAACGACATGTATAGGAACAACGTAGAGTTGACCTGATCGCGGCTCGCAGGCCACGGCATATACCCAAAGAAATGGACGCCAGCCGCCGCCCACGAAGACTGATTAGCCGCCCTCCATTTGACAACAGCATCCATCACGAGAGCGGCAGGCGCAACCCAAGCCCAATAGCGGTATGAGCCTTTGAAGCAGAGATAGGTGAAATAGCCAACCACAAGGCCCGCGATGACTGGCAGTGGATAGTAAGGGGTCCACGTAAGACGAATCCTCGTCGCCAAGGTCGTGAAGGGGCGGATGGACTCCGTCACCAGACCTTCAGTGAACCCCACGCCGATTGTCGCGATCAGCGTATTAAGTAGCCACAAGCCCACCCACTTCGCCCGAAGTACAAATATGGAGGGGGAGTCTGACGGGGCTACCGCGGCAGTTTCGTTATCGGTGCTGACCGACGATTCGATGGCGAGATTGCGCCGCTCTAGTTCTTCCGCGAGGGCGGAGCGTGCATCTTCAGTCAGGGCGTCCTGATCGGCAGCGAGAGCCAATAGTTCCTCATCAGTTTTTGATGAATACAGCCGGCTGAATGAGTTCACTGGCACAAGGGACGAGCGTAGGCACTACTTGAGAGCGTGTCAAGTCACCCAGCGGCTGATTTCCGATTGTTGTTAAATCGCGATATCGCTCATTGAGCGGTTTCTGAGCCCTATCGCCAGCTGCGCACCCCTAGTTTCAGGGTTTTCTTTTTCATCACAATCAACCAGTGAGCGCCATCACAGACCTCCAACCGGCCATCGGCGACAATGGAAATTGACCTGTCGTGTCAGGGCAGAGGTGCGTCCGTCAACCAAAGCGGCCCTCGAAGCTGCCCAGCCCAACCTGCTAGTGGCTCTTTGATAACTATATTCGAGGCAATTTGTGGCAATGGGCGGGCGTCAGCAAGCCGCCGAAACTGTGAGTTTTGAGAGAAAAGAGCGAAGAATCGAGCTAACTCCTTATTCCGGAATATTTTGAAAATAAGTCCTGTGCGCTCTAGATTTTGGCGGGAAGAGTCCCCCTAACCCTATGATTCCAATAGCAGGGGGTAGGGGGGTAGTGGTAAACACAGGTTAATACCCTATTAGTAAACAGGCAAAAACAAAGTCAGCTGGGGGCCCCGAAATGGGGTTTACTTTTCGATCCGCTGCAGGCGAAACAGCAGCGTGCCCCATCCCAGCTTGACGCGCACTTGCACCGGTGTGTGACTTGGATCCTCCGAATACCACACCCACACTTTGCCCTTCGACTGCAGCGGGCCGGACTTGGCTTCGGCCGTCAACATTACGGCCGGGAATGTTCCGGCCGGCACTTTGATCTGCTCGCGTTTGTCCACGGTGGCATGGACGATCGTCGTCTTCCCGTCGCTGATCGGGAACTCGTAACTGGCGCCGAGTTGCAGCGGCAGCGACTGCAGGTAGTAAAAGCCGGTGATGACGTCGGTGGCGCAGCCGGCAAGGTCGTTTTCGACGTGCTTGGTCTCGCCCGTCTTCAGGTTCTTTTCATCGAGCGTGCTTTTCTTGCCCGCATAATCGAAGTGGATCGAAGTCTCGCGTTTGTGCGCGCCTTCCTCGCTGTGCTTGAAGATCGAGAGCGAACAGAACGTTCGCGGATCGAAGCGCGATTCGAAGCGGTCGTGCACCGGGAAGATGACGTTGACCGCTCCTGAAGATTCGGCGGATGCGGTAACTCTGCGTTCGTTCCCGGCGGTATCCATTCGCACGACACCGGTCCCGGCGGTGATCAGATGCCACTCCGCCGAATAGACGTAACTCCGTCCATCGGGAAACGGATAGTTGGGACGCGGCGGCGCGATCCGCACCGGAGCAGGGCCAATCGTTGCCGTGGGCGGCCGTTGCTGCGCCGTCAACCAGGCCGCGATAGGGAGGATCAGGCAGGAGAGCAGCGAACCATAAAGCAGCGAAACGCGGAGCAGCCCACCATGCTCGAGAATCCAGCCCCGGTAGGGGCGAGCCAGCTTAGCCCCGCGCTTCAGCGCGGGGTACGACGGGAAAAACCACCGAAGTCCCGGCGGGACGGCCCAGTTCTCTCGCCCACTCTTTAGCCCCTGAGGTAACCGGATCATGCGTCACGGCAGACTACCACACCAGCTTGAGTATCAGTTTGACGACGAGGACGGCCAGCACCACCACGCAGCCAATGCTGGCCTCGTATTCGCGGTGCTTGCAGTAGCGTGCGAAAGAGTACGCACTGTGGCGGCTGCCGTAGGGCGAAAGCCGCGGCCACATGCGCGGAACGTGGCGGACATAGTCGTCGTATTCGGGGAACGTCCGGCGCAGGTAACGCTCTTCGCCGGCGATGACCGGGACATAAATCACGGCGAACATCAGGAGCATGATCGCGACGATCCACCAACTGCGCGCCGCGATGGCGAAGCCGGCGGCCAGCACCAGCGAGCCCAGGTACAGGGGGTTACGAGTGTACGCATAGGGGCCGCTGGTGGTGAGCTGCTTGTCTTTTTGCAGGTGGCCGGAAGCCAGTCCGCGCAAGACGAGCCCGGGAAGCAGCACCAGTGCGCCCGCGATGAGCGAAGTTCTGGTGGGCCGCGCCAGCCAGACGTATACAACCGCAAAAATAAATCCCAGGGGCACGCGAATGCGGCGGGCCACGCGCGACCAGGTGTCGCCGGTGGTCTCGGAGGGTTGCACTTCGGATTGTGAAACTTCACTCACCTGATCAACCCCGCAACAGCTTCCGAGTCGCGGCGACGACTTCGCCGACAGTGATTTCGAGCAAACCTTGTTCCGGCTCGCGGCGCCGGGTGTGGTCGGTCATACTGCTGGCGCTTCGCAGCACAATCGATCGTGTCCCGAAGGGGCCGTTGCGCGCCGGGTTTGTCGGACCAAAAATTGCCACCACCGGAACTTTCAAAGCCGCCGCCAGGTGCATCGGCCCGGTATCGCCGCCGATAAAGAGGCGAGCCCGCCGCGTAAGCGCGATCAACTCAGAAATCGAGCAGGAGATTTTTCGCGCCGCCCCGGCGCCCGCGGCTTCCACGGCCACGGCCAGCTCTTCTTCTCCAGGTCCGTAGTTTATGAGCGAACATAATCCATCTTTCGCGAGTTCTTTCGCAACCTCTCCGTAACGCTCGACCGGCCACCGCTTCGCCCCCCAGCCCGCGCCGGGATTGAGAATCGCGAAGCCGTTCCCCTCCGCCGTGAAGCCGGCAATTGTGTTCTCTGCATCCCGGTCCACCGGAAACTCCACCCGAGCTTCCGCCGTCGGTGTTGGAATGCTTGCGCTTGGAATGATCGCAGTTGCGATCTCGCTCGAAACGCTCGCACTTGAAACGACCGCTCCCGCCAGCGCCAGCGCCTGTTCGACCACGTGCGTGCCCTGCGTCTGCAAAAGGACTTTTCGTGTGTAAAACATGCTGGCAACATTCTCGCGCGGTTGTGCGCTCCCATACACAATGGGCGCGCCCGACCAGCGGGCCAGCAATGCCGAACGAACCGCGCCCTGAAAATCAATCGCCGCGTCGTATTGAATTCCGCGCAACTGACTCAGGCCCGCGGCCATCTGCTGCCAGGTGTTGAACGAAAACGGCGCGTGCCGCCATTCCGCCGTGTTCACAGCATGGATGCGGTCGACCAGCGGGCGTTGCGGAGAGCGCCGCCCCGCTCGCGGATGGCGCAGCGTGCACAGCAGTTCCGCCCAGCGCTCTTCGACAAGCCATCCCAGGGTGGCATGAGGAAAAGCCTGGCGCAGCGCGGCCGCCGCAGGGAGAGTGTGAATGATGTCTCCCATGGCGCTGAGGCGCACGACCAGCAGGCTCTCGAATCGCGGCGCGCTGGCTGGAAGAGAAAAGGAGCCGGTCATTCTAGTCGCAGCCCTCGCCCTGGTCGCAGCCGTCGCCGCCATCCGCAGCGCCTCACGATTTTCGCGGCCCCAGCCGCGAGCGCGAGCGCGAATGCGAATGAATGATCTCGCTGGCCGAGTGATTCTTAGGATCGCCCACAATGACGACGCGGCCTCCACAGGCTTCGACCTCGTCGCGCTCCGGGACGCTCTCCACCGTGTAGTCGGTGCCCTTGGCATGATAATCGGGACGAATTTCGCGAACGATGGCGCGCACGTCCGTTTCTGGAAAGACCACGACGGCGTCCACATCCGCCAGCGACGCCAGAATTTCCGCGCGTTCTTCCGCCGGCATCACAGGCCGCCCTTCACCTTTTAACGCGCGCACGGACTCATCGGCGTTCACCGCGACAATCAGTTTGCCGCCAAGCTCCCGCGCCGCATGCAGGTAGCGTACATGGCCGACGTGCAGCACATCGAAACATCCGTTGGCCAGCGTGACGCGCTCGCCGGCGCGTCGCCATCTCGCCACGCGTCGCCGAAGCTCGTCGCGCGAAACAATCTTCTGATGGAGTGATGTGTTCAATGATCTAGAAGTATGATCTCGAAATATGATCTCGGCCGTATGCCCAGACTCGTTCGTGTGGTGGCGGAGCTCCGCCCCGCCGGGACGGGACAAAGCCCCGTCCCCACACTCTAATGCTCGCGAGCCACTGGCGGCGTCTTATCCAGCGCCTCCAGCAATTCCTGCTGGCTGACCGTGGCGGTGCCGCGCTTCATCACCACGATGCCGCCCGCGTAGTTCGCCAAATGCGCGGCCTCTTCGGCGCTTGCGCCCGCAGCCAGGGCAGCGGTAAAAGCCGCAACGACGGTATCGCCGGCGCCGGTCACGTCGGCGACTTCATCGCTGCCATGGATCGGAATATCCACCGGCTTGTGACGGCGCGGGAAAACCACCATGCCATCCTTACCGCGCGTGATCACGAGCGATTCTAAATCCATCTCGCCTGCGATCTGGTCTCCGGCGGCCAGAAGCCGCTCCCAGTCGTTGCCGATGCGGATGCCGAGAGCTTCTTCCACCTCAGACTCATTGGGCGTTGCCGCCGTAACCCCGGAAAACTCGAGCATGCGATGGCGCGAGTCAAGCGTCACGGGAACCTTGTCGAGTCCGCGCTTTTCCCGAATCGCATTCAGCAGGGATGGCGTTGCGGCCCCGTATCCATAGTCGGAAACCAGCAGGGCATCGGAGGCGCGCGCGAATTCGCGGGCCGCAAGCACGATTTCGCGGCGCAAGTGCGCATTGGGACCTTCGCTCGGCTCTCGGTCAAGGCGCACGACCTGTTGTCCGGCGGTGTGCGCGAATCCGGCCAGGATGCGCGTTTTAGTAACTGTGCTGTAGCTCTTCTCTTTGAAAACACCGCTGACCGGGATGCGTTTGTGACGGAAAGCGCGCAGCAGCAGCTTTCCCGGTTCGTCGTCGCCCACCACCCCAACCGGCAGGACGTTCACGCCAAGGTCGGCAAGGTTGTAGATGGCATTGGCGCCGCCGCCAGGCACCACCTTGTGATCGCGGTGCGTCAAAATCAGCACGGGCGCTTCGCGCGAGACGCGAGAAATCTCGCCGAACACGAACTCGTCGGCAACCAGATCTGCGAGCACGGTGACCGTGAGCTTGGGAAAAAATTCGACGATCTTTCTGAGGCGCAGACGGCCGTTCTCTTTAATATGCTTTGTCATCAATCTGCTTGATCGCAATATTCTGGTCCATATTCTGGTCCATCGGATGCAACCCAGATTTTCTCACGAGCGGGGCTTCCCATCATTGATCATTATTCCCTGATCATTGAGAAATGATTCTTGCGAAAATGGTTCTCGCCAAAATGGCATCTACAACGTCGGCGGGGTGATGCAGCGTAAGGCTGAGCGCGGCAACCGCGAACGGTTTGAGATCCGCCTGCAATGACCCCAGATTGACCGCATCTTTTTCCGTGGTCAGAAATCCGCTGGCGCCGAGGTTGCCGTGCATGGCCAGCAACCGCGCGATGTCACTTCTGTCATAGGCATGGTGATCGCGAAACTCGATTTCTGCCGCAGGCGTGATTCCGGCAGCGCGTACCTGCGCAAAAAACTGCTCGGGTCGCGCGATGCCGCAGAAGACTACGGGCGCCGAAGGCAGGCTCGGGAGAACGAGCTCGCGCTCAATTCGCCAGATCGGCTTTTGCCGCAGCGCCGGATGATCCACCGCCAAGCCTGCGGGCGACACGATCGCATCGGCGCGTCGCAACGACGACAACGGCTCGCGCAGCCGCCCCGAGGGCAGCAGCCGGTCGTCGAAGTCGCGCTCTGTCATCAGTACAATATCGAAGTCGCGAACCAGCGAACGGTGCTGAAAGCCGTCGTCGAGGATGTGCAGTTGCGTCTGGAATTTCCGCTCGGCGACTCGCCCCGCCTCATAGCGGCTTTCACCGACAATCACCGGAACGCCCAGCCGCCGCGCGATCAGCAACGGCTCATCGCCGAAATCGGCGGCGTTGCCATTGGTCTCGACGATTAGAACGCCGCGAGTCTTGCGGCCGTATCCGCGTGAGAGCACGTCGAAACGAATACCGCGAGCCTTAAGCAGTTCCCCGAGCGCAATCGCGAACGGCGTCTTGCCCGAACCACCCACCGACAAATTCCCGACGCTGACCACGGGCCGCTCCAGCCGCCGCGAAGACAGCACACCGCGATCGAACAGCGTGTTTCGAAGAGCGGTGGCGGCGCCGTAAAGTCCGGTGAGCGGATTCATGCGGAGCCCTCGCCCGAGGCTTGCTCGTTCTTCGATTGAGCGTCAGATGACGGAACGCTCATTAGTTTGATCAGTGCTGAAACGGTTCGGGCCGTGGCGCCGCGCTGCGATTCGAGCGCTGCCAGCGCGTTCCGGCCGAGCATGGTTCGCTCGTCGCCGTTTTCGATCAGCTCCATGAAGACCAGCGGCATCTCCGCCAGCCCAACTATGCGGACCGCATTGCGGCTGGCAAAGAAATTGACCACGTCGCGAAAATTTTCGTAGTGGTTGCCAGTGACGATGGGAACGCCGTAGAGTGCAGGCTCAAGAATGTTGTGTCCGCCGCGCGGCACCAGACTCCCGCCGACGAACGCGACCGTGGCCAGCGAATAGAGCGCAGCCAACTCCCCGATGCTATCGACCAGAAACACGCCGCCAGCGAGCGGTTCGCCGCTCCACAGAGAACGCCGCCACATCCGGAAGCCGAGCTTCTCGACGAGCTCCCCAACCTCCGCAAAACGCTCCGGATGGCGCGGCGCAAGGACCATCACGGCCTTCGGATGATTCGCCAGAATATTGCGAAACGCCGAAAGCAGCGAGCCTTCTTCGTCCTCAAGCGTGCTGCCGCACACCAGAACCGGCCCCGCTCCAGAGCGGCTGAAGCCCTCGCGCAGACTGGCAACGATGGCCGGCGATGGCGGGGGCGCCACATCGAATTTCAGGTTGCCAGCAATCGTAACTTTCGATTCGCTCGCTCCAATTTCTATCAGCCTCTGCCGGTCTTCTTCTGTCTGGGCCAAAAAAACATCGACGTTTCCGAGCGCCTTCTCCAGCAATCTCGGAAGCCAGAACCGGAGCCGCTTGTAGCCGGGAAGCGAGCGGTCGGAAATACGGCAGTTGATCACGGCGATGCGAGCCCCGCTGCGTTTGGCAAGCCGGAGAAAATTCGGCCAGAATTCAGTTTCGGCGACAACCACGAGTTCCGGACGCAAAGCATCGAGGTACGGGCGGACCGCGAAGGCGAAGTCTAGGGGAAAATAAAACACGTTCTCCGCGCCAAACCGCTGCGCGGCGAGTTTCTGCCCGGTGCTGGTGGTCGTCGAAATCATTACGCGATGGGACGGGAGTTTCTGTTGCAGCGCCTTTACGACCGCGCTCGAAGCCACAACCTCGCCCACCGAAACCGCGTGCACCCAGATTGTGCGTCTCTCGCTGCGACCGGCGAAGGCGGGCGGAACCGCGCCGAACCTCTGGCGCAACCCCGCACGATACTTGCCGTGCCGCATCATCTGCAGCAGCCAGTAGGGCAGCGTCAGCACGAGAAAAAAAGCGAGCAGCGCACTGTAGAGCGCATACATGAAGAGAAGTCCCATTCTAAATGGCGGGCCAAAATCCGATCTCCGATCGGACGCCACCGCTTGCGCTGACTGCATCCCGCTGACTGCATCCTATCGTTCGGCATCCTATAATCCACGTATGCACAAAGCAGGTCGGCAAGAATCACCTCGCGCGCCCATGCCGCAAGCCTCGCGCTTTGCGGCAGTCTGCGCTCTTGTGCTCCTCTGCTGTCTTGGCGCGCTTGCGGCCAAAGAGTTTGTAATGCCCGCGGCGCGGCCCGCTCGCACCTACCCGGCACACGACGATCACCCCATGGAAAAAGTTGTGGTCGCAGTCGATCCCTATGACCTGGAGGACAAAGCCTCGATCTTCACCGTCAACTACCGCAACTCCGGATACATGCCGGTCTTCTTCGTCATCACCAATGACGGCGATCAGCCCGTCTCACTCGTCGGCATGAAGGCCCAGTTGAATACCAAAGATCGTAGCAAGCTGTTCCCCGCGACCATGGACGATCTGCTGCGCCGGCTCTCGCATCCCTCGCGGAACGACGGGCAAGTTACGCTGCCCATTCCGCTCCCCAAAAAAGAGGTCAAAGGCGGCGTCAGCCGCAAGACCTGGGATGAAATCGAGCAGGCTCAGTTTGGCGCCAAGGCGGTGGAACCGCACTCCACTGCGCGTGGTTTTTTGTTTTTCGATATCGCCGGCATCTCGAATCCCCTCGCCGGCGCCAGCTTCTACCTGACGGGAGTCCAAGACGCGAAAGGCACTGAGCTAATGTATTTCGAAATTCCGATGGAAAAGTATTTGAGTGCGCCGGAAACCGGAAAACCGTGAGCGGAGAGAAAGCTTGTTCTTAGCCTTGGCGGTATTTGCGCTGCTCGGCGTTCTAATGCTCGTCAGACCAGCTGCAGCCGTTTTTTGGCTGAAATCTGTGCATTCCTATCTCAGGGACGATCCGGCTCTCGCGGATATCGAAGATAATCCTATCGTCCAATCATTCGTAAAGTTCGCAGGTATTGTGATCGTGGGTGTCGCAGCCGTGATCTTTGCAGCCTTCGCCCTTAAGCGTTGAATAATCAAAAGCTGTTCGGACCGACAGCTATAATTTCTTGCTATGGCTACACCTTCAGCCGTTTCCGACAATCTCCTCGCGAAATACGAGCCGGTCATCGGGCTCGAAGTCCACGTACAGCTGCTGACCGCGTCGAAGATCTTTTGCTCATGTTCCACCCGTTTTGGCGATCCGCCGAACACGAATGTGTGCCCCGTGTGTCTGGGGCTGCCCGGAGCCTTGCCGGTGCTGAACCGCAAGGCCGTGGAATTCGCGGCCCTGGCGGCGATGGCTTTGGAGTGCCGCATCAACGAAGTTTCCATTTTTGCGCGGAAAAACTATTTCTATCCTGACCTGCCGAAGGGCTACCAGATCTCGCAGTATGACAAGCCGTTAGCGGAGTTCGGATTCATCGAAATCGACCTGAACGAAAATAGGACGCACGAAAGTAAGACGAGCGGCAGCAAGAAAAAAATCGGCATTACCCGCCTGCACCTGGAAGAAGACGCGGGCAAGAGTCTGCACGAGGGCTTCGCCGACGCTGCCTCGAAGACCGCAATCGATCTGAACCGCACCGGCGTGCCCCTCGCCGAGATCGTCAGCGAACCGGACATGCGATCGCCAGCGGAAGCGTACGAGTACCTCACCCGGCTTAAGGAAATCATCCTCTACACCGGCGTCAGCGACTGCAACATGGAAGAAGGTTCCCTGCGCTGCGATGCCAACATCAGCGTGCGGCCCCGCGGCCAAAAAGAATTCGGCACCAAAACTGAAATCAAGAACGTTAACTCGTTCCGCTTCGTCAAGCAGGCGCTGGAGTATGAGATCGAGCGCCACATCGAGATTCTCGAATCCGGCGGCAAGATCACGCAGGAATCGCGCCTTTACAACGCACACGAAGGCAAGACTCACGGCATGCGCTCGAAGGAGCAGGCGCACGACTACCGGTATTTTCCCGAGCCCGATTTGCTTCCTCTGGTAGTGGATGAGAAATGGCAAACCCTCATACGCGCCAGCTTGCCCGAGCTTCCCGAAGCGCGCCGCCGGCGCATGATGAAGGAGTACGGCATCACCGCAGGCGACGCCCACACACTGACGCTGACGCGCGCGCTGGCCGATCAGTTCGAGTCCGCCGCCCGCACGGCAAAAAATCCGAGGCGCGTCGCCAACCTCGTGCAGAGTGAACTGCTCGGACGCCTGAAAGCGCAGGGCCTCGAACTCGAGCAGTCGCCGATTTCGATGGCTGGGGTTACGGCCTCGGCCGATCTGGTTGAGTCGGGCGCAATCTCGGGCAAAATGCTGAAGGATCTTTACGATCTCTGCTTCGAACGTAAACAGGACTTCCCGGCCGTTTACGAAGCAGAGGGGCGTCCCGAGCAGTCGCGCGACACGTCGGCCCTCGAGAAACTAGCCGATGAGTTAATCGCGGCCAATCCCAAGCAGGTGGAGCAATATCGCGCGGGCAAGAAGACCATGATCGCGTTCTTTGTGGGCCAGGTCATGAAGGCCTCGAAGGGACAAGCCAATCCTCAGTTGGTGAACGAAGTTTTGACCAGGAAGCTGGAAGGCTAGTGAAAAGTCAGGTTTCCAGGGCTTCGTATCGGTGCTTCGTATCAGAGCTTCGTATCAGGGCATCGCTTTAGCGATGCCGAAAGCCGCCTGTTTGAACGGCCCCTTTAGGGGCCGGGGGCATCGAATCGCGCCGCTATTTAGCGGCTCACAAATTCTTCAGCACTTCTTGCGCATAGTAATTCGTGACTTTGGCGTCGTCGCGCAGGCTCTCGTAGTACGCCGCTTTCAATAGCTGCTCCCGCCGATCGCGCAATTGTTGGCGGATGGCCTGCTGCACCCGCGGATCATTCAAGTCCCGCTGGCCCGCCGGTTCCTTCGAAATCAGTTTCACGATCATGTAAGCGACGGGCTCATGAGTGGTCGGACTGACCATGGGAATCACGGGCGTGTATTGCCCCGGTTTGAGCTTCATCACCGCTTCGCGGGTTGCCGGATCGGCGTTCTTGAGCGCAGACTCGGGAGCCATTCCCAAATCTCCGCCGTTGTTGCTGGTCTCCGGATCTTCGGAATAATTCATGGCCATGGTAGCGAAGTCGTCGCCACTATCGAGGCGGTTGGCGATCATCTGGATTTTCTTGCGCGCCTCGGCATCGTTCTGCGCCTTGCTGTTCTGCAGGTTGTGGACCTGGGGGCTCTGCATTCCAGAGACCATGATTTTGGCCAAGTGGTATTGCGCTTCGATCAGGTTGAACTCGGCCTTGTGCTCGTTGTAGTAGCCGGAAACGTCCTGGTCGGTGATGTTGATGCGCGAGGTGATTTCCTTGTTCAACACCTTGTCGCGGGTAAGCGAGCGCCGCAGGTCGCGCTTGAAGTCGTCCAGCGATATCTTCTTGTCTTGCAGCCGCTTGTTAAATTCTTCGGCGGTGTATGGCGATTTGATTTCGTTCAGCTTGCGGTCCACTTCTTCGTCCGTCGCCAGCAGCCCCAGCTTCTCCGCGCGCTGCATCAAAATTTCCGTCTCGATCAGCTCATTCAGAATGCTCAGCCGCAGGCTCACCGCCTGCTCGCCCGTCGGCTGCTGATCGGAGCCCGCCGTCTGGTTGGCGTAATACTTGTCGACTTCGCTGCGATAAATCTTCCGCCCATTGACCGAAGCCATGACGTCGCCGCCGCTGCTGTTGCGGTTGCAAGCCGATAGTCCAAGCAAAAGTCCAAGCAAAAGTGCGAGCAACAGAAACGCGCCGGCCCCGGCCACGCCCGCTCGCCGAAAGCAGTTACGATTTTTCAAGTTCTTCCCTCAAGAAATTGGTAATTTGTAATTGGCAATTTGAATTCGCCATCGCCAGGTGTTCAATTACAAATCGCAAATTACAAATTCGTTTACCTGTGCTCCGGAGGCGCAACCCCGGCATCCTTCAGCGCCTGGTCGAGCGCCAGTCGCACCTCTTCCGCAGGCACGGCTCCATCCAGTTTCTGTCCATTTACAAACATCGTCGGAGTCGCCTCCACGCCGACGGTATCGCCTTCGCGCATCGAGGCGCGCACCTCTTTTTCATCCTGGGCCTTGACGCACGCCTGCAACCTCGGAACGTCGAGATTGTGCCTCTGCCCCTGCGCGCTGGCCAGCCTGTCGAGTTCCGCATTCCAACCGTCGCGGCCTTTTGCTTTGATCGCGTCTTGATTGCTGTGCAGGGTATCCGCATAATCCCAGTAGGCGTCGCCGTTTTGCGCACCCAGGCAGTTGGCGTTCACCGCCGCGTGCACCGCCCAGGGATGAATCTCTTCGAGCGGGTAATCCTTGTAGATAAAAAGAACGCGATCGCCGTATTCCTTGAACAGCCCGGGGAAAAGTGTCGTGTGCATCCGGGAACAGAACGGGCACTCGAAATCGTCATAGTTGACGACCGTCACCTTGGCATCTTTGTTGCCCCGCGTCGGACGCCCGCTGATGTCAATCTTCTTCATGATCTCAACGTACGGATCGCTGCTCAGATCGAACTTGCTTATGCGCATCAGCGTCTTGTGGTCGCGAGAGAGCAGGAACTCGTAGTCCTGCTTTTTAGTGGGACTGGCAAATGTAACTGTCAGCGCGTCATAGTTCGCAAATTCACTCGACCGCGGCGTCCCCACAATCACCTTGACGTCGGGTGACAGGGAATACTGTGCCCGCACGCGCCGCTCGACCGCGCGCACGATGTCCGAAGGAGCGGAAGAAGAAGTCGGTGGAGGCGGGGACTGGGCCGAGCAGCCCAGACAGATCACCAGAAGAACCACAAACGCGCGCCGCAGAATCATTAGTCGAAACCACCTGAACATGAGCAAGAGGCTTGATTATCTCATGGCAGCAAGACTCCCCGCGCGACAACGAGCGGGCTCTCGCCTGTAGATCACGATGCCATTTTCAGCTGCGTCCCCGCAGCATCTCTTCGGCAGTCAGCAGTTGATTCATCGACCCGGAGCGGAATCCCTCCAGGTCGAGAGTGACGAACTTGAATCCCAGTCCTTTGAACACGGCGGCGAACTCGCGCGCCATCTCAGCGGTCAAAGCGCGGGGAAATTCTTCGCGCGCAATCTCAATGCGCACCATTTCCCCGTGATGGCGCACGCGGAATTGCCGGAACCCCATGGCCCGCAGTGCGTCTTCGCCCCGCTCGATAACGCTCAGCGCTTCGGGCGTAACCGCGCGTCCATATTCCATGCGCGACGAAAGACACGCGGAGGCCGGCTTGTCCCACACCCGCAACTCCGCCTGCCGCGCCAGCTCCCGGATTTCAGCCTTGTTCAGGCCGGCTTCAAGTAGCGGGGCGAGAACACCATGCTGGCGCGCGGCCTGCTGCCCGGGCCGAAAATCGCCAGCGTCGTCGGCATTGACTCCGTACGCGATGGCGTCGAATCCGCGCTCCTCGCGGTAGCGCTCGAGGACGGTAAACAGTTCGTCCTTGCAGTGAAAACAGCGCATGGCATCGTTGCGGAGGTACGCCGGATTTTCCAGTTCCTGCGTTTCCACAACCTCGACCGGAATTTCGCGCTCCCGTGCAAACGCGAGCGCGTCTTCGAGGTGAGTCCGCGCCAAGCTGGCGGAATCGGCAATCACGGCCAGCATCTGGTCGCCGAGGACCTGGTGCACAGTCCAGGCCAGAAAGGCGGAGTCCACGCCCCCCGAGTAGGCGACGATCAAGCGACCGCGGCCGGCAACGATCTGGCGCAAGCGCTCAGCTTTCTGATCGAGCATGGCCGCAGTGTTCACAATCTCCATTATCCACTAAGAAGTTCCCAGTTCTCAGCGACCGGCGAGGGATGTTTCTGAGAACTGAGAACTGAGATCATAGGCTAGTAAAGCCGCTCCTGCCGTTTGAGGTTGCCGAACGCTCCAATGTTCGCCAGCGTAAACGTGAAGCGATATTGATTCTCGTTACGCACCGATCCCAGCGCAAAGCGCCGGTATTCCAGGCTCAGGCCGCAACAGTCCCAGTTGTAACTCGTCTGCGCCGTGGCATATTGCAGAGATCCATTGTCCGCGTCAAAACCGACGCTGGTGGCGGCGCTCAAGCCGAGCTTATTGAGTTGCCCATAGCCAAACAACAGCCGAAACTGGTTGAATTCGCTCGTCGGCGTCGTTCCCGTTCCAGTGTCGATCACGCGCAAAAAGGCGTCGCCTCCCCCCATAATAAACGCGCCGAAGCGGTAGTTCACCAGCGCCATGCTGGAATTGATGCGGCCGTCCTTGAGATCGTAGTCCACATCCCACTCGGTGTTAGTGCGCGGGCTGGTTTCGATGCGCAGGCGCGAAATGAGCGGAGCAAAGTGCCGCTCTGAATCCAGAAATGCGATGCCCGTGAAATCCGCGGTCGTCGTAAATACGTTCCGCTCCCCAGCCACCAGCGCGTTCCCAAACGTGGGATCGAAGAAATACTTCTGACCGACCTCCCAACTCAAAATTTCGCGTGGGCCCGAGGCACAAGCTTGCGCGTCAGGGTTCGGAGGCACTTCCCACGGCACCGCACCGGCTTGCGGGGCGCCGCCGATGGTGAGCGTGCTCATGCCCTGCGCGGCGCAATCCTTGGCGTTCGGATCGAGGCGCTTGGCGTAAAGACGATTCACCAGCGAGTACTCGACTTCATTCGTATTGGTCAGCACATCGGTCGCGTCGAAACGCAAAATGTCCGCAAAGTTATTCACGCCGGTGACGTAGTCGTACTTCATGCGCGGCTCAATCACGTGCTTCCATTTGCGTCCCAGCCACGGATGATCGAATACCCGCGACACTGCCGGCGGGCGCACCTCGACCGAAGCCTCCAGCGACTTGCGATTCAGAATGTCGTCGGCAGCGGTTGTGGAATTTGCCGGGTTGCCCTGCTCGGTGTAGAACGTATCCCGCAGCGTAAGCGCGGGACGAAACGACCATCCCCGCCATTGCAGCGGCATCGCAAGCGAAGGCGCCAGATCGAACCTGCCCACCAACGGACCGGTGTGAAACCCAAGCTGGCCCTGCTGCAAATCTTCGGGCGCCTCGCGCCGCTGCAAACCCTCGGCCGCGCTCTCGAACGACCAATACAGCGGCGTATTTCCCAACTGCCGCTCCTCGCCCGAAATGAAGAAGCTTGGCGTATGCAGAATCCGGACCAGTTCCGTCTGCGTAATCGTGGTGCAGGTCGCATTCAATTGAGTATTCGGATTGCAGACTTCGAAATTCTGATAGCGCTCCGCCAGTGCATTGAAGTGAAATCCGTTGGTCGTATTGGAAAGGAAAATCTGCGACCGCACTTCCGAATCGATGGCCTGCGTATACACATCGGTGAAGGCAATGCGGAAGACGAACGAACTCAAATAATCCACATTCGCGACGCCGCGGAAGCTCCCAAAAGAACGCTCGGCAAGAAAATGCGCGTCCTCGCCCCCTTGGTTCTGCGGTGGATAGCCGATACCGCGATCCACCATCCCCACATAGTTGAAAAACACGAAAGAGCTGTCGCTCGGGCGAGCGCGCAGTTCTGCCCGTTGAAACCAACCGCGTTTGGAATAGTATTCCACGCCCAATGTGGCGTCGCTACTGCGATTGAAGGCCCAGTACACCGCTTCGCCGGCAATCAATCCCCTGGTGGACGAATTGCCGAAACTCGGAATCAACAACCCGGTGTGGCGCTGCTCTCTCTGGACCGGGAGCTCCACAAACGGAAAATAGAACACCGGCATGCCCATCAGCCGGAAATCGCTGTTGTAGACTTTGGCGGTGCCGTCCACATCCACCACCATGCGCCCCCCGCTGAATAGCCACTTCGGACGCGGCAACTCGCAGGTTGTGACCGTTCCGTAGCGCACCAGATAATGAGTGGGCCCGTGCTTTTCCACAATTTTTCCGGTAAAGGCAAATGGATTGGACGTGGTTAGCACGTAGCGGGAATACCGCATCTTAATTCCCACCGTTCCGACCGCACTATAGAACGTTCCGATTTGCGTGCGGATGTTGTAAGTGCTGTGGCTGGCCACAATGTGCTCGTCATAAGGGCCGCCGTCCAGCACGACGTGCCCCTCCTCTTCGCTATCGCCCGTGTCCGCGTTGTAGGTGATTTGATCCGCGTGCAGAATGTAAGTGCGATAGTCAACTTCCGCCGCGCCCCGCAGGTGGTAAATAGACCCATCTTTCTCCTGTTGCACCGCCCGCATCGTGACCGGTTCTTCCGTCTGCCCGGCAGGGGCGGTCGGCAGATCCGGGACCGCGGCGCTCTCCGGAGCAGAGACCGTTGTGGCGGCAGGGGGCAGCGTCTGGCTGGTTACTATCCCGGGAGCGAGAAGCAGATGACAGACCNNGGCAGGCGAAGCAAAGCTGCGCATTTTTTGTAGTCTCCGGTTTATGGTTTCCGGATTATGGTCTCCGGCATTTGTGCCTGGCCTGGCTCTGGCCGCTGGCATTCTTCGTGACTTGCATACAACGACTTGATTTACGACCACCGCGTTGATAAAGGCCCCACTGTGGCGACTGGACTATCGGCGACTGGACTAACGACGCCCGGACTGACGACGCCCGGATTGCCGAACCGTCCGACCGCCGGGGATCCCTCCGCACCGGCGCTGAGCACCGCCGCCGCTACAGAATCTGCGGCCTCGGAACCGAGCGTTGATCCGAATGCTGATCCGGCCGTTGCTCCGAACCCGGATTCCTGGCGCGTCGAGGTTGCCCATCGCCTCGAACGCTATCGCACGCGGCGCAAGCCTCGGAGTCCGCGCTATCCCTCACTGCTCCTACCTTTTGATGCGCCCGAGAGCTGGTCCCGCCCTGCGCAGCCAACTGGGTCAGCGGGAACTGGATCTGCGGAAATTGAGTCGGCGGAAATTGGGTCGGCGGAGGTTGCGACTGCGCCCGCGCGAACCGCGCAAGGCTTCACCTGCCAAACAAAAGAAGAACCGCCGGCCGCTGGAGCTCCCAGCTTCGCCGAACCTCGCCCAGCATCGCAGCCCGCCCAGGAGCCATCCCCGGAGCCCTCCGCCAAGGTGATCGAGTTCCCACGTTCCGCCGCAATTCCGGTCTTTCAGGTCAGCGACCTGGCCGATCCCGTCTTTGATCGTGATCGTCCGCGCATTGTGGAAGCCCCGGAGATGCTCCCGCCGCCTCCTGCATTGGGTGGAATGCTGATCGAATCCGCCCAGCAAGAGGCGGCCGACAGGCGAGCCGATTCCCCCTCCGCATTCCCATCCGCACCGTCAGCATCGATTGCTCAGCGCGCCCTGGCTGCTCTCGTGGATGGCGTTGTCCTGGCAACGGCGCTGGCGGCCTTTGCCACAATTTTTCTTCGTCTGAACCCCACCCTGAACCCCGTTCGCGGACCGTTCCCGATGCACCCCGGACCAATGCTAGCCGGACCAGCGCTCTCCGGACCAACGCTCGCCGCACCAACGCTAGCCGGACCAATGCTCTCCGGACCAACGCTCGCCGTTGCGCTTGCCGTGGTCGCCGTCCTGCTTTGGAAGGCCTACGAATTCTTGTTCGTGGTGTATACCGGGTCGACTCCCGGACTTCGCGCCGCCCGGCTGCGCCTCGTAGAGTTTGACGGCTCGCCGCTCAATCGCCGCTTGCGCCGCTGGCGCGTGCTGGCGTCATGTCTTTCCGCGTTTTCTGCCGGACTCGGCTATCTCTGGTGCGTTCTTGACCAGGACGGTTTGTGCTGGCACGACCGCATCACCCGCACCCACGTCCAGTCGCAGGGCCCCACGAAATCGGCATAGGGGGGACGGTT
>PLHP01000113.1 GCA_003138955.1 Acidobacteriaceae bacterium | reverse complement strand
CTGACGATTCTGAAACTCACAGGAAACGCGTTGCAGGTTGTGACCGGACAGGGCGGCGGAGGAGGGGAGGACGACCACTGAGTTGCTGGTACCGCGACGGGACCCCGCCGATCTGCCGCGCAACCTTCGGCTGGGTTCCGCCGAGCAGTTGGTCAGAAACTAAACCAGGAGGCAGGAAATCTACGTGACCGCGAAGTGGCTTGTGTCGCTAGTGGCAGTTGCGCTGTGCTCTTTCGCGCCGCCGGTTGGCCATTGTGGAAACGATAGGTCTGACCCCGGAACCCCTCGGCACTTCACCGCTGCAACCCTCGATAAAGTGGTCCCAGGCCAAACCACCAAAATGCAGATCGAGGCCCTGCTCGGCCAACCCTGGCGCACAACCCACACCATCGAGTCGGATGCGCCCGGCGCCGAGGTATGGGAGTACCGTGGCCAAGATTCGGAGGGCACCTACCGCATTCAGATCGAATTCGACAGTCACAACATAACAAGCCTTATTGCAAAGATAGCCGACAAAACCGGGCAAGCGCCGGCGCGAGTAGCGAAGACGTCGCCCGTAAAGTAAGCACTGAGAGAATGGCGCAAGCGCACGCTCCGGGCCATTATCACTAATGACCATTTTGCACACTCTACGGTGCAAGCGGCATTGTTTTTCCCCATGGCGTATGCCGCGTTGTCGATATCGTGCTGGGACCTTCAGCATGTCGAAGCCATCAGAGAGAACAGCTCGGCCGAAAACCACCATCCTGGTGGAACCGGGCCACCGGAGTCCCACGAATCGCCGCTACTCCAAGCTGCCAGCCCCCTCTTAACTTGCTAAAAACAATGCAATTAAAGGAATCGCCGCTCGTCGCTCGACATTGGCAGCCTGCCTGCACTCTTTTAGGCGGACTCTTGTGTCCTGAGGAAGGTGGAGATACCAATGAAATTCAAGCTAATGCAAGCAGGCAGTACGCCGCTACGAAAGGAGCCGTCAATGGCGAACCAGAACGTTTCGTCCCTTGACAGCAAGCGGGTACTCGTTGGGGCGCCGCGACATAGGCGGCCATGAGCCGGAAGCTGGTATGGATTGATCAAGAGCGTTTTCGGGGTTTTGGTTGCTCTGATTGTGGCTGGCGGTTCAAACCCTCTCTAGTGCGCCCACCGGCAAGTCTTTCGACGAAATGATGAGCAACTTCGAGTTGCAGCGCCACAAAGAGTTTTACATCCCATGTTTGCGCCGATCACTTCAAAGGGGTCGGGTAGGTAACCATGCGACGAATAGGTCTAAAGAATTGCCCGTATTGCGGTAGCTCCGAGGTCTATATCTCTGCGCCCAAGACATTGGGGGAAAGGTTTCTCTTCATATTTTTGCTCCGACTTATGAGATGCCACACCTGCATGTACCGACATTTCCGGCCGCTCCTGTTGCCAGCGCTCAAACATCCCGGAAAGTACACAGTTGTTACGAAACCGGCCGAAGCCGTCGCAATCAAGAAAACGGAGATGCGTTAAGCTCAGTCGGAGGATCGCGAGGCGCGTGCAGCCTATGGAGCAGGAACCAATCGGAGCAATTGGCGTCAACAGGCGTGGCTGTTGAAAAACTCACTTTTCGTCCCAAACAGCCAAAATTAGGGGGATAGAAAATGTCTAGACGACCCGAGAAAATCGATTGTAGGGCATCCTGACGTGATTTTATTTTTGCGAATTTCGCGGGAAGGAGTTTTTCAACAGCCACGCTGATAGCGACAGTTGACCGAAAGCGTCAAACAGCTAGGACACGGCCTATATCGCCTTTGCTGCTATTGCAGCTTCGCGTACTCCGCCTTGGCTTCCTTCAGGATGGGGATGTCGGGGTCGGCGTCTTTCCAGAGGGCGAAGAAGTTCTGGTACGCAGTGCGGGCATTGGCGGTATCGCTTTCCAGAGCGTAGGCACGGGCGAGATCGAGGCGCGCGAGCGCACCAAGTACAAAGTTGAGAACGACGCCAGGGTGATCAATTATCTTCTGAAACTCTTCGGCGGCCTCTTTGCCGTGCTTTTTCATGAGGAGTGCCTCGCCGCGAAGGTACACCGGATACATCGGTCCCAACTCGAATGGAGGGGCTTGGCCCAAGTCGAGTGGTGAAGTCATCTGGAGAAGCGCAATAGCCTTGTCAGGTTGCTTGCGATTCAGTTCCATCGCTGCCCGAATGGAGGGAAGCCAATAGCTCTGTGCCATCGTATTTAACGGCACATCGCGGTTTAGCTTATCAGCGAGCTGTCGTGCATGCGCCAGGTCACCAGCGCGCGCCAGAGCCAACGCTGCGATGGCCTGAACATCGTAGGCCGAAGTTTGCGTCAATGCCGCCACCGCGTCCTGACGCGCATCCGTAGCGTTCCCGACTTCGGCCTCACGCAAACCTGCGTTGGCTTGCCACACGGCTGCCGGTCCCAGGAAATCAGCCTGCCGCGCCGACTCTATGGCCCGATGCGAGAGCTCTCGTGCTTTACCAAGTCTCCCGTGGTACGCCTCTGTATCCGATTGCGACGAGAGTACTATGTCCTCACCCCCGGCTTTGCCCATCACCGCGGCAACTTGCTGCTGCATGCTGGCCTCATCGCCCTCAAGAAATGCCAGCCAATACCGGCACTGGTGCAGGTTGGGTGCATCGATCTTGTGCACAGTCGCTTGCCCCAGCGTGACCTTGGCGTCGTCCAACCGCCCCAGTGCGAGGTAAGCACTGACGAGATTGAAGTATGTATTTGTGTTACCGTCGTCGAGCTTCAGCGCGGTCAGGCTTTCCGAAACGCTCGCGTCATATCTTCCAAGAACCAGGTAATTGCTGCCTAGGTCAACGTGCGGATGTGCATCTCTAGGGTAGGTCTGCGCCCAGACCTCATACACCTCATTGGACTTTTGCAACTCCCCGGTCACGGCCAGGTAGTACATTGCCGTAATGGCGAGCTTTTCCCGCTCGCTTACCCGGTCTCGCAATGCATATGCTTTCTTTAGGTTGACGATAGCTAGAGCGGTTTGGGAGAGGTTGCCATAACGAACGCCCAGCATGTAGTAAGCGCGTGCGAAATTAGGGTCGAGGTCGATGGCACGTTTGACGAAGGGAATGGATGCGGCATCGCCCTTCTCGCGGTATACAACTATCGCTTGAGCGTAAGCTTTCAATGCCTCCAGCGAAGAGGTGGTAACGTCGTACGACTCGCCCTCACCCGCTTGCACCCTATCAGGTTTTTGGACTGAGGCCAGCGATTCTCCCAGTTTGCTCCGCAACTGTCGTGTCGCGTCGCTTAGGGCACGAACGACCTGTTCGCGGCCGTCAGCTTCCGCTTCCGCGCTGCCCAGCGAATCCCCGCTCTGACAATTCACTGCACGCACACCGACCACGTAATGATTACCGAGACTCGCTATAGACCCGGCCAGAAGCGCCGTGCTGCCGGTCCGCACGCAGATTTCCCGAGCTACGTCCTGCGTCAACCGGTCGCCGCTGCGCCTCCCCATCAGGCGTAGAGCCTCATTGACCTTGTTATCCGGAAGGACACTGATAAAGGGGGATTGTTCAAGCTGCATGGCTAGTGCCTGCTTGAGGGTATCGTCGAATACGGAATCGCCAGTCCTGTTATCGAAATCCGCAAGGACGATCGTGTCTTTCTCGGTCAGGCGGTGTGTGGCTTGGCGCGAACGAAAGTAGAACACCCCCGCGATCGTCACCACGACAAGAACGACGGCGGCGGGAACCAAAATCTTCCAGAGTTTCCTGCCCGCGACCGGAACTTCGGCGACCTTCACGGCGCTCGATGACGAAGATGGCGCAAGCGCAGCAGCGGAACCCGATGGAGGCGACGGAAGCTGGGCTGCAGCCTGAGAGCCGCTGTCCTGTGCGACCGCCACCGTGCCGGAACTCGCAGCTAGGGCTCGTCCCGTCTCTGTATCTCGCTTCAGCCGTTGCAACTCGGAACGGATGTCGGAGGCGTGTTGATAACGGAGTTCTCGATCTTTCTCCAGCGCCCGGTTGATGATGTCTTCTAGCTTGGGCGGCACGTCGGGATTTAGCCGCACGGCAGGAACGGGTGCGCGGTTCAGGATCGCCTCAAAGATGGTAGCTGTGCTTTCCCCACGGAAGGGCAACTGCCCGGTGGCCATCTCATATAGCACGGCTCCAAACGAGAACAGATCGCTCCGTGCATCCAACTCTTTCGCCCGCGCTTGCTCCGGCGACATATAAGCGACGGTGCCGAGCGCTGCGCCGGGACTGGTCAGATGCTCCGCGTCCACCGAACCCGTTTGCGTGTTAAGAGACCCAAGGTTGCTGGAAGAACTGGCTGTGACCGTGACCTTTGCCAGCCCGAAGTCGAGAATCTTGGCGTGCCCGCGCTTCGTCACGAATATGTTCGCGGGCTTGATGTCGCGGTGGACGATACCTTCGGAGTGAGCCGCATCCAGTGCATCCGCAATCTCGATGGCCAGCGACAGAATCAACTCGGTTTCCAGAGGACGCCCAGCGATGCGATGCTTGAGCGTCAGGCCGTCCAGAAACTCCATGGCGATGAAGGGCTGCCCATCTTGCTGCCCGATCTCATAGATGGTGCAGATATTGGGATGATTGAGGGCCGAGGCTGACTGCGCCTCTCGCTGGAAGCGGGCCAAGGCTTGGGGGTCTTTGGCTACTTCATCGGGCAGAAACTTCAGCGCGACGAATCGGTGGAGGGTTATGTCCTCAGCTTTGTAGACGACACCCATGCCCCCACCGCCGAGCTTCTCGACGACGCGGTAGTGCGAGATGGTTTGGCCGATCACTGGCCGGAAATGTTACGTCTCTTGACCGGGCAAGTCAATGAAAGCCGTGGGGTTGGCGCGATCTCAAAAGGATGGTTGGTGAAAAATCCGATTACACCCATCGACCCCAGTGGTGAGGGTCTGGCGGGATCCGTCTAAATTGCAGATTGTTCCCTAGTTCCGCACTACCCGATTTTTTCATCACATTTTTCCTGTACCGCCATCACAGACCTGCACCACAATCGGTGCGATGATTCCCCGGTAGCGCACCATCGGAGAAGCGCGCCCGTCTCCAGAGACGAACGCATCTGCCGTCTCAGATATTTTCCACGGCTCCTTGACAACGAAGACAACCAATGAAGACAACCAATGAAACGCTACCGATAGCAGCGGCGAGCGCGCACCCGCGAGCACGCACCGGGACAGCAACACATAAGGCAGAATCTCTCGCTAAGTCCTATCTTTTGAATACTTTACATCTAAGTACCTTACTGTCATCAACTTAACCTATTTTAGGTAGGGGGGGCACCCCCCCGAATTTCCATTTTCTTACCCGCCAAAAGCAATCATCTACCTGCGAATCATCGCCTTAGGAGCAATCATAATGTCTTCTTCTCTCGCTAAGTTTTCCCGACAAAAGGAGAAAATTAGAAAAGATTCTCCGCCAAAACGAAAAGGAGCCTTCGTGAGAACTAGCTGGCGAGGTGAGCGTAGATAGGGCTGAGGTCGCTGCGCTTCACGATGCTGTCGGTCTTCGCATCCTTTTTAATCTCATCCAGAATCTTGCGGGCTTGCCAGCTGTAGTTACTTTAATCCCTCGACTAGATAAAGGTCGGCCAGCATGCGGTGGTATCCATAGACACAATTCTTGGCGTCGGGTGTCAGCAGAATCGGGCCGATATTCTCGACCCCAGCGGGATCGGACGGCATGAGCTGCTTCCACGGAGTGCGTTTCCCGGTTTGCAGATCGAGGCGATCGACCTTGGCCGGCAGCTCACCCGGCTGGTAGAGTATAAGGAGCGGCCGTCGGAGCTAAATGTGATGGGTTGCTCGCCGGGATTCAGTCCGTTAATCATGCGTGGCTCACCGCCGCCAACCGGATAGAGATACCCCTTCTGATCGGGACCGATTCCGGCCACCCACTGAGAGTCGGGAGAGATGACAAACCTTGTGCCATTCACCCCTTCGGGGGTGATCGCCTGGCTCTTACCGGAAGCCATCTCGTAAACGTATAGCCGTTCTCCCTTGCCGGGCTCGTTCCCGGAGAACAGGATGCGCTTGCCGTCGGGAAACCAATGCGCGAAGGCGTGATTGATATTGTCGTTGGTCAGGTCTTTCGGCTCGCCAGCACCAGTGGTCAGCAGCTTTAATTGTCTGGGTGAACCCTGGGTCACAGCGATCACCCATTTTCCGTCGGGCGACAAAGCCCTCGCTCCTCCTTCTCCCAGCAGGACGGCCGGAGAGCCGTCGGTTTTCCGAATGTACACAGCGTAGGACAACCCGCCGGATTTGGAGTAGGACAGCGCTCCTCCACCGCCCTCCTCATCAAACAAAAGGGTCTTGCCATCCGCCGAAAGGTCAGCCGGGTAGGAATAGTCCAGCCACGAGAGCTCACGCTCCTTTAAATCACTACCGCTAACACCTATCAATTCGCGACGCCAACTGGCGCGCATCAGAAGCACCTGCCCATCTTTGGCAATATCCAACAACATCAAGGCACCGGGCAAGCGCAAGACCATGCGCTCTTTGCCGTCAAGCGTCACGGCATAAAGTGTCCGATCTGTACCGGTCTTGCTGGCGGTGAACCAGATCTCTTTGCCCTCCGGAGACCATGCCAATCCCTGTACGGTGAACCATTCGCCCGTGAGAACTTTCTTGTTCCCCTTGAGATCGACCATGGCCACCGAACCAGCGTCGTCGCCTTGGATGGAATGGTCGAGAAAAGCGATCAAATCCCCCTTCGGAGAAACTCGTGGGTGACCGATCCATCCCCCAGTTTCATAGAGAGGTTTCCCGATGGGGTATTCCAAGCGATTCTTTCCGCCGGAATCACGCACCACTGCCAGGTTGCTGCCATCCGGTCCCCAATCCGCCCACTGCACCCGCTCCAGCACATCGCGAGGAGCACCGCCGGCAAGCGGCGCCCTGGCCAGCGTGCCCATGTTCACCCAGGTGCCGATCGCCTTACTGTCTAGCAGAACGGCCAACTCAGCAGCGGAGGACACAGACATGAGCTGCGTGTGGCTGAGCCCCATGGAGCGCGATTCCGGTGCTTCTGGACGCGCCGTGAATACATCCGTGGGATTGCCTTGCCAGGCGGCGCTGTAGAGAATTGTCTGCCCATCCGGAGCAAACCGCGCAGACCGGATGCTGCCCCGGCGGAAGGTCAGCTGCCGATAGGACGGCGGCGGCGAGGGCGGCTTCGAAAAGAGCAATTCCCCCGCAAACACGCCGGCAGCCACCGCGAGAAGGACAGCGAATGCGAAAAGCGGGAGAAGCCGAGTGGTCTTGGGTCCCGTTTTAGCGGGTGGTGCTACGGCTGCTCCGGCGGTTGCTGGCTCCGCCTTCTCAGCAAGCACGGAAGTACCCGACGAGCCAATCTCGCGTTGCAGGCGCTTCAGGTTGGCGCGCATCTCGGCCGCCGACTGGCAACGCAGTTCGCGGTCCTTCTCGAGTGCGTTGCTGATGGTTTCTTCCAGCTTCTCCGGGATT
Organism: Acidobacteriaceae bacterium; assembly: GCA_003138955.1. GTDB lineage: Bacteria > Acidobacteriota > Terriglobia > Terriglobales > Acidobacteriaceae > Acidiflorens. Next base: position 2,358 of record PLHP01000113.1, on the reverse strand, counting down.
TGAGGATTCAGCCGGATGGGCGGGGTCGGCACCCGGTTGAGAATGGCGTCGGTGACCACCGCCGAGGTCTCTCCACGGAACGGCGAGATCCCCGTGGCCATCTCGTAGAGCACAACGCCGAAGGAGAACAGGTCGGTCCTTCCGTCCAGTTCCTTGCCTCTTAACTGTTCGGGAGACATGTAGGCCACCGTGCCCATCGCTGTTCCGGGGCGGGTCAGGTCAAGGCTGGCTACCTCCGCCATGGTTGGCGAATCGCCGGTTTCAGGCCTGGTGGCTTGTGTGGTCTTCGCCAGCCCGAAATCCAGAATCTTGGCGTGCCCGCGCTCGGTCACAAAGATGTTCGCTGGCTTGATGTCGCGGTGCACGATCCCCTTGGCGTGCGCGGCATCGAGCGCGTCCGCCACCTCTATGCCGAGACTCAACAGTTGTTCCAACTCCAGGGGACGCTTGTCAATCAGGTGCTTCAGCGTCTGGCCGCTGAGGCACTCCATAGCGATGAAGAGATTCCCTTCGTGCTGGCCAATCTCGTAGATCGTACAAATGTTGGGGTGATTGAGTGCCGAGGCGGCGCGCGCCTCCCTGCGAAAACGCTCGAGCGCTTGCGGATCCTGCAAGGCCTCCTCGGGCAAGAACTTCAGAGCTACTAAGCGGCCCAGACTGGTGTCCTCAGCCTTGTAAACGACGCCCATACCTCCGCCGCCAAGCTTTTCAACGATGCGGTAGTGCGAGATGGTCTGGCCGATCACTGTTCGCGAATCTTACGTGATTGAAAAGGGCGAGTCAATGAATGCAGCGAGGTTATACAGTGGAGAAACTGGAGCGCGGGCCTTTGCCGGCTCATCCCCTGAGAGGTCGATGAACGTAAACGCGATGTTTCGCCAGTTACGGAGACAGGCACAGATCTATGCGGGCATAATGTATCTAGCGTAAGGCAGTTGCAGATGGGTGTGCCTGACAGTCTTCTGCACGCACCGCAACGCTTGCGGCTTCCGATGTGGGCGTGGGTTCGATTCCATTGATAGCCTGCGGCACCATGGGGACATATGAGCACGAATCCCAAGTTTGACTTAGCCGGCCGAACCATCGCGCTGCTGTTCGCCGCGCAGTGGATGGTTTTCGAATTCAAACTACGCAGCTGGGACCAACTGGAAGTCACCGCCCGCTTTTTCTTAGGCCACGACTTCGAATTTCTGTACGCTGCGGCAGGATATTTCCTGTCTGGCAGGAGTCCATATGTTGAAACCAGCTTCGTTCCACTTCCGCCTGCACTCTACCTGCCACTGTTGTTGCATCGCCTTCCATTCTGGAATGCGGCGATAGCTTTTCGGGCGATAAGTTTTTTCCTGGCCCTGGCGGCGATACTTTGGCTCTGTCGTGAGCTGCGGCTCAATGCTTTGAATTTCGCCCTGATTCTTGTCATCACGCTGACCTATGGACCCTTCTACAGTGTTCTGGTCGGCGGCAATCTGGATGCACTGATGCTTGTCTTCCTGGTATTCGCTTGCGCACGGAATAAGTGGGTGCGGGGAGTCTTTCTGGGGATTTCGATCGGGACGAAGCTTTACAGTCTCCTGCTGATACCCGTCCTCGTGGTCCGGCGGCGCTGGCGGGAGCTGATTTGTGCGATGGTTACGCTGGTGATATTGCTCGTGCCATTCCTGCGCTACATGCCGGACGCTTTCTCAAGTGTATTTCATCGGACGTCTGTGCTGCGCCTGAGCTCGAATGAAAGCCCCGCAGTCCTGTTCATTCTACTGTTTGGACAAGCGCGGGTGTGGGCATGGCGCAGCTGCTATGTCCTGCTTTGGGGAGGGACTCTGCTCGCTCGTTTGATCGCGGATTCGAGGGACGCAACGGATAGCGAGAGCGAGCGTTTCCGCGGAATCGACTACCTGCCGTGGATGGCTGGAGCGCCACTGCTCGTATTCACTTACACTGGCACGATCCTTCTGCCGTTTATTGTGTGTCTTGTGAAGAAGAGCCAGGAACGAAAGCTGAATTGGGCGGAATGGACTTCGATTTCAGGATTTCTTCTTACGGGGATCTATTCGATTATCGGTGAGTGGGTGCTTGTCTCTGTATTTCCGACGAGCGTCGCAAAAGAGATGTTGATGATCGCTGCGCCACTTGGAATATCGATGATGCTGATTGGAAGCAGCCTTTCCGCCCGGAAATCTGTTTTCGGCGTCTCGCGTGTAAAGCATGGGGCACGCGACAACGACGAAACGCTTCTCCCCGCAGGGACTTGAAAGTCCTATCTGGTAGGTCAAGAGCGCTGGTGCCGCCCATCTGTGCGGGTAATCTTTGTGATCATTGGTGTCTAGCATTGGCGATCACACTCATCCTATGAGAGAGGAT
>PLHP01000092.1:24996-25202 GCA_003138955.1 Acidobacteriaceae bacterium | reverse complement strand
CGAAGGCCTCCGCATTCGCCAGGCACTGCCGCAGCTGTCCACGGTTCCCACGCCCGCCGAGGTTGGCGGCGATTTCTCCGCCTTTCTCTCCAACACCGTCACAGGCGTCGTCGACTGCAAAGGCAACCCGACTTACCAGGGAGAAATCTTTGATCCGACCCAGGCGCAAACTAGTTCGCCATACAATGGCGGACCCTGCAGTCTCC
>PLHP01000092.1:8512-24956 GCA_003138955.1 Acidobacteriaceae bacterium | reverse complement strand
ACAAGTTCGACATTCGCATCGACGACACTCTGACCAACAAGGACAATTTCTTCGCTCGCTACAGTTACGGCAACGACAGTAATTTCCTCCCCTCACCGTTCAACAACGTGCTCGACGGTGGCAGCTTTCAGGATGGCTACAGCAACAACACCGCCCAGGGCCTGGCCGCCAGTGAGCTCCACACATTTCGCAACAACCTGATCAACGAATTTCGTTTTGGCTTCAATTACCTCAGCTCCCATCGCTACAATCTGAATTACAACGTCAACGTCTCCCAACAACTCCCCTCTACTTTCCCGGGAGCCCCCACTACTTTTCCCGGAGTTCCGTTCGGACCGTACATCGGCGGTCTGCCTTCTCTTGGCTTCGGGGATGGCACCGCGCCCATTGGCGCCTCAGAATTCCTGCCCGCCATCGAAAAGCAGCACAGCTATGTCTTTACCGAGAATCTGAATTGGATCCACGGACGCCACGCCGTGAAGTTCGGTGGCGAACTGCGCTTCGAACAGTTCACCATACTCGAACCGGCCGCTCCTCGTGGCTACATGGACTTCGGCGGCAACTTTCTAATCAACGACAATCTCGCCGACCCTGGCACCGGTGGCGAGGCCTTCGCCTCTTTCATGCAGGGCATTTCCGACGGCGGAACCATCACCAGTGTGACCCCAAACGTCGACTATCGCCGCCAGATTTACGCGGTCTATGCTCTCGACGACTTCAAGGTAACTCCGCGGCTCACCCTCAACCTGGGCCTCCGTTACGAACTCTTCACGACCATCAAAGAAGCCAATAACAACCAGGCCACCTTCAATTACAGCTCACTCTCGCTGATCGCTCCCAGCGGACAAAACGCGCAATTGACCCCCACACTCGGCACCGAGCTCACGATTCAGAACGACGGTTCTCGCGGACTCATCAGCCCCGATCTCAATAATTTCGCGCCCCGCATTGGACTGGCTTACCAACTGTCCGACAAGCTCGTCCTCCGCAGCGGTTATGGCATTTTCTATGGCGGCCAGGAAAACGGTCCCTTCTCCAACCCGAGCCCCGGCTTCAGCCCTCCGTTCTTGTCTTCGGAGGCATACAACGCGCCCTGTCAAGCGCCATCCGCAAGCTCTGCACAGGATTGCTCGATCTCGGCCGCGAACAACGGCGGCTTAGCGCTCAACCAGCTCAGCGCGGGCTTTCCGAACAATACTCTCACCGGCAAAAGCCCGCTCGCCGACCCGAACGCACCCGAACTCTACTCGCTCGATCCGCATCTGGTCACGCCCTACACCCAGCAGTGGCATTTGGGTATCGAGTACCAATTGCCTGCCGACACCGTTCTCGAAGTTTCCTACGCTGGCTCACGCGGTTTGAAGCTCTTCGCTTTCTACAACGGCAATCAGGCCGTTCCTGTCCTGGGGACTGACTCGCTTCCCACCGCGCCGCGGCGTCCCGCCAACGATGAAGCGCCCGGCGCCTCCGGCCCCTGTACGCTGGCGGATGGGGGAGTAAACTGCAATCCCGCGCTCGATGTCGCCATTGACACCTTCCGCTCGAATGCACAGTCGAATTACAACTCGTTGCAGGTTCGCCTGGAGAAGCGCTACTCTCACGGACTCCAGTACGAAGCCGCTTATACCTTCGCCCACGCGCTCGACAACGCTTCGAGCGCCAGCCTGGGATCGGTGAACAACGGAGACTTCCAGGACCAGCGCTACCCCAACCAAAACTATGGCAACTCCGACTTCGACGTGCGCCACCGTTTCGTCTTTAGCTATGTCTACGACTTGCCCTTCGGTCGCGGACGCGCCTTTGCCAAAGACGCTTCCGGCGTCGTAAACGATATTGTTGGCAACTGGCAAATGACCGGCGTTTTTTCCATCGCCACCGGCAATTACTACACCGCCACCGACATCACCAATGTCTCAGGCAGCGACCCCGGCGGCTCCGTCGGCTTTTATAGCTCACGGCCCGCTCGAGTCGGCAATCCCAACGCCAAGCCGTGCATCCCAGGAACCCTGTTCAACACCTGCGCATTTGCGGACGACGGCACCATCCCCGGAATTATCCCCCTGGGAACATTCGGCAACGCCGGCCGCAACATCATCGAGGGCCCGGGATACAAAACCTGGGACACTTCTCTGGTCAAACAGTTTCCAATACGCGAACAAATGCATCTTGAATTCCGCGCGGAATTCTTCAACGTACTCAACCATGTGAATTTTTTGTTTGGACAGTTTGGCGCGATCAGCGCCGAGCCCACGCCCTTGGAGCTCGGTCAGACTGGATTCGGATATCCGCTGGCAGCGCGCGCGCCGCGACAGATCCAGTTTGCGCTGAAGTTTTATTTCTGAACCCGCTTTCGAGTCGAGTGATGCGATCAAACGGTCTGCTTAACGAAGAACGCCGCCGCGAAATCCTTGGAGTCCTGCACCGCGATGGACGAGTGCTCGTCAAGGACCTGGCCCGGCATTTCCGTATTTCGCAGATCACGATCCGCAAAGATCTAGAGTTTCTCGACGGCCAGGGGGTCATCCACCGTACCCACGGCGGCGCCCTGCCCGTACCAGCCGGCGCGCTGCTCGATCCGACACTGCGCGAGAAAGAGAAACTCCACCGCAAGCAGAAGACGCAGATTGCCCACGCCGCAGCCCGCTTAGTCGAAGAAGGTCAGTCCGTGCTGCTCGATTCCGGAACAACAACGACGGCCATTGCGCGCGCCCTGAAAGACATGAGGCAGCTCACCGTGATCACGAACGCGATCAACATCGCGGCCGAACTGGCGGGCACGCACATCGAAGTGATCCTGACCGGAGGCATGCTGCGCAAGAACTCGTTTTCTCTGGTCGGTCCTCTGGCCGAGCGGACTCTGCGCCAACTCAGCGCTGACATCTTGTTCCTCGGCGTCGATGGCTTCGACACCAAGGCTGGCCTTTTCACCCCGAATTTATTGGAATCGGAAGTGAACCGGGCGATGGTCGAAATTGCCCGCAGGATAATCGCGGTTTGCGACTCAAGCAAGTTCGGGCGTCGCAGCCTGTGCAACATTATGCCGGTCACGAGGGTGCACGAAGTAATTACGGACAAGCAGATCCCGAAATCAGATTTGCACGCGCTGAGAGAGGCCGGAGTAAAAGTCACGTTGGTGTGAGCGGAGTCAAACAGAGCCAATGAAATCGTCTGCGACAACGGAGCAAGGCCAGCGCACGCTGAGCGAGATCTTTTCTCAGCCCCAGTGCTGGAAAGTGTGTCTGGCAAAGCTGGCGATCAGCGCGGAACTTCGTGCGGCCGTTCAAATGGCGCGGCCCGGAGCGGAGTGGGTCTTTGTAGGTTGTGGAACGAGTTACTATCTTGCGCAGGCCGCTGCCTCGAGCTTCAACTATCTCCATCTGCCCGCGCGGGCTGTCCCCGCTTCGGACCTCCTGATGTATCCTGGACTAATTCTGCACGCCGGACGGGACTATGTTCCAGTTGTGGTTTCACGTTCCGGCCGTACCTCGGAGGCAGTCCGCGCCGCGCAGATGCTGGAGAAAGATTACAATCTTCGCACCATCGCCATCACCTGTGCGGATGGCCAGCCGCTGGAGCCGGCATGCAGCGTGACGTTGAATCTTCTCGACGCCGACGAACAGAGCACGGTCATGACGCGATCGTTCACGTCTATGCTGCTGGCGCTGCAATACCTCGCAGCCATGGTCTCGGGTAATGAAGTTTTTCTTCGCGCATTACTCGAGCTCCCGCAACAAGTCGAGCCCCTCATGAAAGAAATTCCGCAGCGGCTGCGGTTGTTTGTCGAGTCTCGCAGTTTCTTGGATTTTGTCTTCCTAGCGCAGGGCCCACTCTTCGGCATTGCCTCGGAGTGCATGTTGAAGGTGACCGAATCATCGTGCTCCTATGCCCAGGCGTTTCACTCTCTGGAGTTCCGTCACGGTCCAAAATCGATCGTAAGTCCCCAGATGCTGATCACGTTCGTTATGTCGGACACTTCTTACGACGCGGAAGTCGAATTGCTCGAAGAAATGAAAGCTCTCGGCGCGGCCACCATGGTGATTGCGAATCGCGTCGATAACCGGGCTCAGCATGCCTCTGACTTCGCCATCGAACTTGGCCTCCAGTCGCCCGAGTACGCGCGCCCTGCAGCTTTCGCGATTTGGGGTCAACTGTATGCGGTTTACTACGGGCTCAAGAAGGGCCTCAACCCCGACTCGCCAAAAAACCTGACGCGCGTAGTCGAACTTAAGGACGGCCGCTAGAACCAGCAGTTACTAACTGGCAGTAAGACCAACGGGCCTGTTTCATGTCCAAGCTTGATATCACGATCGCCGGGGAGATCAATCTTGACCTGATCCTCTACGGTTTGCCTGAGCACATGCCCACGGAACGCGAACTGCTGGCCAGCGGCTTTGCCATTACATTAGGCAGTTCCTCGGCCATCCTGGCGCATAATCTCGCCGCTCTTGGCAGCCGCGTGGGGTTCGTCACCAAGGTTGGCGATGACTCTTTCGGAGCCCTCGCGGTGGAACGCCTGCGTGAACGCGGTGTAGACCTGACCGGCATCGCGCATGGCGCAAAGTCCGGCGTGACGCTCATTCTGCCCCACGGACTCGAGCGCCACATCCTGACGTATCCGGGCACAATCTCCGAACTGCGCTTCGAGGATCTCGACCTTGATTATCTGGCATCGGCGCCCCACTTTCATATGTCGTCGCTGTTTTTGCAGCGTGAACTGTTGCCACGTGTGCCAGAACTTTTTCGGCGGATGAAGTCCGCCGGCCTGACCACTTCGCTCGACACCAATGACGATCCCGAGGATGGCTGGGACAGCGTCCTTGAGATCCTTCCTCACGTGGACATCCTGCTGCCAAACGAACGCGAAGCGATGAAGATGTCCCGGGCCGACGACTTGGAAACCGCGCTTTCACGGTTGGCACAAATGGTGGAAACCATCGTGGTCAAAATGGGCGCCAGCGGAGCCGTTGCTATTCGGGATGGGCGCCGATTCAGCGCACCCGCCGTGCCGGTAACGGTCATCGATCCGATTGGCGCGGGTGACAGCTTCGACGCCGGATTCCTCCACCAATTTCTCCGAGGGGCGGATCTCACGACGTGCCTGGCCTACGGAAACCTGTGCGGAGCATTTTCCGCCACCGACTGTGGCGGCACGGAAGCGTTCCGCGACACAGCCCGAATGCAAGAATTTCTTCGATAGCCGCAGAAACATTCCCCATTTTGGTGCTATCGGACGAATTGCCTGAAATACATCACCCACCTGACGGTCACCGACAATCTGAAAGGGTTCGGCAAGAGCAACTCGCTCACCTGACCGCCGCTATTCAGAATTTCATCGTTATCTCTCATTCCATCGGCGTGAACGCGTTAGCGCCACTGGCTCGCCGGACCCTGCTAAGCTCATTCCTGCGTGAATCGGAAATACGACGTCATCGTTCTCGGAGCCGGCGCGGCCGGCCTGATGTGTGCCATTGCAGCCGGCAAGCGCGGCCGGCGGGTTCTGGTGCTCGAACGCGCGGATCGAATCGGCAAGAAAATCCTGATCTCCGGCGGCGGCCGCTGCAACTTTACCAACCTGCACACCAGCCCGGAGAATTTCCTTTCGGCCAATCCACACTTCGCCAAATCGGCGCTCGCCCGCTATACTCCGGCCGATTTCATAGGACTCGTCGAAAAATACCGCATCCCTTACCACGAGAAAAAGCTCGGCCAGTTGTTCTGCGATCGAGCGGCAAGCGACATCACTGCGATGCTCGATCAGGAATGCCGCGACGCCGGAGTAGAAATCCGGTGCAGCTCGAAAGTGAACGAGGTGCGCAAGAACGACCAGTTTACCGTGCAAGCCGAGGACGCCAATTTCGCTGCGTCCCGCCTGGTTGTCGCCACCGGAGGCTTGTCCATCGCGAAAATCGGCGCCACCTCATTTGGTTACGATCTGGGCCGGCAATTCGGCCTGAAGATCGAGCCCCCACGCGCCGCCCTCGTCCCTCTCACCTTTAGCGAAGAGGACCGCAAGCGCTGATGCGATCTGGCGGGAGTCTCCACCGAAGTGGTTGCTTCCACTCGCAGCACGAAACACACGCCACCGGCGTTTAGGGAAAACATGCTCTTCACTCATCACGGCCTCAGCGGGCCCGCGATTCTCCAAATCTCTTCTTACTGGGATGGCAGGCAACCCATTCAACTCGACCTTGCGCCCGACCGCAATCTCACCGCCGATTTGCGAGCGCGTCGTCCTCGCGACCCATCGAGTTGGAGATTGCTGCTGAGAGAAGTTCTGCCTCGCCGCTTCGCGGATCGCTGGCTCGAAACCTATCCTTTAGCCGGCAACTCCGATCGCGCCTGGGCTGACGCCGAAGATCGACTGCATGCGTGGGAAGTCAAGCCGGAAGGAACCGAGGGTTACGGAAAAGCGGAAGTCACCGCGGGCGGCGTCGATACCGGCGAACTTTCTGCCAAAACCATGGAATCCCGCAAAGTGTGCGGCCTTTTTTTCATCGGAGAAGTGGTCGACGTCACCGGCCAGCTCGGCGGCTTTAACTTCCAGTGGGCTTGGGCGTCGGGATTTTGCGCCGGACAGGCAGTGTGAGGCAACCGGGGATTGGTGATCGTAATTTCACACATGGCCAATTGATTTTCCATTACCAATTACAAATTACCAATCACAAATTCTAAATCTCCGCGCCTTCCTGCATGAACGGCATACGAGCCAGAATTTCCGAGGCCTGCTCCAGTTTTTGCAGGTCTTCACCGGTGAAGTCTGCGCCCGCGACCGAAGCATCCAGCCCTTTGCGTGAAACTTGCACCACTCCCATCACATTTCCTCCGGAGCGCATCACGGGAACGGACATGATTTTCTGAATCGGCATTTGCTCATGATCTCGATCTTCTTCTTCGGCTCCCAGCTTGACCGCTTCAAACAGGCTGACATGTTTCACGCGCATGAAGGTATTCGACATAAGGGGCGTGCGAGTCGCTGCCGTCCGGGCTGCAACCGCCGATCCGGTCAGCGGCAGTACGCCCGCCGATCGCAGTTCCGGTGGAAAGATAAATCGCAGGCTACCCTTTTCTAACCTGAGCAGTGCCACTTCGCTGCGACGCACATGCAGGGCGTGCGCCAGCTTCAGGCAGACTCGATCCGAACTTGGAGATTCCGAAAGCATGTTCTCCAATTCGCTGACGCTGGCCCTGGCGGCCTTGGTTCCCAACCCTTGATTGCCACTCGATGACATAGTTGCGTCCTTGAGGCTGTCCTTAGCTATCCTGCTGGCACCAGCAACTTTTCGACAAGTTACCGGAGTACTTTTGCAGCCTTTCGGCAACGTAATCTTGGCCGTCTCCAAAAGAGTAACTTTTCTTATGCGGCGGAACGAATTTTTCGCTGCCTTGCGGCACAATTCCACAGGCATTCGCGATATAGTTAGGTACATCATTCTTCGCAACTAGTCGGATAGCGGCTTACCGGAGTACGCGAATGTCGCTTATTCATTACGCAAGACCATTCTTGGAGTTGGGCATCTGTAAGGAGTACTGTATGGCTCGCAAGACAACCGGAAACGGCACCACCAGTCGCAGCAAGAAAACCGCAGCCTCGATTCAGCCTGCCGCTGTGCAGGTTGCACCCGAAGTTCCGAAGAATGGGAAGCCGGCCAACCTCGTTCTTGTCGATCCCCCCGTCAATCTCGAAGTCAATCTCGAAGAAGAGATTCGCCGACGCGCCTATGAACTCTACCTACAGCGCAGAGCGACTGCGGGCAATGAGAACGTCAACGGCAACGAGAACCAGGATTGGCTGATTGCGGAGCGCGAGATCCGTTCGCGCTATGGCAGATTGGCACGTCACACGACGGCGTAGAGCAGGTCCGAGCCTTGAATTCCGGCGCGCGCCGAAGATCGTGTACTGACCCCCGCTCAAACCTGAATTTGAAATGTCCACGGCGGAGTTACTGCTGTACGGCCTGAACCAGGGCCGGCCTCACCTGTTCGCGCTGAATTTCAGAGGCGTCCCACGCACCGCCCAGAGCCTTCACCAGGTAAACCGAAGTGGTCATCTGCTGACCGAGCAACTGCGTTGCCAGGCGTTCATTGCTCAGCAGCGTGGATTGTGCGGTTATAACATCGAGGTAGGTCGTAACACCGCCAACATAACGATCATTGGCGAGCGCGAGTGCGCGGCGCGAGTCGGCGACCGCTGCCAGCTGAGTCTTCATGGCCTGATCAAGCAGCGCCAGACCGGAGAGCCCATCCTCGACCTGCTGAAATGCCACCAGCACCGATTCGCGATAGTTGGCGACCGATTCGTCATAGGCCGCGCGGCTGGACGCCAAGTTGGCGCGATTGCGGCCGCCATTAAAGATCGGCTGCAGCAGATCACCACCCAGCGACCACATAGCGCTGGGAGCGCTTACCAGTGTGGCAATGTCGCGGCTCTCCCATCCGCCACCTCCCGACAGCGTGATGTGCGGATAAAACGCAGTCATGGCTATGCCGACCTGCGCATTTTCGAACGCCATCTGGCGCTCGCTGGTGGCAACGTCAGGCCGGCGCTCCAGAATCTCCGATGGAACTCCGGTGGGAATCGCAGGCGGGGTGGCGTCGAACGGCGCTTCCCCCACGCTGAAAGCCGACGCGGACTTCCCCGTCAGCACGGCGATGGCATGTTCGTATTGCGCCCGCTGCTGCAACACGAGCTGAAGCTGCGTCGCAGTCGAATCCAGCAACGCGGCCTGCTGCGCGACTTCCAGCCCGTTCGCGACTCCGCCTTCATGACGATGGTTGACCAGGTCCAATCCTCTTTGCTGGATTTCAACCGACTGCCGTACCACTCCAGCCTCACGGTCGAGCTCACGCAGGTTGAAATAGTCAGCGGCGAGTTCGGCAGTCAACACCAGGCGCACATTTTCCAGATCGGCCGCACTCCCCTGCAACGACGCGTTGGCCGCTTCGAGAGTGCGGCGCACCCGTCCGAATAAATCAAGCTCGTAGCTCACGGAAAACGGGACGGTAAACTCGTTCTCAGTGTCGACCTTGACAGTCTGCAGCGTCCCGCCATCCAGCGGACGGTTGCCGGAAAGGCGCACTCGCTGCCCGCTGGGATCGGTGCCGAGCGTGGGAAAATATGCCGAGGAAGCGATCCGCGCCTGCGATCGAGCCTGCGAGAGGCGATCCCGCGCCGCCGCCAGCGACTGGTTTGCCTGAAGCAGTTCTTGCTCCAGCCGGTCTAGTTGCGCATCATGAAATATCTGCCACCACGCGCCCTTTGGAATTGCGTCCTTCGGAGCCGCCGCCTGCCACGGCCCTTCGCCTTTCCACGTGTCAGGAACCTGCGCGGTGGGGCGCTTATATCGCGGCCCGACGGTGCAGCCCAGAGTGGACACCAAGCTGCAGCCCGCAAGCAACGCAGCGGCCAGCAAACCCATGTTGATGACTGGCGGCAATCGCTTCACGAGCGGGCATCTCCTGTGCTCGGTTTGGCCACATGCACCTTCTGCCCTTCCTCCAGCGAGTCGGACGGATTGATGATGATCTGATCGCTCACCTCGAGCCCGCCCAGAATTTCTAGCGTAGCGCCGAAGTCGCGCCCAATGCTGATCGGCCGCAGATGCACTTTGCTGTCCTTGTCGACGACCGCGACCTGCGGGCCCTCGGCGCGGAACAGCATGGCGTTTACCGGGATCGTGATCCTTGGAACAGAAGTCCCAGTCGCAAAATGCACTTGGCCGAAAGAACCAGGCAGCAGCTTGCCTTCTTTGTTGGGAACGTCCACTTCCGTGTACAGGGTGCGCGTCGCGGGATCGATGGCTTCGGCGGTCCGAACCACCGCTCCCAAAAATTTCTGGCCGGGAAATTCCTGCAGCGTGACGTTGGCCTTCATCCCAACTTTTATGTTCGGCGCATACGCCTGCGGAACACTAACGTAAACGCGAAGCGGGTCGACGCGCGCCATATCGAACAGCTCTTTGCCAGCCGCTTGCGCTCCGGAATTGATGAGCGCGCCTGGATCGACATTGCGCCGGGTCAGCACGCCGGAAAACGGAGCGTATACGTTCTTGAAAGACTCGAGTTCTTCCAGACGGCGAACATTCGCGTCCCCTGCCGCAAGGTTGGCGAGCGCCTGCTGGTAGCCGCTCGCTTGCTGGTCGGCTTCCTGCTGCGAAACCGAGTCGGACTTGAGCAGATTTGCCCAGCGGTCAGCGGAGATTTTCGCCAGCCCCAGCGCCGCCTTGATCTGCTCGCGGCTGGCTCGGGCCTGGGAGAGCTCCTGATCAACTTCCGGAGTGTCGATCGCCGCCAGCAGCTCACCCTTCTGAATCTTGCTTCCAATGTCCTTGTACCAGCGCAAGAGGTAGCCGTTGGTGCGGGCAAAAATGGGGGACTCTATAAAGGCCTGCAAGTTTCCAGGCAACACCAGTTCATCGTTTCCCGGCTCGGCTTGCGGTTGCACGACGGCGACGGTCGGAACCGAAACGGCTTCGGTTTCTTTGGCCAGCGCGTCGGTTTCGCTCTTCCGGTTCAGAAACGTAACTGCGCCCGCGGTGATCAGAACGAGCAGCGCCGCGCCAATCAGAAGCTTGGCCCGGCCTGCCGGATTGGGACCCAGATCTGAAGGCCGATAGTCATCTGCGCGCACGGCCTGCGTCTCGTTCTGCTCAATCGTTGCGAGCGGCGGTTGTATTGGCATGATTGCGGTCTCCAAAAAAATCTCTGCTTCTCTTCTTCTCTACTTCCGCTCCGACTGCTGCTGTGCCTCGCGGCGGCCATGAATAATCGTAAATACACTCGGCACGAAGAATAAGGTAGCCACCGTTGCGAAGAGTAGGCCGCCAATCACGGCGCGGCCCAGCGGTGCATTCTGCTCACCGCCCTCTCCCATACCCAGCGCCATCGGAACCATGCCGATAATCATGGCGAGAGCCGTCATTATCACCGGCCGTATGCGCGTGTGGCCCGCTTCGAGCGCCGCTTGCCGCGCGGGCGCTCCCGCATTCATGCGGTCGCGGGAAAACGAAACCAGCAGAATCGAATTCGCGGTCGCCACCCCCATGCACATGACCGCGCCCGTCAGCGACGGAACACTGAGCGTGGTGCGCGTGATCAGCAGGAACCAGCAGATTCCCGCCAGCGCTCCCGGCAACGCTGTAATGATGATAAAGGGATCGAGCCACGACTGAAAGTTGACCACGATCAGCAAATACACGAGCATGATCGCCCCCAGAAGGCCAACGCCCAGGCCGAAGAACGAGGACCGCATGGTCTCAATCTGCCCGCGAACCACGATTTGCGTTCCGCGCGGCAGATGGTCCTGAAATGGTTTGAGCGCCTTCATGATGTCCGACGCCACCCCGCCTAGATCGCGACCCTGTGTGCTGGCATACACATCCATGACCGGCTGCACGTTGTAATGGTTGACCACGGCGGGACGCGCCATCGGCGTAAGTTGCGCCAGATTGCCGAGCACTTGCGGAGCAGTCTGCGAACTGGCGCCCGTCACCGGCGTGTTCATCAAGTCCTGCAATGATGTCATGCGATACTGCGGCGTCTGGATGGCGATGTTATAGGTCACACCGTTCCTTCGATTCAGCCAGAAGTTAGGGACCGTCTGGAAGCTTCCACTCAAGCTGACCAGCACGCTTTGTGCGACTTGTTGGGCATTCAGTCCGACCTGGTTGATGCGCGTGCGGTCCATGTCGAGGTACAGCGTGGGCAAACTCATCAGCTGTTGCACATGTACGTCGGCGGTGCCGGGAATCTGGCGCAGCCGATTTGCGATTCTCTGCGCCATGTCGTAGTTCCCGCGCATATCGGCGCCCACTACCTGAATATCGACCGGCGCGGGCAATCCAAAATTGAGAATTTGCGACACGATATCGGCGGGCTGAAAGAAGAACTCCACGCCCGGAAAACGCGCCGGCAGGACGCGGCGCAACTGGCGTACGTACTGCGCCGTCGGATGATGGTGTTCCGGATTCAGAGAAATCAGGATCTCCGCATCACTCGTCCCAATCACTCCTGAACTGGAGTAGGAAAGATTGATGCCCGAGTAGGGAACGCCGACATTGTCCAGCACGGTCTGCAACTCTTCCGTCGGAATCTCGCTGCGCAGCACGCGCTCCACTTCATCGCATAGACGCGCGGTCTCTTCCACACGCAGGCCGGCCCGGGCGCGGACGTGCAACCGAATCAGGCCTGCATCCACTTGCGGGAAAAAGTCCCGCCCCAGAAAGAACACCAGCCCCAGCGATAGAAAACAGAAAGCAGCAAAGCACAACGAGAACAATTCCCGGTGGTCGAGCGTGGTTTCCAGCAGTTGCCGATAGCCGCCGCGGAATCTTTCAAACCAGCGCTCGAATCCGCGCTGCGATTTTCCCAGGAAGCTTTTTGGCTCGGCGGCACGGTGTTCATGCCCGCGCATGATAAACATCACCAGCGTCGGAATCAGGGTTCGCGACAGCAGATACGACGCCAGCATGGCAAAGCTCACCGCTTCCGCCAGCGGCACGAAAAGAAACTTCGCGACCCCAGTCAGAAAGAACATCGGCACAAACACAATGCAGATGCTCAGCGTCGATACGAAGGCGGGCACGGCGACCTGTTGCGCGCCGTCGAGGATGGCCTTCTTCATCTCCTTCCCCATGGCCAGATTGCGCTCGATGTTTTCGATCTCCACCGTCGCATCGTCTACCAGGATGCCGACGGCGAGCGCCAGTCCTCCCAGGGTCATGATGTTGATGGTCTCGCCGAGCGCGCTCAGCAGAATCACGGAGACGAAAATGGATAAGGGAATCGAGACTGCGATGATCATCGTCGGACGCCAATCGCCCAGAAAGACCAGGATCATCACGGCGGTAAGACAGGCGGCAATTATGCCTTCCCGCAGGACCCCTTGAATCGACGCGCGTACAAAAAGCGACTGATCGAACAGAGCCTTGATGCTGAGTTGGGGCGCGAGGTCGCGCGGCAGATACTTCGACGGGTCTCGCAACAGCGCCTTCACGCCATCGACGACCGTCAACGTGGAAGAGCCGCCCACCTTATAGATCGACATCAGCGTGCCGCGCACGCCGTCCTGGCGCACGATGTTGGTTTGCACCGCAAATCCGTCGCGCACGTGGGCCACATCGCGCAGGTAAAGCGTGGACGAGTTCGAGGTCTTCACCGGGAGATCGTTGAGTTGGGCGATGGTCTCCGGCGCGCCGTTCATCTCCACGTTGTACTCGGTCGGCCCGATCTTGGTCGTACCCGTCGGCAGAATCAAGTTCTGCGCCGACACTGCATTGACGATATCGATCGGCGCTAGACCATAGGCCTGTAGTTTGGCGGAATCCAGGTCCACCTGCACCTGGCGCGGCTTGCCGCCGTAAGGCCACGGAGTGGCCGCGCCCTGCACCGTGATCAACTGCGTACGCAGAAAATTGTTCCCCAGATCGAACAACTGTTGCTCCGGCAGCGTCTTGCTGCTCAAGCCCAGTTGCACAATCGGCGTCGTGGATGCCGAATAAGTAATGACCAGCGGCGGGGTCGTGCCCGGAGGCAGCCCGCGCAGGATGGTCTGGGACATCGCCGTCACCTGTGTCACCGCCATGGAAATGTTGACGACAGGCCGGAAGAAGATCTTGATCACGGCTTTTCCGTTCAGCGACTGCGACTCCTGATGCTCGATGTCGTTGACCGTAATCGTGTATCCGCGCTCGGAGTTGCTCACGATCCGGTCCGCCATCTCACTCGGCGACATGCCGTCATAGTTCCACACCACGCTGACCACGGGAATATTGATGTCGGGGAAAATGTCGACCGGGGTGCGCAGGATGGTGATCGGCGTAAGAATGATGATGAGCAGTGCCATCACCACAAACGTATAAGGGCGGCGAAGCGCTAATGCAACAATCCACATAAGACTGGCAAAAAACTGGTAATGCTGAAACCCAATACTAGCGGAAAGCGTACTGCCGGCGCCGCAGCCCCCACACCGGCCTGCGGGCTTGCAAATTGAGATTCAAAACACTACGTTTCGGATTTAAATTATATTACACTCTAGTCATGGCTCAAAACCATATCCCTCACGCCGGGGCTCCGAACAGAAGTGACAGAAGTAACGGAGCGAGCGGAAGCAACGGAACGAACGGGAAGCGCCCGCCCGGACGGCCCCGCAGTGAGGAATCGCGTCAGTCCATCCTGCGGAGCACACTGAAACTCCTCAAGCAGGACGGTGGTTTCGCGGAGTTGAGCATTGAAGCTGTAGCCGCCGACGCCAATGTGGGCAAGACCACTGTCTATCGTTGGTGGCCGACCAAAGCCGCCCTGGTCGCCGACGCCTTCTCCGCCAGTGCCGACGATGAACTCCGCTTCCCGAATACTGGCTCCGTGCACACTGACATGAGCCTGCAGATGAGGCGCGTGATTCGCATCTTCCGCTCCAAGCGCGGCAAGGTCGTGGCCGCCCTGCTCGCCGGAGGACAATCGGATCCGGAATTGATCGAGGCCTTTCGCGACAGATTCCTGTGGCCCAGACGCAAACAGGCCTATCAGACTCTGGAGCGTGGCATCGTCCGCGGCGAACTTCCCGTCGGCAGCGACCTCGACCTCATCCTCGACTCGCTCTACGGCCCAATCTACATGCGTTTTCTGATCCGGCACGACAAGCTCGACGAAAGTTTCGCCGACGAAATTTGCGGGCTGGTGCTGAAGGGTTTGAAACGCCGATCACACGGCAGAAATTAGAGAGCTGCCGAACCCTGTCGCGACCTACACACAACCATGGGAACGACCCCAACCCCTAAGCCGTTTACCTGCTAAAACTTACCGTTTGAGCGCCAAATCCGACCGGCGCCTGATTAGTCTTGCGCGAAGCAACCTCCAAGGTTAGAATTAAAGTGCGACCGAAACAGTCGGAATTGAATCCGACTATAAAGGTCGGCATTCGGCTCCGTGCTGAAACTCACCAAAAAAGCGGACTACGGCCTCATGGCCATGAAGCATCTGGCCGAGCACGCCGACCACGGCGCATGCAGCGCCAAGGATGTTGCCGAGGCCTACGGCATCCCGCAGGAAGCGCTGGCAAAGATCCTGCAACGGTTGGCCAAGGTCGGCTTGATAAGGTCCCACCATGGCATGAACGGCGGTTACACGCTGACGCGCGATCCGAAGACGATTTCCGCCTTCGAAGTGATCAAGGCCATTGACGGCCCGCTGTTCATTACGTCGTGCGTGACCGTTCGCGGCGAATGCGGTCAGAGTGATCGATGCACGATTCGTGAGCCGCTGCGGAAAGTGAATGAGAGCATCGAGCAGGTGCTGAAGAACATCAAGATTTCGCAGATGAAGGAAGAGCCGGAAGTCATCCAGGTGAAGAAGCTGGAGACCAAAAGGCCAATAGAGTTGATAACGATTTCGTAACGGCAGCAGTTTTGCCGCGAGTTAAGGCCTTCTATTTAAGGAGCTGAGCAAACATGAGCACCAATGGCAACAAGGCAACCCCGACCAATCACAGTGCGGAACAACGCACGGAGCAGCACGCGGCTCCCAATGGGATCAAGCTACCCATCTACATGGACAATCACGCGACCACGCCCATGGATCCGCGGGTTCTCGAAGAAATGCTGCCCTACTTCACAGAGAAGTTCGGCAACGCCGCCAGCCGCAATCACCCCTTTGGATGGGTGGCGGAAGAAGCAGTCGAGTTGTCGCGCGAGCGTATCGCGAAGCTGATCGGCGCGACCCCGAAAGAGATCATCTTCACCTCGGGCGCCACGGAAAGCGACAACCTGGCAATCAAGGGCGTGGCCGAGATGTACCGCGAGAAGGGCAACCACATCATCACCGAGGTTACCGAGCACAAGGCCGTGCTCGACACTTGCAAGCATCTTGAGAAACTCGGCTTTCGCGTGACCTATCTGCCGGTGCAGAAGGATGGTTTGATCGACCTCGACGACCTGAAGCGCGCCATGGACGACAAGACGATTCTGGTCACGATCATGGCGGCCAACAACGAAATCGGCATACTGCAACCGGTCGCGGAAATTGGCAAACTCTGCCGCGAACGCGGCGTCGTCTTCCACACCGACGCCGTGCAGGCGATCGGCAAGGTTCCAATCGACGTCAACAAGATGAACATCGACGTCGCGTCCATCACCGGGCACAAGCTGTATGGACCGAAAGGCGCGGGCGCGCTGTATGTGCGCCGCAAGAATCCGCGGGTGCAGTTGGTGGCGCAGATTGACGGCGGCGGGCACGAGCGCGGCATGCGCTCCGGAACGCTCAATGTTCCTGGCATCGTCGGCCTCGGCAAGGCGTGCAACATCGCGCACGAAGAGATGCCGCAGGAATCCTGCAAAATGGCGGGCCTGCGAAACCGTCTGAAAGACAGCATCATGAGCCGCCTTGACGAGGTGTATATCAATGGCTCCATGGAGCATCGCCTCCCCGGCAATCTGAATATCAGCTTTGCCTA
>PLHP01000092.1:0-8424 GCA_003138955.1 Acidobacteriaceae bacterium | reverse complement strand
GAAACAGTACTGCGTCTGCGCGAACTGTCGCCACTCTACGAGATGGCGAAAGAAGGTGTGGACTTGAAGAGTGTGAAGTGGGCGGCGGAAGCGCACTAAGCGGCAAGAGCGTTGAGCACGCTTCTGAAGAAGTGGGGTTCGTATCAGGGCATCGCTTTAGCGATGCCGCAAATGTTCTGAAACGCCCCTTTAGGGGCTGAGGCACAGAAGAGTTTTCAAGGAGAATTCCATGTCATACAGCGATAAAGTGATCGACCACTACAACAATCCACGCAACGTGGGCTCAATGGACAAAAAGGACGCCGATGTGGGCACCGGACTGGTCGGCGCGCCCGAGTGCGGCGANNCCGGTGAAAATTCACTGCTCGGTGCTGGCCGAGGATGCGATCCGAGCCGCGATCGGCGACTGGAAAAAGAAGCAGGAATCCGCGAAACCCGCGGAAGTGCAGGCGGCGCAGTAAGTTGTTTTCGGCTGTAGAGACGGGGCTTGCCCCGTCTCCCGCGTAACGAGCTCGCAGCCCGAAGCTCGAAGCGTCTAGAATCAATCATGGACCAAATAGTCAAAGACGAAGCGCTCAAAGATCGAACAATTCAAGATCAAGCGGTCAAACCCGCCGCACCCACGGCTCTGGCCAAAGGCATCCAGGTCACTGACAACGCGCTCAAGAAGATTCGTTCAGCCATGGTGAAAGAAAACATTTCGCCGGAGCAGGGTGGGTTGCGTTTAGGCGTACAGGGTGGCGGATGCTCGGGCCTGAGCTACAACATACGGTTCGATACCCAGCCACGCGAGCGCGACCGTGTGTTTGAGTTTGGAGATGTGCGGGTTTTTGTGGACCCGAAGTCCTTCATCTATCTGCACGGGATGACTCTCGATTACCACGAAACCCTGATGCAGCAAGGATTCGTGTTCGTGAACCCGAACTCGACCAAGTCTTGCGGTTGCGGGAGTTCCTTCTCGTAGCCAGAAATCGTGTGGTGACGGGGCTCCGCCCCGTCCGGACGGGCCAGAGGCCCCCACACGACCAGTGGCGACAGGGCGGGCCGTGTGCTCGCCTTAAATTTTGTATGGCAAATATGGAATCCAAATCGTTAGGATCATTGATCATTCCCGGCCAGGCGCCCGCGGAGGCAACCCCAAGTTGCTGGTCGTGCGGCACCATGCGCGCGGTGCACTTCTGCAGTTCGTGCGGCAAAGTGCAGCCGCCGGTCCCGGTCGACTATTTCACCTTCTTTGGATTTCCGCGCAAGCTCAACCTTGACGCCTCCGCCCTGGAAAAAGAATTCTACGCGCTGAGTCGCCGCCTTCATCCTGACCTATTTGCGCAGGCCAACCCCGAGGAACGTGCCTTTAGCCTGGAACAAAGTTCCATGCTCAACGACGCCTACCGCACACTGAAAGATCCGATCAAACGTACAGAATACCTGTTGCGCCTCGAAGGCATCGAACTGGAAGAGCAATCGAAACAGGCGACGGAAAAGGCGCGCGCTACCGGCAAGCTGAAAAAGCAGGTGGTGCCTGCCGGTCTCCTGGAGGAAGTCTTCGAGCTGAACATGCATCTGGAAGAACTGCGCACCCAGAAAAAGACCGGCGAAGACGACCCCGCCTTGCTTGAGGAGATCGGCAAGGCCAAGCTTTCTCTGGAAGAAAAATTCGACGCGCTCTTCAACGAACTGAAGGCCGAGTGGAACAAGTGGGACAAATTCGTGGACAACGGAACCACCGACGGAACTGAAGCCGGCCGGCGGAAAATCCTGGATCAGATGCTGGATGTGCTCAACCGCAGGAACTATGTCCGGAACCTGGTACGGGACGTGAATGAGGCACTGGAATAGGATTTTGTAATTTGGTAATCGGGTAATTGTGTAATTTAAGACCCGCCGAAGTCTTGCCTTTAAATTACCAGATTACCCGATTACAAAATTACCCAATGGCTACTGACTACATCGTCGGCATCGATCTCGGCANNCTTGTGCCCTCGGTGGTGGCGCTCGACGAGAACAACCAGATCATAGTAGGCAACGCCGCGCGCAGATATCTGATCGAAACGCCCGAGCGAGCGGTTTATTCAATCAAGCGCCTGATGGGGCGCGGCCTCGAGGATATACGGGACGAACTGAAGCTGTTTCCGTTCCAGTTGGCGGAAGATCTTCAACCGGGAGAGGTTCTACGCATCAAGATTGGTGAGCGAACCTACACACCACCTGAAATTTCGGCGCTGGTGCTGCGTCAACTGAAGCGCAATGCCGAGCGCTTTTTCGGAGCGCCCGTAACCCAGGCGGTCATCACCGTCCCCGCATACTTCAATGACGCTCAGCGGCAAGCGACCAAAGATGCCGGTCGCATCGCCGGGCTGAATGTCTTGCGGCTGGTGAACGAACCGACGGCAGCATCGCTCGCTTACGGTCTGGACAAGAAGAAGCACGGCATCGTGGTGGTTTACGATCTCGGTGGCGGCACGTTCGACATTTCGATTCTCAAGCTGCACGACGGCATATTCGAGGTGATCGCCACCAACGGCGACACCCATCTCGGCGGAGACGATATCGACAATCTGCTGATCGCAGTCGCGCTCGACGACATTCGCGGCGAGCTCGGAATCGATTTCCGGCGCGATTTTCGGAATGATGCGCGGCGCAGCGGAGAAACCGTAGCACGCATCCGCCAGGCCGTGATTGAAGCCAAGATTGCGCTTTCGTCGCAGCCCACGGCGAAGCTCGATGTCGACTTGCCCGGCGGAAAAAAGTATCGGCGGGAAATTTCGCTCGAGGGTTTCGAGCAGATGATCCAACCGATCATTGACCGCACCGTCGGCCCCTGCAAGCAGGCGCTCAAAGACGCAGGTCTGAAGCCCGAACAAATCGACGAGGTCGTCCTGGTCGGGGGTTCCACGCGCATTCCAAAGGTCCGGCGCTTGGTGCAGGATCTGTTTGGACGCGTGCCGCACACGGCTTTAAATCCCGACGAAGTGGTTGCGCTCGGCGCGGCCGTGCAGGCGAATATTCTGGGCGGCGGCTCCGAAATCACGAAAGAGATGCTGTTGCTCGACGTAACCCCGCTCTCTCTTGGAATCGAAGTGGCGGGCGGCGTGACCGACAAAATCATCCTGCGCAACTCCACGGTACCGGCTTCGGCAACGCAGTACTACACCACCCAGGTGGATGGCCAGACGAACGTTGCGATTCACGTGCTGCAAGGCGAACGCGAACTCGCACGCGATTGCAGGTCGCTGGCGCGATTCGATCTCAAAGGCGTTCCACCCATGCCCGCCGGCATGCCGCGCATTGAAGTGAGGTTTCTGATCGACGCCAACGGCATTCTGCGCGTCTCGGCGCGCGAGCAACGCAGTGGGCAAGAGGCTGAAATCGACGTCCAGCCCAGCTATGGCCTCACCGACGAACAGGTCGAGAACATGCTGCTCGAGTCGTTCGACTTCGCGGAAGAGGATTTCCGGCAACGGCAGATCATTGAGGCGCGACGCGAAGCCGACACGATCCTGACGGCGCTCGCGAAAGGAAAGAAGAATCTGGCCTGGCAGGAGCTCTCGGCCGAAGAACGCCGCAACGTAGAAGCGCTGGAGAAGACCTTGGTTGGGGTAAAAAATGGCGACGGTTATCACGCGATCCGCGAGGGCATTGACGCACTGAACCAGGCCACGATGCATTTGGCGGAATTAATGATGGATACCGCCGTCTCGACCGCGCTCAAGGGAAAAGCCATGGACGACACCGATATCGAGGAAGGCCCGCAGGCCGGCCATCCGGTGGCGAAGGCAGATTTTGAATAGGGGATTTTTCTATGTCTGAAGAAAAAACGCAGGAAACCGGAACCACCACAATGGATGCTCCCGGTGAAAACACGGTTGAGGTCACCTTTCTGCCTGAAGGCAAGACGGTGACCTTTGAGCACGGCAAGCTGCCCTATAAAGACCATGGCAAGGAAGAGTCGCTGCTCGACGTAGCGTTGAACTTCGGCATTCCTCTCGATCATGCTTGCGGAGGAAACTGCGCCTGCACGACCTGCCACGTCTGGGTGAAAGAAGGCGCAGACCTGATCTCGGAGATGGAAGACGACGAAGCCGACAAGCTCGACATGGCTGCCGATCTTCAGCTAAACTCGCGCCTTGGATGTCAGACGGTAATCAAGAAACCGGGCAAGGTAGTCGTGGAAATCCCGGCGTGGAACCGGAATTACGTTTCAGAAGAGCATTAAGCAAATCGCCTCTAGCTTTTGGCTATCAGCTTTTAGCCAAGCCGCGATCCGGATCGGTTAGGCGCGACCACAAACAGGAGCACTGATTCATGCCAAAGGAACTTACCTGGAGCGATGCCGAAGACATCGGGATTTTGCTCTCTGAAGCCCATCCGCGACTCGACCCGCTCGCGGTTCGTTTCACCGACCTGCACAAGTATGTAATCGCGCTTCCCGGCTTCAAGGACGACCCAGCGACGTCGAACGAAGCCAAGCTGGAAGCAATTCAGATGGCGTGGCACGCGGAAGTTCTCGACCGAACCCAGGGATAATTGGCTTGTGGAGTGACGGGCGTCCTCGCCCGTCCAGCCGGGCGCGATGCCCGGGTACAGACGCAGCAGGCCACGCAACCCAATCAGCGAACCGTCACCGTATTGGGCGCAGCATCCTCCACGCTCGCCTCGCGCAAGAACTTCGCCGCCTCTTCGGGCGGTGTGGGGTTGATGTAGAAACCAGTGCCCCATTCAAATCCCGCCGTCTTCGTCAATTTGGGCATGAATTCGATGTGCCAGTGGTAATACTCGTTGACCGAATCCTGCGCCGGCGACGTGTGTACGACCAGGTTGTACGGCGGATTATCGAGCACGCGGTCCGCTTTCATCAGCAGCAGCTTGAGCGCCCGCGCGAGATTCTCGAACATGTGCGACGACGAGTTCTCGAAGGCAGACTCGTGGGTTTTGGGAAGGATCCAGGTTTCAAAGGGAAACCGCGGAGCGTACGGGGCGAGAGTCAGAAAATCTTCGTTCTCCGCCACCACTCGGGTGCCAGTTTCGATGTCCTGCCGGATGGCGTCGCAGAAGACGCAGCGCTCTTTGTAGATGTAATACTGCTTGGCTCCCTGCAGTTCCTCCACCACGTAAATGGGCACAATCGGCAGCGCGATCAGCTGCGAGTGCGAGTGCTCGAGCGAGGCGCCGGCCGCCTCTCCGTGGTTTTTGAAAAGCAGAATGTATTTGAAGCGCCGATCTTTCTTGAGGTCGAGAATGCGATCGCGGAAGGCCCATAGAACATCCTCGATTTTTTTCGAAGGAAGCGAGGCCAGGGTGGCATTGTGGTCGGGCGTTTCGATGACCACTTCGTGGGCGCCGATGCCATTCATTTTGTCAAACATGCCCTCGGCCTGCTTGTTCAAGTTGCCTTCAATGCCGAGTGCAGGGAACTTGTTCGGAACCACGCGAATCGTCCAACCCGGACTGTCTTTCTGAGGAGGATTGCTGTTGTTGCTTGGCCGGTAGGCCAGAATCTCCGGCGGGGTCTTGCTCTCATTGCCGTAACAGAAGGGGCAGAATCCGCCCTTGATCTTCACAGCTTCGCGCACAAAGTCGTTAGGCCGCTTGGCGCGATCCGTGGAAATAATCACCCACCGGCCCACGATGGGGTCTTTTCTTAGTTCAGGCACGTACTAGATCCTCTCAGTTGGAGTCCCCAAACCTACGATTGTACGATACGGAAAACGCATTCTGAAACTACAACTCGAATGAGGGCCGGCTGTGGCCGCTCTCGTAGTATACGGCGAGCACGTCGAACCGCCACTGGCAGGAAGCGGGCATGTGGCGCAGAAAGTCGCGGGCGACCAGCGATAACTCCCTTTGCTTGTCGCGATCTACAGCCGCTTCGGCGGGCTTGACGTCACGCGTCGTCCGAGTCTTCACTTCGATAAAACACAACATGTCGAGCTCCCAGCCGACGAGATCGACTTCGCCGCGATGATGCGGGGAGCGATAGTTGCGCGCAATCATCGTGTAGCCCCGCCGGCGAAGGTAGAAATAAGCGTCTTCCTCACCGCGTCGGCCGGTACGCAGGTGCGCGGGCAAGTCCTCCGCCGCAAGCGTTCTAGCTGCCAGCCAGTCCAGCGCGCGTATTGTGGCTCGCGTCAGGCGTCCGGCGAACATGGGAAACCCCATTTCACCCTAGCTTGGACCAACTGCGCGTGATGTGATCCTCATCACCGCGCGTCCGGTACAATTCGCCGCCCGCTGAGCGTCGGCTGCCACTTTAGCCCACGACTTCCGAAACAAGCAAGACAACTGCGTCGACCGGTTTCCCTGTGCCCGGTTTCTTCTTTCCAGCGGTGTTCACCAGCACCACGCCCCCGAGCGCGACCGCGCCGCCGACCAGAGAGATCGGCCTCGGCACTTCGCCCAGCCAGATCCATGCAATGCCGATGGCCACGATCGGAATCACGTACAGCAGCGTCGCAGTCCGTCCGGCGGCGCCGTGCGAAAGCACATAGGCCCAAGCCACGTAGGCGAGGGCTGCCGGAAAAATACCGAGGTAGACGACCGCCAGCGTCGCTGACGCGGGAACGGTTCGCACGGTGTGCATCAGACCATTACCGAATGGCAGCATCAGCGCCGTCCCGAACCACATCGCGTAAGCCGTAAATTCCAGAGCGCTGTACCTGCCCAAATAGTGCTTCTGCAGAATGATGTAGAGCGCGTTGGCAACCGCAGCGGCAAGAATGATCAGCGCTTGCACTGAGAATGAGAAGCGGATGCCTCCGCCTTCTCCGCTCGAAATCAGCGCGATGCCTGCGAAGCTCACAAACACTCCACACCATCCGATCNNCAGTCAGTTTCTCGTGCAGCCATAGTCGGGCCCCGAGAGCCGTCCAGATCGGCGTGGAAGCAATCAGCAAACTGGCAGCGCCCGCGGTCACGCGAGTCTCTCCGTAATTGAGCGCCAGGTTGTAAAAGGTGATCCCGATGGCGCCGGTCAGGACCAGCCCCGGAATGTCGCGCAACTCCGGACGGCGAAAATGCGCGATCCCGGCGTAGATGGCGAGCACCAGAGACGCAACCAGAAAGCGCAGGATAGCGAGATTCGCGGGCGAATAAGCGCGCAGGCCAGCGCGAATGCCGGCAAAGGCAGAGGCCCAAATCACCAGGGCGAACGCAAGCGCGATAAGAGTTCGAGATGTAAAACGTCGCACCGAGGGGCCTCCTTCCAGTAAGAATTTCTATAGGCTGCGGAAAAAACCCCGGGTTTCGTGTCAGCGCATCACTTGGTCGATGCCAGATTCGTATCAGGGTATCGCTTTAGCGATACCGTAAGTTCTTCAAAATCAGATGCCCCTTTAGGGGCTGGGCATCCCATCGGCCCGCACGCAAGCGCGGAAAATGCGGCAAGCCGCGTCTCTACGCGATGAAGCTAACCTCGTCGCCAACGCGAATCCTCCCCGGCGTGAGAATCTGAGCCCGCAATCCCCCGCGGTGTAGCAGGCCCTTGATCACCGGCTTCGCAGTTATTTTCTGCAAGTGATCGCAAGGCTCGCACAGGCGGATGCCGCGAATGCGCACATCGCCGATGGCAAACTCCCTCCCCACCAGGTGATTCAGCGGCACATTGCGCGTCACGATGTTGCGGCGAGCGTCACCCGGAGCAAGCTCGACCTGATAGTCGCGCCGCAGCGCCTCAATTGCTTCCGCCTCAATCAGCGTGAGTTCGTAATCCGGCTCGGGCTTGTAGAAGGTGCCCAGCTTCAGCGCGTATCGGTCACCCTCAAGCCCCGCGTCTGGAATCGCCGCCGCTTGAGCAACCGACTGCATGGGTCCCTGGGCAGCGGAGGCAATGTGAATCGATTCCACAGTTCCGTTCAGCACGGCGCACCTCGGGCGATACGAGTTCTTCCCAGCTTCAACGATCTAAGTTTCAACGAGCTAAGTTTCAACGAGCTAAGTTCCAACGATCGAGATCGACTCTTCCAGCGCATCCATGGCAACGTCGGCTTCGTCCTTGGTAACGATGAGCGGCGGCGCAATGCGAATCGTGCTCGGACCGCAGCCTAGAAACAGAATGCCGCGCTCGAACGCCAACTGCACGATGCGATCGCGCTCGCTGGCGCCGTACTCGCGGGTCGTCTGGTCTTTCACGATCTCGACGCCGATCATCAAGCCGCGTCCGCGGACGTCGCCCACAATCTTATGCTTCTTCGGCCAGCCGCCCATGCGCTTCAGCATGTGATCGCCGACTTCCCGCGAGTTCCTGATCAGCCCTTCTTTTTCGATCACATCCAGCGTGGCCAGCGCGGCGGCAATGCAGACCGGGTTGCCGCCAAAAGTCGACGCGTGCGAGCCGGGTACCCAGTCCATGATCTCGGCCTTGCTCATCGTGATGCCGAGCGGCATCCCGGAGGCAATGCCCTTCGCGATGCAAACGATGTCGGGATGCAC
>PLHP01000297.1 GCA_003138955.1 Acidobacteriaceae bacterium | reverse complement strand
CGCGCAGTCATACGCCGAAACGGCATCAATTCCGACGGCATAGATATCGTGGGTCGAGCTCTGGAACACTTTGACCACATCGGGATGGACCTTGACAGATCGCAGCAGGAAATCTTTATAGCTGGTCTTGATCAGCTTGGCCTTTTTCTGCTTCGGAGTAAGGCCTGGCATGTAATCGACGCGGGCGTGCTGCAGACGGAGAAGATCCTTGCGGGCGGCTTCTGCGATTGGAATCTGGGAGACATTCTCCATCGTAAAGTCGATGCCGAAATAGTGGAGGCCCTTCTGGGGCACCAGGCGGTCGGTGCCAAATGTTTCTTTATTGAAGAAGACGGCTTCGTGCAGATGCATCGAGTCAAACAATTTTTGGTCGTAGTACTTGAAGAAGCGCCGCACATCGATTCCGAGTTCTCGCAAAAGCCCAATCGCTTCCTTGCTGTAATTGCCCGGCGCCTCGATCGACTGGGTCCCGCCGTATCCGAGCAGCAATCGTTTTCCGACCTGGAATTCATTGCGCGTGGCGTGCCCGCCGAAATCATCGTGATTGTCGAGGATTAGAATCTTGGCTTGTCTTTCAGCAAACTTGCGGTAGAAATAGGCCGCTGCCAGACCGCTGATGCCAGCCCCGACAACGACGAGATCGTACGACTCTCCCTCGTCCACGGACTCAGCCCAGGCTTTGTCCCTGCCATCGCGCAAGTCATGCGCAACTTCCCAGGAACCGTCGTGACTGCCGCGAAGGCCAGTCTTGGCAGGCGGGTAATAAGCGGGATCTTTCTCCGGAGCGAACGGGGATTGTGGCACGCCAAAGGCTTCCAGCCAGGAGGAATTTGCTGCAACCAGAGACGCTCCAACGGCGATGCTTATCCCATTGAGGAAATCGCGACGGGTGATCTCGTGCCCCATACCCAATTCACGATCTCGATCTTTGCCGCTCATTCGCATCCCTCCGCCAAATTCAGCGCCTAACGATTCGCACGCCCAATTTCCGCCGGAAGGTTGTGACGCAAAGAATCGAGTTATCTTATTGCATCAGCCGCTTGAGGGCGGTCCGGGCATCGCCGACCTGGGACAGGGGCGCTTGCGAACTCGGGAAGTAGGAAAGAAATTCCTGGTATTCGTTAATCGCTGGATCGCGTTTGCCGGTACGCTCGTAGAGTTGGCCTAGATAGTAGTGGGACAGCATTCCAGTTACCGGAAATCGCTCCGCCAAAACACTAAAGTTCTCCATGTCATGATCGAGTCGCAATACCGCGCGAAACTCGGCCTCGGCCGCTGAATAATCATTGATGAGCAGGTGGCTACGGGCCTTGAGGAACAGCAAGTAGGGGTCCTGGAAATCGGGGATGCTGGCGGCACGACTCAAGGCCGCTTGCCCATCCCCGCGCTCCAGTGCTGCGCTCACGTCAGCGTAGGCTTGGTCAATCTCAATTGCCCGAGGCGCGACCGAGGGATGGCTGGCGGCGAATCGCTGCAAACTTTGCTGTGCGGCGGATGAGTTTCCGGCCACGGTTTCGAGGAATGCGACGGTTTGCAGTTGCTCGTCATCGAGCTTCTGTTGTTGAGCAAAAGAGAGAGCGGAGGAACCCTTCCCCAACATGATGGACAAGCCGGCGAATGACCGCAGGAAGGTCTCGGCAGCCTCGCTCTGTTTGGCGTGCCCAAGTTGCAGCACGGCCTCCCGATAACTGGCCAGAGCGCCTTCGAAGTCACCGCGCGTCTGTTTGAACTGCGCCTCGAAGCCCGGAACGTAAAGGCGCGAGAGGGGAGACGCGCGTTGGGCAAATTGCTGGAAGGCGGCGTTGGCCATGTCGGGCTTCTTCTGATCGGTGTAAACGATGGCCAGCTTTAGGTACTCCCCGTAATCAGTGAAGTCGGGTTTCAGTTCGAGCACTTTGCGGTAGGCGGCCACTGCGTCGTCATCCCGGCCGGCCATGAAGAGAATGTCGCCGCGGTCGTCGAGCGGATTGGGATCGCCAGGCCGAACCGCCATATAGGCGTCATCTGCCGCCAGCGCCCCATTGAAATCACCCCACTTTGCCAGTGCGTAGGATTGAAAGTTGAGCAGATCTTCATTCTTCGGATCCAAGGCGAGTCCCTGTTGCAGCATCTCAAGCGCTTGCTCTCGCTTGCCTAAAAAGGACAGGATGTTACTCAGGATACCGCGGTCGATGGTCGCGCGGGAGAATTCGGATACCAACTGCTGACGCAGGGCGACTCCGGCCTCCACGTCGCGGGAGCGGCTCGCTTTGAGCACCTGCAACGACAATTGCTCGTAGCGAGGCAGGCGCGACTGCAACTGATCGACCTTGACTGCAAGCTCGTTGCTGCGGCGCAGATCGCCCTGAAGGCCATACTGGTTGGCCAAGCGCATGTAGGCCAGGGCAAACTGCGGGTCCAAACGGACCGCCTCTTCCAATTCGCGGATAGCATCGCTCGTCAGATAGCGACGGCCGTAGTCAATGCCCAACTGATAATGGTGGTAGGCCTCCACGTTGGAGGTGGAAGCCTGCTCGATCTCCGGCGCTTTTTGCGGCAGCTCCGAGGCAGGAAGAAAGCTGCTGGCGAGGCTCGCCGTGAGCCGGTCCACCATGCCGAAGATGCTCTGCACGTCCTGTCCTTCCAACTTCTCCGAGAACAGGATCTGGCCCGTACCGGTATCTTGCGCGCGAACGTCGAGGCGCAGTTGTGTGGGTCCGATCTTCAACAAGGCGCCGGTAATGTAGGCGTCGGCGCCGGCATCGCGCGCCACTCCCTGCGCCTGGGCAGGATCCAGCGACTTGCCGTCCTTGCTCGCGCGCTGCACCGCGCCCATCACGCGCTCGGTGGAGAGCACATCCAGACCCTTTACCTGGGCCAGGTTCGTGGTGAGCATGTCGGTGAGACCATTATCGAGCCAGTTAAGGGACTGGTCCTGCGAGAGATTGTTGAAGTACAGCACCGCGATGGCTTTGTGCGACCGGCTGACCACAGGGAGGGTATTTCGGCTGCGCAGAAAGAAGACACCGGCCGCAACCACGAGCAGGATTGCCACCGCGGAGAAAACCAGCTTCACGTGCTTCGAAGGAAGCCGGGTCGGGCCCGCAGCTGAAGGAATTTGCGCTGGAAGAGCAGAAGCCGCGGAGGAAGAACCGCCCACGTTTGGTGAAGACGGCGTATGGGCGGATACCTCCTGCGCTGAGGGTGCGCCCTGCTGGCCGGGATGCGGCTCGGCCACGACGGCCGCGCTTCTCCCCGATTCCGTATCGCGCCTCAGTCTCTGGAGATCGGCGCGCAAATCCGCGGCATGTTGGTAGCGCAGATTGCGATCCTTCTCCAACGCCTTGTTGATGAGGTCTTCCAGCTTCGGCGGAACGTCGGGGTTGAGACGCACCGGAGGGATCGGAGCGCGCTCCAAAATGGCGTTAAAAATCGCAGCGGACGTATCCCCCCGAAACGGCATCATCCCGGTTGCCATCTCGTAGAGCACGCCTCCAAAGGAAAATAGGTCGGTGCGCCCATCCAGTTCCTTCCCTTTCGCTTGTTCCGGCGACATGTAGGCGACGGTGCCTACCGCCGTGCCGGGACTGGTGAGATGTTGCGCGTCGATATTACCGTCCTGCGTCGCGGCGCCCGCGATCACACTGGAAGAAGTAGTCGTGGGCGTGAGTTTGGCAAGGCCGAAATCCAGGACCTTGGCGTGGCCGCGCTCGGTGACAAAAATGTTCGCGGGCTTGATATCGCGGTGCACGATGTTCTTGGCGTGAGCGGCATCGAGCGCATCCGCGATCTCGATGGCCAGCGACAGCAGTGTCTCCGGTTCCATCGGGTGGCCGGCAATCCGATGCTTCAGCGTTGCACCCTCCAGATACTCCATGGCGATGAACGCCTGCCCGTCCTGTTCGCCAATGTCATAAATGGTGCAAATGTTGGGGTGATTCAGGGCGGACGCGGCCTGCGCTTCCCGCTGGAAGCGGCTCAGGGCTTGAGGATCGCGGGCAACCTCATCGGGCAGGAACTTCAGTGCGACAAAACGGTGCAGCCGGGTATCTTCCGCCTTGAAGACGACGCCCATACCGCCACCCCCAAGTTTCTCGATGACACGGTAGTGCGAGATGGTTTGTCCGATCACTAGATCTGTCCGATCGCTGAGGAGATGCCCAACTTTCCAATCGCTTCATCTTACGGATGCGGCTCGGGCCCGTCAACGAATGGCGGGGAGGTCGGTTTGATTCGTTCATAGCGGACAAGGGCTACGATAACCGCTCGGAGGCATTTCGCGATTTGATTCGCGAGCGGCTCGTGGGTTCGGCAGTAATCCCTTCAAATGCGCTGGTCGTCGGCACGGTCACCCTCATCTACGATCATCACACACGCCTGCTGCCGGAGAAGCTTACCGATCTCCAGCACGCGAATCACGCAATCGTCATTTCCACCCTGCATGCGCATCTCGACCATGAGAGTTGCCTGGAAGTAGTCGTACTTCGCGGCAAGTCGAGAGATGTCCAAAAACTAGCGGACCGGCTCATCAGTACAAAGGGCGTGCAGCATGGGCGCCTCGTCATGAGTTCTCCAGAGACTGTGTCACACCATCCCCCGCCACACCGTTGACGCAACTACCGGGGAAACCGTAGAAGGGGGCTGGGGAAAGTCCTGTATCGTACAAGAACCTTCCAAATAAGCGGCGACCAGCTTAACAAATCGTACTGGTTTAGCACGATTACAAAAGTTGTGATATGTAGATGTTGTGTCGTAGTACGAATGGGGAGAACATATACTCTGCATCGGACAGCCGAGAAGTTTGGCCGCTCTTATGACATGACTCCCAAGAACCTTCGGTACGCACCCTCTCAAAACGAAGGTAACCAGAAAGTGATTACGATCACACCGCGCAGAAAAGGCCGCGGGTATGCTCGGCGTTATGTACACGATCAACAAAGACGCGAGCGGCGTGATCCTCGTCTGTGTTGACTGCCCACATTCCGAGCACGTCAACGAGTTCGATGACAGACTCGGTAGCCGTCGCACGCAGGCCGCAACTGCCATGTTGAAGCATGTACGCAACGAGCACGGCAAACAGCCAATAGGGAATGCTAAGCCTCAGATCATGGAACGATGGTATTGAACTTAGTGTGAGGAAAACGACCCGGAGAGAACCTGCTCCGGGTCGTTTTTCTTTGGTGCGCCCGGCAGG
>PLHP01000063.1 GCA_003138955.1 Acidobacteriaceae bacterium | reverse complement strand
GCTTAGACCGTAGCTCAGATTGAGCGCCGGTTGCCGGGAGTCCGCGAGCAGAGTTCGGGCGCGCTGCGGATTCGGTTGTGCGGAAAAGACAGCGCTGTAGCCAGTCATCCAGTTGGGAAGAATGCTGGCGCCGGGCTCTCCCGCGCCTTTCAAGAGCACGGACTGGATAGGCTTGCGATCAATGGCGAGCGCCAACGCTTCGCGCAGGCGAGGATCCTGCGCCTTTGAGTTCGCGGAGAAAACCAGCGCCAGCAGCTCTACGGACAGCGACAATGCAGACGACGTGCTGTGCCGCTGCGATCCGTTGGCTGTTTGCGGGGCCGTCTCGATCACGTCGGTCTTGTCCAGTTCGAGCGCGATGGCCTGGTCGCGCAGCGATTTGCCGAATTCGATCTCGACCGCATCCACAAAAGGACGCCCCGCCCAGCTATCTTCATTTGCGGCGAGCCTGAGCAGTTTTCCCGGCTGCCACTCGGCGATGAGGAACGGGCCGGTGCCGATGGGAAGATGATTTGTATTGCGCTTAAGCAAGAGATTGCGCGGCAGCGCGAGTTCGGCGAGCAGCGCAGGCATGGGCGTCGCACTCTCGATTGATACCGAATCCGCCGCTGCACGCACATTCCAGCCGGAGTGGATTGCGCCCAGAATCTGCGCGATGGCTGCGGGCGTCGCGGCGCTGCCGTCGTGGAACTTCACTCCGCGCCGCAGCGTGAATTGCCAATGGCGGGCGCTCGGGTCACTCTGCCACGCCACCGCCAGCGCGGGCTGTGGGCGGGCTTGGGCATCCAGCTTTACAAGAGTGTCGCCGATCAGCGAGAGCGTGCGCGCGGCGTCCCAGTAGTCGGCGGGCGTGGCGTTGGCGGGAAGGTCGAGCGCGTCCGGCGCCGATTGCAACATGACGCGCAGGGTTCCTCCGTAGTGTGGACGCGTCGCTGCTGATGCGGGCGCCGACGCGATCGTCGTCGCGATCAGTGACATGATCATTGCCGCACACATCCGCCTATGGCTGATCCAAAGCCGCCGTGACCGCCGGCAGTTGTCGAGCGTTGCTCGGCTTGGACGGGCGAGGACTCCCGTCCCCACACTAGCTGATGCGGGGCTAGTTGCCGCACGAAATCGATACGCGATAGGCCTCATACCATCCTGTTTCTTTTCGTCTTACGATTGCCGTTGCGCCATTGCCGCTGCTTTCCGGCCACAGCGCAACGATAACGACTCGCCCATCGAACTCTACCGCTGAACTCGCAGCCACCGGGTCGCGATCGGGGATCTCAAACGCGCGCAGGCTGTCGCGCTCTGAATTTCCGGACGTCAGGCTCCCGCTCTCCGAGGCCAGCAACTGCGTGCCCGTTCCGCAAGCTGAGTGAACCGCGGCCAGATCGCTGCCCCATTTTGCGCTGCGGATTACCTGGTCCGTCATTCCATCCACAAGATGCAACGACCCATCCACCGCGGCGAGCACCCATAGCGTGTAACTCGATCGCGGCAGCGCGGCCGCCGAATAGAACGAAGGAACGTTGGAGACTTTTCCGATACCGGGAGACAGTGCTCCAGTGAAGAAATTGCGCGAGGCCGCATAGAAGGCGCGCACGCTGCCGTCGTCCGACGTCAGGGGCCAAGGATCGTCATAAGTTAGATCGTCAGTATCGTTGCAGACGATGAGGAGCGGCGCGCTGGAGTTCGACCGGCAGAACGTTCCCGGCAGGTAAGCGTCGAACAGGTGATCGCGGCGCAAGAGCAGGCGTCCGCGCACGTCGCGGGGAAAAGTACGGGAGTGAGCGATGGGCGACGAAGCTTCGAATTCCCACGCTCTTGCCGGATTCGGTCCGGCCGGAGTCGCTCCCTGATGACGATAGATCGCGACTTTGCCGTCATCGAGCACGATGAGGCGAGATCCTCCGGGCATTTCGACGAGGGAGACATCGAGTATTGGTTGCTCTTGCGCGAACAGAAGAGTGGCCTTCAAAGCGATCGGCATCGCGGCGGCGAATGGCGTTCCGGTTGGCGACCGAGCCAACGAGACCATGGCGACCTTCTTCTCGTCGGACCCGATCACAATCTCGGCCGTCCAAACGTATTCGCGCAGGCTCTCGGAGAGAACGACCTCGATGGTTCCCATCGCTTGCTCGGCTTTGGTGGCGTGCACGCCTTCGACGTGCAACTGCGCTTCGAGCGCGCTGCGCACCTCGCGCACGGATTTGTCGTCGAGCGACGAACGGTTGGTGACGTCGAGTGCGAAAGCGCCGGGCCCGGCGGCCGCGGCGATCTTGTGCGCCAGTTGGCGGGCGGTGTCTCCCAGGTTCGACGCGCATAAGAAAGATGGAAGAACAACCGTCGCGAGCAGGAACGAAGTCAGCCAACCTAGCCGCAGACCGCTGGAGGTTCGCGCTTGCATGTGTGGAATGCGCTGATTATAGCGCGTGCTCGATCGTGACCTAGCCATGGGAAAGTTCTCAGTTCCCAGAAAAGTCCCTTACCGCTTGGTTTTACTGACTCCTGATAACTGAGAACTGGGAACGGTTGCCCCTCGGCTATTGTTGCGGTCTTCTATCTGAAGGTTCCACATCTTCTGCCTGGCTCACGTGGTTCGGAGCGCCCATGCCGCGCAGCACGTCGTTGGTGAAGAAAAATTTGCCGTCCGCCGGAACCATCATGATCTGCAATTTATCGGAAAGGCGCTCGGCGACGATTTTGTTGATCAGCAGCGGATTCTGCTTCAGGATCGCGCTCTCGCTCGTCATGCGCTCGGCGTCAGCAGAGGCGGTTAAGCGGATGCGTTCGGCCTCGGCTTGCGCCAGAAGTTTGCGGCGTTCCATCTCCGCTTTGCTGTCGATCAGCTTGGCCTCGCCGGCAGCTTCGGCATTCTTGACCGTTGCCTCCTTGCGCGCTTCGGCTTCGAG
>PLHP01000191.1 GCA_003138955.1 Acidobacteriaceae bacterium | reverse complement strand
GAGCGCGGCAAGCTGGTGTGGAAACTGGCCGACCTGCTCGAAGAGCACATCGAAGAATTCGCAACGTTAGAAACACTTGATAACGGCAAGCCGCTCACCGTGGCCCGGGCCGCCGACGTTCCGCTCGCCGTCGATATGTTCCGCTACATGGCGGGATGGGCGACCAAGCTCGAAGGCACAACCATTCCGCTCTCGGTGATGTACACACCCGGCGTAAACTATCACGCCTACACCCTCCGCGAGCCGGTCGGCGTGGTGGGCCAGATTATTCCGTGGAATTTCCCGCTGCTGATGGCGGCGTGGAAGCTGGCGCCGGCGCTGGCCTCGGGATGCACGGTGGTGTTGAAACCGGCCGAGCAGACGCCGCTCTCCGCGCTGCGTCTGGGCGAGCTGATTATGGAAGCCGGATTCCCCGATGGCGTGGTCAACATCGTTCCGGGATACGGCGAGACGGCGGGCGCAGCTCTGGCAGCGCACGATCTGGTCGATAAAATTGCCTTTACCGGATCGACGGAAGTGGGCAAGCTGATCGTGCACGCGGCCACGGGAAATCTGAAAAAAGTTTCGCTCGAATTAGGTGGCAAGTCGCCGAACGTCGTGTTCCAGGATGCCGATTTGGATGTGGCAATCGGCGGCGCCGCGAGCGCGATTTTCTTCAATCACGGACAATGCTGCTGCGCCGGGTCGCGTCTGTTCGTAGAGCGCCCGGTGTTTGATCGCGTGGTGGAAGGCGTGGCGGCGAAGGCCAAGAAGATTCGGGTTGGCTCGGGCCTGGCGCCGGACACAGCGATGGGACCGCTCGTCTCCGAGGAGCAGTTGCAGCGGGTGTGCAACTACCTGGAGATCGGCTTGTCGGAAGGCGCGACCGCGATGACTGGCGGAAAGAAGCTCGGCGACAAAGGATATTTTGTCGAGCCCACCGTGCTGGTCAACACGAAAGACAACATGCGGGTGGTGCAGGAAGAAATTTTCGGCCCGGTGGTGACGGCGATTCCGTTCGACAATCCGGAAGAACTCATGCCGCGCGCCAACGGCACGGTGTACGGCCTGGCGGCGGGCATCTGGACCAAGGACATTTCAAAAGCGCACCAGCTCGCGTCCGCACTGCGCGCCGGAACCGTCTGGATCAACTGCTACAACATTTTCGACGCCGCCCTGCCCTTCGGCGGCTACAAACAGTCCGGTTGGGGACGCGAGATGGGTAAAGACGTCCTTAACCTCTACACGCAAACCAAGGCGGTGTGCGCAAGACTGTAGCCAGGCTTTGACCATAATCCCATCCGGTCGCACGAAATGTCGCGCCCGGATGGGATTTTCTAAGGAACTGACGGCTGAGAGCTGATGGCTGGGATTTGGAGGCGCGGGTGAGAATCGAACTCACGATAGAGGTTTTGCAGACCTCGGCCTTACCACTTGGCTACCGCGCCCGATACTTCTCTAAATAGTTCTCTAAAACGACACGCTGAAACGAAAAGCCCTCGCAGCAGCAGGGCTTCAAAAACTGGAGCGGGAGACGGGATTTGAACCCGCGACTTCGACCTTGGCAAGGTCGCACTCTACCACTGAGTTACTCCCGCTCGTCGTCATATTTTACAGCACTGGCGCATTTGGTGCCAATTTCTGCACCCGCAGCCGATGACATGCGGCACCATAGGTACTTGACATCCTAAGCTCGCCGCCGCAAAATATCGCAAATCCGGCAAAAACGCACATTCCTCTCGAGAGTTGAACAGTCGACACGTTTATGACGCTTAGCGAGCCCTCGCCATCCTCCCAGAAGAAAGTCAGTCCCGAACTGTGTAAGCATCCGCGGGTGCAGATCGTCTCCCGCGACGAAGACTCCGAATATGTGGAATGCCAGGAATGCGGAGACGTTTTCGAGTCCAGTGAATTGAAGGACATGGCGATCGAGGAAAAGAAAGCACCCGACGAAGTGTGAAGAGTGAAGAGTGACGCCAGTCCCGGAAACACTTTTTCCGCAAGCTCAGTAGCCGCACCGCCCGTGCCCAAAACATAACCGCATCCCGGCCACGGCTGCCGTATTCTGAAGCAGTGAACGGGAGAACGTGGAAGGCGTGGCTGGTTCCCGGCGGCGTGCTCTTGGCGCTGGCGGCGGCGCTCGTCAACAGCTCTCTGTTCGTCCAGGTCGCGCCCTCGCTGGCCTTCTACTACGTCTGCGCGTTCGCCGCCGGATTGTTCCTGGCCTGGCGTTTCAATTCCAGCCGTGTTCTGTTTTCCCTGCTGGTTCTGCTCGTCGCGCATCGCGCGGTCGACTTCTTCGCCGCGGGCCAGTTTCACGCCGGACCCGGACACACCGCCGTAGCCCTCGCCGCCCTGCTCGTGCCGCTGAACTTTATTGTCTTCGCCGGAATGCGCGAGCGCGGCCTGATCATCGCCGGAATCGCTCCCCGCTTCGGATTGCTCTTCCTCGAATCGGTTGTCTTCGCCGTGCTCTGCCGCCCGGAAAACAGCCCAGCCAATCCACCTCATCCCAGCGCCGCCGCAATTCCGCTCTGGATTCTGTTGAGCTTCGCAGCCGCCATCGCCGTCTTCGTCCGGCGTTTCTTTCAAACCCGCAAGCCCATCGAGCCCGGCTTTGTCTGGTCGGTGGCAGCCGTTTTCCTGTGGCTCCAATTCGCCCCAGTCGGCAAGGCGTCGGACGCCTACGTAGCTACCGCCGCTCTAATCCTGGCCGCCTCGCTGATCGAAACCTCCTACGTGCTCGCCTATCACGACGAGCTAACCGGCATCCGCGGACGCCGCGCCTTCAACGAGTCCCTGCTTTCGCTCGACCAGCAATACGCCATAGCCATAGTCGATATCGACCATTTCAAAAAGTTCAACGACACCTACGGACACGACGTAGGCGACCAGGTGCTGTGCATGGTGGCCAAGCGTCTATCGCAGGTCGCTGGCGACGGACAGGCGTTCCGCTGCGGAGGCGAAGAGTTCGCCATAGTCTTTCGCAACACCTCCGCCAAAGAAGCCTTCGACCATCTCGACGCGCTGCGCCAGATCATCGAGAAATCCACGTTTCAAGTGCGCGGCGCCGACAGAAGAGCCGAGAGAGCTGCCGAAAGAAGCACGGAGAGAAGCAGCGATCTTCGGGCGGGAAAGTCGGATCGCAGAAAGTCCACAAAAAAGAAAACCGCCTCCGCGAGTCCGACCCAGTCGCCCGATCGTTTGTCCAATCACCTCTCCGATCACCTCTCAGTGACAGTCAGCATCGGCGTCGCCGAGCCCAGCACTCGCTATCGCCAACCCGAGCAGGTAATTCAGGCAGCCGACCAGGCTCTCTATCGCGCCAAGAACAAAGGAAGGAACCGCGTGGAACTGGCCTCCACAGCCCCGCTAAGGCTAGCCGAGAGCAAACGCGCGAAGGCATCACGGCTCTGACAGCTTGCGGAAGAACTCTACCTTCATTTGATTTTGGGTGGCGCAGCGGTTCAGCGCTGCGATGTGCCCTATAAAAATGTCATCCTGAGCGGAGCAGCCGCTTCGCGAAGCGAAGCAGCTGCGTAGTCGAAGGACCCCTGCATGTCCAACGCCCTCCGCGAAGTGTCAAGGCGTTCTCCCCACGACCCGTGTAGAGCGGACACTCCTGTCCGCTGCCTCTGACTCTGATTTGTCGATGTCGGGTGCCCCGTTCCCTGCGTTCTTTGCAGGGACAAGGACGGGAAACTTGGCTTGGCATCCTCAACTCATGGAGATAAAAATCCACGCCCTGTCGCAAAAGACGCGACAAGAGCGGGGCACCCTCGAGGATTAAAATGAGGAAGGGCTGGGCCAGCCCCAGGCGGCGTCGCCGAAAGGGTGCGAGAGCCCACTATCTATCTAAGATCAATCCTCCGCCCCGGCCTTATGAATTGTTGGACAGCGGCCTCCATCACCTCATCCTTCTGCCATGGAAACTTGAGCATTAGCGCAACATCCACTGTTGCTGGACTCCCCAACCGCCACCCTAGCCCGAACCATTCGTCGAACCTCTCAGCATACTTCTTCAGAGCGGCGAAGCTGAATGCAGCTTGGAATACCGCCTCTACCGAATCAGCATCGGCGACACTCACGAACGAGAATCCTCTTGAATGCTCTGGTGCACCCGTGGATACGGAGTGCTCCTTGCCATCACCGCGAGTCGCAGATTTCGCCGCCTCGATTACTTCCATTGTCTTTGATCGCGCAGGCCCGCTCATGTCTAGCAGCGCGATGGCACAGTCGGTCCTATACATTGATCGCAGAGATTCAATATCTCTAATCAACGCTGAGAACCCTGGCGGCACGGGCGCTTGAGGGCGTTCTACCTGTTCATGTTTGTCGTACTTGCGGTGCACATATTCATCAATCTCTTCTGAAAATCCGCTCAGCCCCACAGTGGTTAGGCCTTGGAATTCTTCTGAAGTGAAGTACATACCCTGAGCGAGATAGAAACCAAGCAAATCCAATTCATCCGCCTGCAGATCGAATGCAGTCTTTTCGATATTCAGCCTGCGATTTACGTAATGCAGGAATTTCGCAGGTGAATCGAGTAGCTGGCTGACGATGTCTAGGTTGCCTACGGACAGCGAGAGCGGATATTCTTTCTCCGGGAACAAGCCTAGAGCGTCTTCGATGTTCTCAAAGCGAGTCGTCAGTGCATGGAATGGCATCAAGGTCACGTTTATCAAATAGATGTCTGTGATCTGCTTTGTATTGATGTGCAGTTCTGCGCCTTCAGACCTAAGAACGGCTTCCTCTGACTCGTGAATATACTTTCTCGCACGAAGCGCTTGATCGAATGCTGCTCTGATTCCGGCTTGCATATCTGCCCGTAGCCGAGCGAAGTCCTCGCCGATACGTGCGCTTCGAGCGAATCCTTTCGCCTTGCACTGGAAGATGAGAACCTTGCCATCGTAAAGAACGGCGACGTCCGAAAACTCGTCGCCGTTCGGGTAGTCGGGATTCAGCAGGACAGCTTCCTTTGGGAAGACCCTGGCCGCGTAGTTCTTCACCTTCAATTCCACGAACGCACCTCTACTCCTCTCAAAGATCGAACGGTAGGCACCATCAGCCATCAAGTCGAAGTAGAACGTGTAGAAAAGAACCGACGGAAGCATTGAATTGGTGAACATCCAGAATTTATTCTCGCGCTCGAGAAAGGGCCGCTCATCGACGCAGTTGTAATCCCACGGGGCTTTCGTCGCGTCCGCAAACGTCCCTGGAAAAAGTGGGTTGCGATAACCGAATCGCTGACTCATCCTCTTGAGGAAAGCCTTGCACACATTCATCCCCACTCCGGAGACCTCGGCCATCTCTTCAACTGTGAAGCTCAACAGATGCCGGGCCGCTCCGAAATGCAGCTGGCATGCGATGCTAAGCTCCAGTTCTCGACCCGTCAGACCTGCTGCTTCGCCCGCCAGCAGAAATTCTTCAGCACGTCGCGGGGCATCCGTTCGCGCTTTCGCCGCGGATTCGTTCACTCGCCTTTCGAGCTCAACCGGAACTGACCGGGCGATCCGGATAGCGTCATCTATAGTGAAGCCGAGATTCGAGTTGAACCACTGATCATGCTGACCGTAAAGCTCGGAGGCGTATTCTAAGAACTGATGCGGACAGGCGTCGCCCCGAACATACAGCGACTCAATTTTTGCGGACATCAGCAAGCGATCCGCAGCCGTCCGTTCCCCCGAAGCCAGCCGGTCTGTCCACAAATGAATGGGTAGGGAATTGAAATATTGCTTGATGAGATTTTCAAAGCTCTCGACGGCATTGCCATCGAAGGCAGCATAGCGCTCGTCGCCTATAGGTCGGGTTGCTAGATAGCCCGCAGTAAACTCGATCCACCTCGCCCAGAGCCTTACGGGACTTGCCTCGCCAATAAACGCGGTTTCCTGAGTAAAGAGAAACGTCAACGTCAACTGACTGAGAAGGTCAATCGGGTCAAATTGAGCAACAAAACTGTTGAAAGCTTCAAATGCGAGTTGGGGATTTGGTGATGCGCCAAGTGAATCGTGATTCGGCATTTAAGTCATCGTGTTCGTACCGTTTTTGTTGGTGCCCCAAGGAGGGCGGGCGGGCCACTTTATCGGAGAAGTATAACGCGGGTTTGTCTTGAACATTGACCGAAATAACCGCGGGGCTGGCCCACCCTTTCCCACATTTCAACTCCGAGGGTGCCCCTCGATAAGAG
>PLHP01000267.1 GCA_003138955.1 Acidobacteriaceae bacterium | reverse complement strand
TTGGACACAGATTCCGGACAACGGCATCACCAATTGCGGCGACGACGCGTTTGGGCCAAACAGCGGCTGCGGGGTGGAGCAGGGTTGGTTCAACCTGGAGTTGGCCGCGATTCCCGATGCAACGGCCACGGACGTTTACGCAGGTGCGATCAATCTCTACAAGTGCACGTTAACGGGGGGCACGACCTGCTCGCAAGGCGACTGGATCAATTTGACTCACGTCTATGGGTGCAGCCCGCTGGCGGCGCCGGCGCATGTGCATCCGGATCAGCACGGAATCGCGTTCATGGTTGTGGGTGACACAGCGCCCGGCTACTTCGCACATGACGGCGGAATCAGCCGGACGCTGGATGGCTATTCCGGACTGAACGACGGAAGTTGCTCGGGGACGAATCAGTTTGACAGCCTGAGTCAAACCCTGGGCTCGATGACAGAATTCGTTTCGGTCTCGGTGCACCCGACTGACGCGGATATTTTGTTGGGGGGAACACAGGGCAACGGCTCTCCTAAAACCAGCAGCGCGACCGAGGACAGTACCTGGCAGAACGCGCTGGGCGGTGATGGCGGATTCATCGCCATCAATCCTGAGAACACGAATGAGTGGTTTGCGGCGATCCCCTATATCGCGATTATGAAGTGCGAGGCGGGAACGGCCTGTAACGACGCCGGATTTTCCGATGTCGTCGACTTCAGCAACGGCGCCAACAATCTGGGCGGAGATCAGGGAGCTTTCAATACCCCGTACATTCTGGATCCGCAGAATAGCAGTGAAATGCTGGTGGGAACGTGCCGGGTGTGGCAGATCAGCACCAGCGGAACGGGTCCGGTGCAACTCAGCAATGACTTCGACACGCTAGGGACGGGGCTGTGCACGGGCGATGAGGTCAACCTAGTGGACGCGCTGGCTGCGGGCGGTCCGACGCCGAACGGGTATTCGGCGGTGGTGTATGCGGTGACGAACGGATATCGGCCGATAAGCGGGGCTCCGGGGGGAGAGGTGTGGGTTACGACCCAGGCGGGAATCTCGTTGATGACAAATGTGACGCAGAATGTGAATCCGAACGGGTATGCGATTTCGACGGTGGCAATGGATTCGTCGGATGCGACTGGCAGAACGGCGTATGTCGGGATCATGGGATTCAGTACGCCCTCGTACCCAACGTCGCATGTGTGGCAGACGGTGAATGCGGGCGCGAGTTGGACGGATTGGACCGGAACTGGGTTGCCGGATGCACCAGTGAACGCGCTGCTGGTGGATGCCTCGGTCACTCCTTCTCAGATTTATGCGGGAACCGACGTCGGCGTTTTTGCCAGCCCGACTTCTACTGCGAGCTGGACGGAAGTTGGCCCTGCGCCGGGGCCGGGTGTATCGGGATTTCTGCCGAACGCTCCGGTCACGGCGCTGCAGATTTTCAATTACACGGGCACGAAAACGCTGGTGGCATCGACGTACGGGCGGGGCATTTGGAGCTACGCGCTATCGCCAGACTACATAAATGTGATTTCGAATTCGCCGCAGACGGTGTTCCTGGGCCAGACGGCTATGTTCGATGGCACGCTAACGGCGGAGAACGGATACGCGAGCGCGGTGAACTTGAGTTGCACGGGCGCAACGCCAGCGACCTGCACGCTGACGCCGACGCCGGTAACGCCGACGGCGACCTACACGTTGACGGCAGGCGGAAGTCTAGGCGATTACAGTTTCAATGCCCACGCGGTGGGAACGGACCCATACAACATTACGCACGATACAACGGTAACGCTGCATGTGGTGGACTTTAATTTGACGGCGCCNNGTTTTGCGGGGACGGTGACGCTGAGTTGCCCGGTGGGACTGCCGGCGGGAGCGGCTTGCGTGTTCTCACCGTCGAGTTCGGTGAATCCGACTTCTTCGACACCGGCCCCGGTTGCGTTGACGGTAACGGCGGCGGCAGGGACTCCGCTGGGTGGTCCGACGACGGTGACGATCTCGGCGATGGCGACGGGAGCGCCCGCGGCCAAGACGCAGACCTTCAGCCTGACGGTGACGAAGGCGGTTCCGGACTTTACGATTGCGGTGACGGCGACTCCGAATACGACGGCAGTGAATCAGAACGTCACGTGGAACGGAACGCTGACGGCTTTGGACGGATACAGCGGGAGCGTGGCGCTGACGTGTACGGCGGGAGCTCCGGGGACGTGCTTGATTACACCGGCGGCGGTAACGCCGACTGCGGGGGGCGCTGAGTTTACGGTGACGCTGGGGAGCACTACGCCAGGGGTGTTTAATTTCACGATCCAAGGAACGGACGGGACGCTTACGCACGCTACGCCGACGGAGACGCTGACGGTGACGGGGACGGCATCCGACTTCACTTGGACGGACACGGGCAGCGCCACGGTGACAGTGATGGCGGGACAGACTGCCAGCTTTACCTTTTCGGCGGCGCCGGTGGGAGGCGGGACGTTTGGCTCAACGGTAAGTTTTGCCTGCTCGGAATTGCCGGAATTGACTAACGGGCTTCCCGGCGCCAGTTGTGGGT
Source organism: Acidobacteriaceae bacterium (assembly GCA_003138955.1). Taxonomy (GTDB): domain Bacteria; phylum Acidobacteriota; class Terriglobia; order Terriglobales; family Acidobacteriaceae; genus Acidiflorens. The sequence goes on along the minus strand of PLHP01000267.1, from coordinate 19,767 downwards.
TTAATCCGCCGTCAATCACAGCAGGGGCGGGAACGACGGCGGTTACGCTGACGATTTTGACTACGGGGCCGAACTTCGGGCCGGAGGACGTGCGGCGCAAGGCTGGGCTCCCTCGGATGCGCTCGGGGGTTCGGCAAAGCGGGCGGGCTCGCATGGGCGACCGTCCTTACGCTTTGCCGTTCTTCACACTCGCGTGGGTGGTGGTGGCGGGGATGGTGGGGATTGGGCGACCGAGACACGGCAAGCCGCGTCTCTACGGAGGGATCGCGGTTGTTTGCCTGGGACTTGGATTGACAGCGCTGATTTCGTGCGGCGGGGTCACTGGCAGTGGTAGTATCTCGCCGGAACCGGTGACGGTCACGGTGAATCCGGGAGTGGCAACTCTGTTTGCGGATGAAACGGGTAACTCGTGGCCGGCGGGAATTACTCAGCAACAATTCACGGCGACAGTTAATAACTCGACTAACCAGACTGTAACATGGGCGGTCACGGGCGGGAGCGTAAATGGCACGGTGGACGGAACCGGGCTGTATACGGCTCCGGTGGTGGTGCCGATCCCGGCTACGGCGACGGTGACGGCCACGTCGGCGGCAGCGACCGCTCCGGGATCAGCTTTTGTGACTGTAGCGCCGCCGACGGTGGTGGGAGCGTGGCACATTACGGTGACGGCTACGGCTGCAGGTGGAGCGTCGCATGGGGATGTGGTGACGATGACGGTGCAGTAGGGCTCAATTCACCGCCGAGACGCAGGAGCGCCGAGAAAAACTGGCTGTTTGGGACGGGCGCGGACAATTGTGTCTGCGCCGTTTTTTCTTGCGTCACATCTTCTTGTTCTTACGTCACGGTGACGAAACGCGGCCGTGAGGTAGGATCATCTTCGGTGAGGCTGCCGTGCTGCGCACGGCTTGGACGGGCGAGGACGCCCGTCCCCACACGAGCAACCCCACACGAAACATACAAACTTATGACTTATGACATTGCGGTGATTGGCGGGGGAATTGTTGGGCTTTCATTTGCCATGCAAGCAACCGAGAAGTTCCCTGGTTTGCGGCTTGTGGTCCTGGAAAAAGAGTCGGGAGTGGCTCGGCATCAAACGGGACACAATAGCGGGGTGATCCACAGCGGCGTCTATTACAAGGCGGGATCGCTGAAGGCGCGGCTGTGTGTGGCGGGGGCGCGGGAGATGGTGGAATTCTGCTCGCGACATGGGATTCCACATGAGGTGTGCGGGAAATTGATTGTGGCCACTGACTCGGAGGAAGCGGCGCGGCTGGATGAGTTACTGGCGCGGGGCGTGGCGAATGGGCTGGAGGATTTGCGGTTGCTCTCGCGCGAGGCGATGCTGGAGATCGAACCACATGTGGGCGGAGTGCGAGCGCTCAAAGTGCCCTCGACGGGGATCACGGATTATGCGGCGGTGACGGCGAAGTATGCGGAGATCGCGGCGGGACGAGGGGCGGAGGTGAAGACGGGTGCTGGAGTTGTGGGATTCGATCGGTTGGGAGACGAGGTGGTGGTGCGGACGCGCGCGGGAGATTTTCCGGCGCGGTATGTGGTGAATTGCGCGGGGCTGTATAGCGATCGGGTGGCGCGCATGGCGGGGGATGATCCGGGGATGATGCTGGTTCCATTTCGCGGGGAGTATTACGATCTGGACGCGGCGCGGCAGGAGTTGGTGCGGGGCCTGATTTATCCGGTGCCGGATCCGCGGTATCCGTTTCTGGGAGTGCACTTCACGCGACGGATTCAGGGGAATGTGGATGCGGGGCCGAATGCGGTGCTGGCGTTCCAGCGCGAGGGATATCGGTGGCGGGATTTCGATTTGGGCGAGACGATGGAAGTTTTCATGGATGCGGGATTTCGGGCGATGGCGCGGCAGCACTGGAGAAATGGGCTGGCGGAGTTTCGGCGGTCGCTGCGGAAGCGGGAGTTTGTGCGGTCCTGCCAGCGACTGGTGCCGGAGGTGCGGATGGAAGATATGACGCCGGGTGGGTCGGGAGTGCGGGCGCAGGCGGTGGGGACGGATGGCGCGCTGGTCGATGATTTCCGGTTCGTGGCGCGGGAGCGGTTCTTGCATGTGCTGAATGTGCCTTCTCCGGCGGCGACGGCGTCATTGCCGATTGGGCGCGAGATATTGAAGATGGTGCCGGAGGAAATTGTGGGCTAGCCGGCGAAATGCTGCTTCATTTCTGGGACTGGTGCAGTCTGGGACTTCTTATTACGGCTATTGGGAGAATTCGCATGCCACAGAGGCTGCTGATCCCAAGCAAAGCGTTCAATATCACTCACTCGAACTCAAGAGCACATCGAAAACAAAACTGAGACTACGAGCGCCCAAGGGTTACTACAGCAACGTGGCAACCGAGTAGAGAATTGGCGGTTATCGCGGGTCGCGGATGGGTTGCGGTGATTGGCGTAACATCCCGATAACGCTCACTTGCAGCCCATTCGTGTCGTGATCAGCCATGAAATAAAGCGCATCCCGGGACGCACGGGAACGCGCACAGAGCGACGATCTAGAGCGGACGGCCTTCCCAGCCGTTCCAGCATCGGGCTAGGCGTGCTACATTCCTATGGTTTCGTTGAACACACGCTCCCAGCAACCACTTCGCCTCGATCTGCCGGAATTCGGCGAATTTAACTACGACGGCGAAACTCTGGCAGTGACTCGCGCGATGTGGCGGGGAATTGCGGGCGAGCCGAAGACGGAAAAATCGAAGGCAAGCGTCCCGGTCATTCCCGCGCTCCGAAGGTTCCTCGATGCGCACCGGCTGGCCGCTGGCAATCCCGACACCGGTATCATGTTCCGGACGCGCAACAATACGCCCCTGGCCATGAACAACGTGCTTAACGACCAGATCCTGCCAGTGCTGAATCGATGCGTGTGCGGGTTGGAGAAGATTGAACACGGCGGTGCCGATCACGATTACACTAGGGATAAGGCGCGTCCCGAGTGGCATGGCTGGCACGCCTTTCGCCGTGGGCTTGCGACCAACTTGCACGCGGCCGGAGTGGACGACATGACGATTCAGCGCATTCTCAGGCACTCGAACGTCAAGGTGACGCAGGCGTGCTACATCAAAACGCGAGATACCCAGACGATCGCGGCGATGGACCAGATGAATATTTTGGTGGACGGTCCCGTTGAGCTAATCTGCAATGAATCTGCAAAGAATGACGGTGTGTCGAGGTTGGTTAACTGATTGTTTTCAACGATGTGGGCCCGTAGCTCAAGCGGATAGAGCATCGGATTTCTAATCCGAGGGTTGCAGGTTCGATTCCTGCCGGGCCTACCACTCAACCCATTGAATACAAAACTAATTGGTCAGACGCATAAAAGCGGGAATCGTGGAATTGCCCGCTCTCGTATATACTGCCTGCACTACGCAGTACGCGCAGGTGCGCGCTCGGGTGTAACGATGGGGTCTTGGTTTCGTCAGCCTCGGGCCGTTCCTCACTTGCATCATGGATGATTCCAGCTCACGGCCGGACGCAAAGTCTGTCTCTAAAAAGCCCGCGGCTCCCGGTGTCAGGACTCCGTTTGCCGGGGAGAGTTCCGGCAGCAATGTCCCTGTTCCTCCGGAGGACGGAGCCACACTCATCGATCCTCTTCCGAAAGCGAGCGACCCTGAAGCCACGCTGGTAGACGCCGACGCTACCATCGCGCCGGGAACTCCGTTTCGCCGGACGCCAGCGCCGCCACGCAGCCGGAGTTCCGATTTGTCCGCCAGCGCAGCCGTATTCGAGATCGGCGACGTGCTGGGCGGGCGTTATGAAATTCTCCAACTGCTCGGCGAGGGCGGTATGGGCGCAGTGTACAAGGCCACCGACCGCGAACTCGACCGGTTTGTCGCATTGAAAGTGATTCGGCCTGAACTGGCTTCGAACCCCTCGATCCTGGCCCGTTTCAAGCAAGAGTTGCTGCTCGCTCACCAGGTCACGCACCGCAACGTGATCCGCATTTACGATCTCGGCGAAGCCGAGGGCGTGAAGTTCATCACGATGGAGTTCATCGAGGGTAGAGATCTACGCTCCATCATCCGCGAGAAGAACAAGTTTGCTCCCGAAGAAGCCGTGGAGGTTATTCAACAGGTGTGCCTGGCTCTGGACGCCGCGCACAGCGTCGGGGTGATTCACCGGGACCTCAAACCGCAAAACATCATGCAGGACGGCACGGGCCGAATGCTGGTGATGGATTTCGGTTTGGCCCGCACCCTGGAAGGCGACGGCATGACCCAAACGGGTGCGATTGTCGGCACCATGGAGTACATGTCGCCCGAGCAGTCCCTGGGCAAAGATCTCGATCAACGTTCCGACATTTTCGCTCTCGGGCTGATCTTGTACGAAATGCTGACGGGCAAACAACCTTTCGCAGCCGACAGCGCTCTCGCCAGCCTCATCAAACGGACTCAGGAACGTGCGATTCCCGTGTCGGATGTTGATGCGCAGATTCCAGGGGCGTTGAGCGGGATCGTGAGCAAGTGTCTGGAACGCGATTTGAACCAGAGATACCAGAGTGTCTCGGCCATTCTTGCGGACCTGAACACGTGGAAAGACAAGAGAGCCGCCGGCACAATCAAGTTCGACGCGGCCGTCAAACCATTGGGACGGACTATTCCGTGGCCACTCATTACTGGGATTGTGAGCGTACTGGTGCTGGCGACAGCCGGTTTCCTGTTCCGAGACAAGCTGTTCAAACCCACCACCGCCCGAGCCCCATCCGACGTGTCGGTGTTAGTGGCCGACTTCACCAATCACACCGGCGATCCGGTTTTTGATGGCACGTTGGAGCCGATGTTCAATGTGGCGCTGGAAGGTGCCAGTTTTATCAACGCTTACAACCGCGGAACAGCCCGCGACCTGGCGAAACAGCTTCCACATCCTTCGGACAAACTGGACGAGCAATCGGCTCGGCTCATCGGCGTGAGCCAGGGGCTGGCTGCGGTCGTAACCGGTTCTCTCAGTCTCCGCGGCGACGCCTACAAGCTTTCGGTGGAAGCCCTCGATGCCAGGACCGGCAACAGCATCGCATCCGCGGAAATCAATGCGGCCACGAAAGACGAGGTCTTGCTCGACATTCCCAAGCTGGCAGCACCTATCCGTAAGGCGCTGGGTGACACCACGCCGGTGGCGGCGCAGCTCGCCGTTTCAGGACCGTTCACCGCCGCATCTCTGGAAGTCGTGCACCTATACAGTATCGGCATGCAACAACAGTTCGCGGGTAAAACCGCGGAGGCTTTTCAGAGTTTTTCCAAGGCCGCTGAGCTCGATCCCAATTTCGCGCGCGCTTACTCTGGCATGTCCGGAACAGCAAATGACCTGGGGCGGCAAGCGGACGGAGAGAAGTACAGCAAGTTGGCGATGGAACACCTCGACCGCATGACCGAGCGCGAAAGGTACCACACTCGCGGCTTTTACTACCTAGTCGTCGGCAATTATCCGAAGTGCGTCGAGGAATTCAGCACACTCGTCGGCCATTACCCGGCCGACCGGGTCGGGCAATCGGACCTGGCTTGGTGCTACGCCTACTTACGTAACTTTCCTAAAGCAGTTGAAGCCGCGCGCAAGGCGGAAGAGATTGCGCCCAAGGGAGCGTTGGAACACTTGAATCTGGCGTTCTTCAGCTCGTTCACTGGAGATTTTCAAACCGGCGAGCGGGAGGCGCGGACCGCCTTGGACATTAGTCCCTCGGAGGTCGCACAGATCAATCTTGGCGAGGCGCAACTCGGCGAGGGCAAGCTTGCCGACGCTTCCGAAAGCTTTCACGGCCTCGAGAAATTCGGTTCCAGGGGCACATCTCTGGCCACGTCGGCTTTGGCCGATCTGGCCATGTACCAGGGCCGCTTCTCGGAGCAGGTGCGGCTCCTCGAGCAAGGCGCCAATACTGACCTGAAAGCGAAGGCGCCAGAGGATGCGGCCAACAAGTTTGCTGCCCTGGCCTATGCAGAACTAATGCGAGGCGAGAGCCGGGCGGCAGTTGCGGCAGCCGAGAAGGCTCTGGCAAATGGACAAACGCTACAGGTGCGCTTCCTCGCAGGGCGCGTGTTTGCGGAAGCCGGCGAAACGGCACAGGCGAAAAAAATGGCCGACAGCCTTGCGAAACAGACGCAAGCGGAACCTGAAGCATATGGCAAGATCGTGGAAGGAAAGCTCGCGCTCAAGCAGGGGGACAGCCGTCTGGCTATTAAAGACATCACTGACGCTAACAACCTGCTGGACACGTGGATCGGTAGATTCGAGCTTGGCCGCGCCTACCTCGAAGCCGGCCAGTTTCCCGAAGCGGATTCAGAGTTTGATCGTTGCATCACGCGCCGCGGCGAAGCGATAGAGCTGTTTATGGACAACGTGGTTACTTACGGCTATTTTCCCTACGTCTACTACTATCAGGGACGCGTGCGGCAAGGCCTTAAGACTCCCGCCTTCGCAGAATCTTACCGCAATTATCTGAGCATCCGCGGGCAGTCCACCGAAGATCCTCTGGTACCTGAAGTTCGCCGCATCCTGGGACAATAAGCATCGATCAAAACCCGGGGAGCATAGTTGTATTTCTGCGCAGAGGTGCGGCTGTACGCTGCGGTCAGCAGCATGAACTGAGTTCACGGAAAAAAATGACCGGCAATTGCCGGTCAAGGTTTCACTATCTTCCTATGCACATCGCTCATTCAGCATCGGCGCTCAGACGCGGCGGCTGCCAACGCCGCGACTTGCTCTGGAGCCGTCGATGCATTGCGCAACTTCCAGCGATATGTTTTCCCCACTCCTGTTGCTAATTGCTGGATCCTCCTGCGCCGAAGATGAGTGCAGTAGTGTCGACCCGGAACGTCGCCATGCCGTTTGCAGGGTTAATGGAATATTCCTGTCCATCGGAGGTGAATCCATACAGCGTGCCGCCAACGAACGTCGAACCAACAAACTCATTGACACCAGAACCATTGACGGTGACTTTAACGCTGGTGACTTGACCGATGGTCGTGGTCGTTCCAGTCGTGAGATTGATTTGATACAACGTGTCAGTGAACGCAGTACAACCCGTCCCGCCGCCTGTGGAACCAATGGTGTAGTAAAGCACGGTTGCCGACCCGGCCACGCTTGTCTCGAAACTGCACCCTGCTGGAACTAGCGCAGTTGAGGTGGGGCCGACCAACGTTGTTGCCCCCGTGTTGAGGTTAATCGAGTACAGATCCCCCGTAACCATATCGATCCCGAAGTACGAGCCGTCGGTCAGACCTCCAGTGGTCGTGTTCGCCGGATGGGGAATCGATCCGGGACTACCGACATTGGTTGCCGCCCCGGTTGATGGAGTTATCTGCACCAACTGGTTCGACGTGTTGTATTCGTAAACCTGAAGGGTAGGTGTCAGGTCCAGTCCGGTGTTGCCGGGTACCGTCCCTGCGCCAATCTGGGTGACAACCCCCGTGGCCAAATCCAAGGTCCCGAAATTCCCGTTGCCGTCGACATAGAATGTGTCAATGTTAAACGCATTTGAGGTCGCGGCGGTAACACCTCCAGCGGCCGAAGCCACGAGCGTGTACCCGTTCGCAATCATGTTGATGCTTAGGCCGCCGAAGGTGGCAACGCCGCTCACCGCGTTTTGCGTAGTCGTGCCGGAAAGCGTTGTTGCCGGGCCTGCGCCTGCGCCGATCGCCAGTGTGATGCTGCCTGTGAAAGTCATGAGCGTGTTGTTGCTGCTGTCCTCCGCCGTAATCACGACCGCAGGCGCGATGGTAAGACCCACTCCGGTATTGCTCGGTTGGGCCGTGAATACGAGTTGGTTCACAGTGTAGCTGCCGTTCGCTCCGCTCGCGACGAAGTTATTGTCACCAGGGTATGTGATCGTGAACGTTGGGGCGCCAGCCGTGGTTGGTGCTGGCGAAAGCGTGCACATTCCAGCGCCGACAACAGCCGCAGCCATGCAGGTGGATCCGTCGCTAGCTAACACAGTTATGTAGCCCGATGGTGAACCTGCTCCTGGTGCGACTACCGAGAAAGTGTAAGAGACGGTGATCGGTTGGCCCACGAACGCCGGAGAAGGCGACACTGAGTAGACGGTCGTCACGGTGCTGGCCTTGTTGACCGTCTGGGGCAGCGTATTCGCCGTGCTCCCGGGATCGAAGCCGGTGTAGTTGAAGTTCGAATCGCCGCTGTAGACCGCGGTGATCGAGTGCGGCCCGGCTATCAAGGCGGTGGTGGTGAAGCTGGCCGTGCCGCCGGATAGAGTGACCGTGGAGCTGCCCGCCAGCGGAGTGATGCCATCCTCGAACGTCACCGTTCCCGTCGGTGTGCCCGCCCCAGGCGACACCGCGCCCACCGACGCGGTGAAGGTGACCGCCTGGCCGTAGGTGGACGGATTCGGAGAGGAAGGGGGGGAAGTGACCGAAGTGGTCGTATCCGCCTTTTTGACCGTGAGCGAAGCGTTGCCGGTGTTGCTCGAGTGCACCAAGTCGGCCGGGTAGGTCCCGGTAATGGTGTGCGGGCTGGTGCCCACCTCCGCCGGGGTTACCGTGGAGGTGCAAGTCGAGACGCCGCCGCCGCTGATCGTCAAGACGCACGCCGCGCCGAAGCTATCCAAAGCGTCCGAAGAGTTCAGCCCGACCGTTCCCAAGGGATCGAACGATGGCGTGTAGAGTTCGGCATCGGCCACCGGAGAACCGCCCGAAGTCAGCCCGGTGATCAGCACGAGGTCCTTGTTCAGCAGCGTGGCCGTGAGGCTCGCCTGATCCGCCTGGAGCAGCGAGCCGGTAGCGTCGAATTTTGCGCTGTCGGCGTCGTAGAGTTCCGCGGTCGATCCGCTCGCTCCGCCCGCCAGCAAAACCATCCCATTGGGCAGCAGCGTTGCCGTGCCGTTAACGGGTGCGTAGCTCAGCGTCGAGCTAATGGCCGTGAACGCCAGGGTAGTCGGATTGTAGATCTCTGCCGTGTCGGTCGAACCGCCTGCGATCAGCACGTTGCCGTTCAGCAGCAGCGTGGCTGTTGCGCCGGTCCGCGCCGCCGTCATGGTGCCGGCTGGGGCAAACGTCCCCGCTGAGTACAGTTCCGCGCTATTCAGGGTTGCGCTCCCCGTGCCGCCTGCGATCAGCACGCTGCCGTTCGCCAGCAGCATCGCTGCCGCGTCGTATCGTGCCGTCCCCAAGCTGCCTGTCGTCGCGGTAAACGTGTCGGTCGCAGGATTGTAGAGTTCCGCACTGTTCAGCGGGCTGCCAGTGGAGCTCTGCCCGCCGGCGATCAGCACCTGGCCATTCGTCAGCAGCGTCGCCGTGGCGCCAAACCGCACCGCCGTCATGACGTTGCCGGACCCGCTGCCCGCCGCCGTAAACGCGCCGGTCACTAGATTGTAGAGTTCCGCCGTGTTGAGCGCATTGGTCGCCGTGCCGTCGCTCGACCCGCCCGCGATCAGGATCTCGCCGTTGGGCAGCAGCGTGGCCGTCGCGCCCGTTCGCGCCGTGTTCAGGCTTCCTGTAGCCGTGAACGTTTTGCTCACGGCGTTATAGATGTAGGCATTGTTAACCGCAGCCCCCGAGTTCAGACCGCCAGCCACCAACACCATTCCGTCGGCGAACAGCGTTGCCGTCGAGCCGCTCGTCCCCACGGTCGGCGTGCCGGAAGTCGCTATCCAGCTGTCGGCCGCGCCCACCGGGTTGGTGATCCCGTTGTCCGTTACCGTTACGGTCGTTGTGCTCGTTTGACCCACCACCACGCTCGGTGGCAGCGTCACGCCAACGGTCGTCCCGCGCAGCGCCACCGTCTCGGTGGCTCCCGCGGCGGTGCTGCCCGCATCCGCCCCGGTGGCGTTGAAGTTCGCGTCCCCGTCGTATTGCACCGTGAGGCCGTGCGTCCCCACCGAGAGCAACGAAGTGGTGAACGTGACTTGGTCGGACGCGCCGCCGCTCAGCGCGCCCGTTCCGATGGGCGTGGTGCCATCCAGGAAGGTAACCAAGCCGGTCGGCGTGCCCGTGCTACCCCCGGAGGCGTCGATCACCGTAGCCGTTAAGGAGACCGTGTCACCCAGGGTTGATGAACCGGAAGATACCGCCAGCGTCGCCGTCGTATCCGCCTTCTGCACCGTCTGCCCGGGGTTCACCATCTGGCTCAGCGCCCCACTGCTTGTCGTGAAATCCCCATCCGTGTTGATGTAGTTCGCCTGCACCTTGTGCGGCGATCCACTCACTGTCAGCGAAGAGGTGCTCGTAGTTGCGCACAGACTGTACGCAGGTGTGCCCGGGCACGTGATCGGTGTGCCGGATACCGGACTGCCGCTGTCGATCACGAACTGCACCGAGCCCGTTGGCGTTGCGGCTGTACCCGAAGTGTTCGACACAATCGCCGTGAAGGCCACCAAATCCCCATAGGTCGAGGGGTTGAGCGAGGAACTCACCGAAGTCGCCGTGATGGCCTTTTTGACCGTCTGGGAGAGCGGAGTCGCCGTGCTCCCGCCAGCGACAGTGGCGTAGAAGTTGGAATCACCGCTGTACACCGCGGTGATGGAATGCATCCCGGCCGCCAACTGCAAGGTGGTGGTGGTGAACATGGCGGTTGCGCTGGTCAGAGTGATCGCGCCGCTGATCGCCGTGGCCCCGTCGTAGAACGTCACCGTTCCCGTCGGCGTGCAACTATATTGTGGCGCCACCGTTGCGGTGAAGGTGACCGCCTGCCCGTAGGTGGACGCGTTCAGAGAGGACCCGACTGACGTAGTAGTCGAGGCCTGAGTTATTTGCAGTGTCAGCGCTTGCGTACCATAGTTCAAGTTCTTGTCAGTCACCTTTGCTGTGAAGCTGTAGTTTCCAGCGACGCACGTCGTCCCGGAGACTGTGCCGGTGGTCGCACCCGTAATGCCCGACGGGAAGGAACCGGTGTAGCTCCACGTGAATGGTGAAACCCCACCCGCCTCGAAAAGTGTATTGCTGTACGCGCTCTCAACAACTCCATTGGGCAGAGCCGTGGTGGTGACATGTGGGCTGCTGTCTGATACGTAAATCAGCAGCTCCAACGCAGTGCTCTGCTCATACTGGTGGCTATCCAAATCCAGCTCGAAGAAATAGCAACCCGCGTTGGCGGTCGTTGTGTTCCAAGTAAAAGCGAAGGGGGTCCCACCCGTAATTCCGCTCCCTGCAGTAGACAGAGTCGTGACTGGATACTGGTAGGTCCCACTGTAGCCTAGATATTCCGGCGGCTTTGCAAGCGACGAGCACGTTGCATCAGATGGAATAGGCCCAATGGCGACAAGCGCCGTGCTTGCAGCCGCCCTTGTGACGCTTGCGCCGGTATCGTCGTCGTTTAGCGACCATGTTATCTGAATATTGTCCCCTTGTACGGGCGTGTTCGAAGAAGACAAATCGGTGAAAGCTAAGCTGGTCAAAGCCACCGAGCCCTTTGCTGTGTTCGTGTAGCAGCCCGTCAGTGGCTCCCCGGTCTGGCCAGATTCAGACACGGTGTTCGAAGGCACGCTCTCCTGCGGCTGCCCCGCATCGTTGTTGGTGACCGCGGTGACTCTGTAGCTGTAGCCTGCCGGATTGCACGTTACCGTGTCCTGGTACGTGGTCTGAGAACCGGGAACGCTGGCACGAAGACTAAACGACCCTGTCCCACTCGACTGGTAAATGTTGTAAGTCACCACCTGGCCAAATGTAGGGGCGAACCAACTCAGATTTATGTACCTCGGTGACGCTCCCTCCGTTATGGATAAACCCTGTGGAGGTCGCGCGTAAGAATTGGCTTCTTGGTGGGTAATCTCTGTGCTGAGACCTCCGCCACCCGCGGGCTTCAGACCGCCTCCGCCACCCGCCGGTTTCAGACCGCCTCCGCCACCGGCCGGCTGCAATCCGCCTCCGCCACCTGCGGGCTTGAGACCGCCTGCCTCACCACCGGGCCCGATCGTACTGATAGTGCCGACCGCGCTGACCTGCTGCAGATTAAGACCAATCGCCGGGCCTACTCCATTCTGTGCCGGCGTGCCTTCCCATTCATTGTGCGGATGCAAGACATCTGTGGTGTTGCCGTCGAAATTGATGTCCTCGCCCGTGGCACTCGACCAGAAAAAGGCGGATGGTGAAAATGGGACGTAGGTCACTGGCTTATCAGTTGAAAGCAGGGATGTACCGTCACAATGCGGCGACGTTGACGTACCACCGGCATAGCTTGTAAGTTCGAACGCAGCGGTTGTCGCGTAAGACAAATTGTTTAAGATCCCCGGCCCTTCCGGCGAGCTCTTCGTAAGCGTAGGGATGAGCTCAGGAGATAGCAGCGGCGGATCCTCGGAATAGTCCACCACCACCAGAGGCCCGGTACCGGCTCCATTAAGTTGACCGGGCACCTGCAGAAGGTCAAACTGAAAAAGGTAACTCATACTGCTTTGGACGTTAGTCTTGCAGTTGGCTTCGTAGGTGGGCGTGTAGTCGTTTGGATTTTTCGCCAGGTTGTTGAGAAATGTCCCGCCATGCGTCAGGGCCATCGTGTGCCCGAACTCGTGCATCAACGTGCCCGCTTTCATTTGCCATTTGTTGCCGTCGGATGCGGAATTATTTGGCGGACCCCAGCCTCCGTAGCCCAGCGAAATAACCGAGTTCTGACCACCCACGTCGGAATATCCGGACATGCTGGTAACCTGCCCGTTAGCAACCGCCAGATTGGGATCGGTCTTGGTAGTGTAGGTGAACTTAGTTGCGCTGCCGGGTACGGTTATGGCGAATGTGGTCGCTGTGGGCGCGGGGCTCGATAGAACGCAGAAAGTACCATTCAAGTTGGAGTTGGTAATCGCGAACACGACTGTAACTCGGCCTTTCGAGCACACGGTGTCGGTCGCAACAGCGAATGTCGGCGATGCGAGTATCTGGCTAATGCCATGGGGCAACTTCGTCGTAAATGTCACCGTGCTGCCGTTTTGCACCACGCTTGCAAGCGATCCATCTGATAAGTACCAATTTGCCAGGCCCACTCCATGGGAGAATAATGCGTAGTGATAGCTGTCTTTTTTCCCGTGCTGGAAGACGGGAATGCAGGTTGGATCCGTGCCGGGGGTGCAACCAAGCAGGCCCGTTTGTGTGTCAGTAGTCTGATTTTTTATGTATGCGAGGCCTTCCCTGAATCCAACTGTGCCGGGCTCATTGGGAAATGGGCAGGTATTATCAGAAGAAAGGCAGGAGGACTGACTTTCCTCGATAGCGTTGCCAGGAATTGCATGCAGGACAATGGGTGAATGGTGGCTGTTGCTGCCATTTTCGTTGGCATAAGAGGCAACCACCTTATCAACAGCAGTAGCATGCGTAGCTAAGCCATCCTGTGTGTCCACTGCCAAGCGCGGATCGAAGGAATAATTAATTCCATCTCCTGTGACACACGAGCCGCTACTCATGGAACTGCACATGTAGTCGTATTGCAGGAATACATCCTGTTCGCCATGCTTTGCTCCGGGGAGGGGCACCCAACCCGGATCCAGTGAATCCCCTTTGCTGCACACTCCATTTTCGAGAGCGGCATCGCAATAGCCCGGAGGACTGCTCTCTTTCCACGAGTCCAGAATGCCATCGTTATCGCTGTTTTGGACCGTAGTGCTGACGATAACCGCGCCCCACGAGACGCATCCTTTGAAAACGGAAGATGGCACCACCTCCGTGGTCGCGGAGCTAGAGCCCTCCGTCACTGGATTCGGAGGATTTTTACTCGTGCTTGTGAATGTCCACGTCGGATTGTCCCAGGCTCCGTAGTATCCGGGGAATGGGGGCAGTAAGGGGCCATAGAGAGACGGAAGCTTGGTGCCGTTCAAGTAAACAGTCTGATATGCAATGCCGCCGCGGCCAACCATGTAGGTCAGGCGGGATGCTGGGTTGTTCGCAGCGTCATAGAATCCCTGCAGCGGTTGCGTCACCTGCAGTTGGGGTGTTGCCGGGGCATAGTCGCCGTCATATAGGACAATCGAGTTCAGCGGAATGTTTGGTCCGCCCGCGCCGGAAAGAATGCGATAAATAACGACAAGAGTTGTACCCAAAGTAAATGGGGGTGACAAAAACGCGCTCGGCAAGCGGACTTCGAAGCTGCCGTTCGCGGTTGGATTGCCGTTGGCATCCAGAGGCAGGGAGCCGGCGACGTCGGCACGGTAGGTCTGCAGCACATCCCCTGTGGAAGTGCCGGAGCAGCCGCCAGGACCCCAGGAGACATTGCTACTGGGGCTGACGTTCGTTCCCGAAAACGCGTAGCCCGGTGCCGCCGGGCCCCCAGTCGTGGAATACAACAGCGGTCTGATATACCCATTTTGGCCCGATCCCGTGGCACCGCCCGCAACTCCCGCCTTTTCGATCGTTTGCCAGTACAGCAACGCAGCAACAATCTGTGCGCCCTTGGGAACCTGATTTGCCCCGGTGATACCGGGATTCGGATCCGGCACTGAAATCACCCCAGTGGTATAACTGGCCCCGTTTATTTTCGTGAAGTTCGTATTCATCCCATACGCGCCGGCGACGAGGTAGTCGCCGGTAACAAAAAAATTGTTGCTGAAGTTGAGCGGAGGATTCGACTGTGCGAAGGATGCGACGCTCAGAATTGTGGCGCATGCAAAACCAGCAAGCAGCACAGAGGAGCACGAAAGTCGCGCGGAGCGCCATTTTTCCATCAGCAGGGCGACATCCTTCAGTATGGTGCTCTGCATAACCGAATCTCCTTTTAAGTTCCGCTGCCTGTTAGGTTCCACTGTCTGCTTCCCCAGATTCGACGGTCCCCTGTCGCACACCTTGAGGCTTACCGGTGTGCTCGACGAACCGTTGGTGACGACCCCGGTGATTTTGATCAGTGCGCCGTGATCGACGATTTTCCGATTGGCTCGAAACAAGAATCTGGGACCGGGGAGCGGAAGCCTGAGTTGACAAAATTCATGGCACGAGCCGAAAACCACGCTCGCATCTGCATCCCAACGCCTCGTCGTCCAACACCCCTGCAACCCCAGTCGAAGAATTCTGCACTCGAACGACCCGCCTGTCAACAAGAATTGCTGTCAGAATTCAGCATGGGCGTTCTGAACACAGGGAAGTAGCAAGCTTCTTTCACAATAAACGCATGGGTTTGTCTCCCGCCAGGCCTCGGGAGCTCAAACGCGTTCCGCTTGTCCCGCGGTAGCACTCAGTCCTGGTTCAATTTCCTCTCATGCGGAGGGTTCGCCGTCTCCGAGCATGGACCGCCGCCAGGGGCCACGCACGAGCAGCCGGAAACACTGTTATACCGGCACTGATCCCCCGGATGGCCGTATTGGTCACAAACTGGATTGCCACATCCGGGGTACTTGGGGATCTTGCTGCACGCAGAGTATTGGGAAAATTTGTGTGCTTGTTCCCACAAACCGATTTCCGGAGCTTCGAATCGCAAAGCTTCATGACTCAGCACGTGAAGCTCGACCCCCTGGGGACCTTTCACCTCCAGCACGCCTCCATTCACATCCAAGGAATACGGGCCTGAAATCGTAATTCGCGTGTCGCCTGATTTCGCTTTGCCGGGAACGAAGTTGATGGACACTGCGGTCTTGCCGTCCGCCGCTCTGGTGACCGAGATATCACCTGCTGTGACGATCGTTACCGTTGCGCCACTGTCCGGCTTCAATGTCTCCTGAGTTAGTGCGATGTTTACCATGAGCAGTGTGCATATAGTGATTGTGAAGCTCCATCTCAGCCGTGTTTTCATTAGGCCCCTTGGTAGTGTCCTAATTTGAAATCCTTATCGTCGAAGTGTGGCATGAATCGTGCTCCGAATCCATTCTGATAGCGTCAGCTTGGCAGCCTTCGCTTTCGATTCCAGCGCCATGAGATCATCCCCACGCGAACTGACGCCATAGCACTCACCGAGGGCTTGTGAGCGCTATCGCCTTTGCCCAGGCTCACGCAGCAAACTCAAGATGTGCAGGGCCCGAGTGATAACGCCCAGCTCTCTTTTTTTGTTGCCTGGCGAACTTGATAAACTTCGCGATCGCTCGAGAACCGCAGCCTCTGCGTCCTCGATCCGCTGCAGCAATTTGCTCCGGTCAGTCTCGAGGAGTGCCGCGCGGTAAAGCTTCTCCCAATCCTGGCATTTTGAATTATTCAGTGTTTTTGCTCCGCGCTTTCGGTGCTGTTGGGTGGTCGGCGCAAGCATGGGACGCAAACTCTTTGTCGCGCTGCAGTTCGAAGTTGCGCATCATTTGATCGAAGGATGCGCCGGTGGGCGCGCCAGAAGGTTTGAACCGCCAGCCACATTTGGAACAACCAAAACCCCGAAAATCCTTTTGCTCAATCCGTACCAGCTCCCGGCTCATGGCCGCCTCCGTCGCTGCGCCTCAACGAGTACCCACTTGCGGTCGAGGGACGAAACGTCTGGTTCGCCATTAACGGCTCCTTTCGCGGCGGCGTATTGCCTGATGGCAGCAGAAACTGTCACCCCATCTGCGCGTTGGAAGATTGAATGTGGAAGGCGCATAAAAAGATGGGCGAAGTTTACATGTCGCCAATTTGGATGGTCTGTTGGACGTCCTACATACATGGAAAAGTTTTGTTCGTTCGCACGCGTAGGCTGTCCTGCGGAAGCGTTGTGTTTTGGAGGAATACAGTATAGTTTCCGAGTGGCGCGAATAAGCCGGGTTCCTGTTTCCCGTATCTGGGAGAGGTTTTCGGTTGTGACTCCAATGTCTCAAGGACGGTTTGTGGAAAGCAAAGGCCTTCAAGTGGTGCAGTCTGGCGAGCGGACGAACACAGAAGGGAAACCAGTCGGCAACCTGATACTTCTATCGGCCTCTGATAGCGACTACAGCTCACTGCGTCCTCATCTCGAATACGTCAGCTTGCCAAACCATCTAGTCCTTCACGAGGGGAGTGAAAAGCTGGAATTTGCGTATTTCCCGAATGGAGGCTTGATTTCTCTCGTAGTCGTAATGAAAGATGGAAAGACCGCCGAAGCCGGCATACTTGGCAACGAAGGCTTTACTGGAATACCGGCGGCTGTTGGCCTGAGCAGGAGCCCGATGCGGGCGGTGGTACAAATCACGGGGGATGGGTTTCGGGTCGAGGTCGCAGCTTTGCAATACACTTTGGAATCCACTCCACACCTGCAATTGCTGTTGAGCCGCTATGCAGTAGTTCAGGGAATGCAGGTTGCACAAACAGCCGCGTGTAATCGGCTGCATGATATTAAGCAGCGCCTGGCACGGTGGTTGCTAATGACTCAGGACAGAGTGGATTTGGAGTCGCTGCCCATCACCCATGATTTTCTGGCAACGATGTTGGGGACAGATAGGCCGAGCGTGAGTTTGGCAGCTGGTATTTTGCAGAAGAAGAAGGCCATCGAGTACACCCGCGGCGCAGTGAAGATCGTGAACCGCAAGAAACTTGAAGACTCCGCCTGCGAGTGCTACGGGATTACTCAACAGTACAATGGCCAGCTGGGCTTGAGATAAGTCCGCAGGTGAAGACCCGCCCTATTTTTCCTGCCGAATGAGGTCGCTTGGGGTGCTGTTGTGTACCCCTATGCATATGAAAATAAAGGTGATATTATTGTATCACCTCGCTCGAGCCGTTTTCTAATCCGAGGGTTGCAGGTTCGATTCCTGCCGGGCCTGCCAGGTTCTAAAGCGTCCCTCACTTGACTATGCTAGGAGTCACCCGTTCGTGCCATTCCCCCGGTGGTGATCACAACGTAGAGTGGTTGTGAGCAGACTTCGGGGGAGGGCTGTTCAAACGGGCGTCCCGTGACTCTAACCGAGTCGGGGCGCTTTCGTTTTTTGCGGCGCTTTGACCACGTTCTGCGGGCGTGCGGCATATTCATTGCCCTTACTTCACGTTTTCGGCGCGCTCGTCATTCTTTGGTCTTCTTTGGTTTTGGTCTCATCATTTCCCATTCCTTCGCTGTCAGTTCCCGTCCCAGCGCCGTGAACTCGCCCGCCCCTTGCAGCCACTCCCCGCCATCCATGGTCACGACTTCTCCATTTACATACCCTGCGCCATCGCTAATTAAGAATGCGGCCAGATTGGCAAACTCCTCCGTCGTCCCGAACCGTCCCAGAGGGTTTCGTTTCTTTGCCGCCTCCGCCAGTTCCGGACGCGGCAGCAGACGCGAGAACGCGCCTTCGGTCGGAATCGGCCCCGGTGCGATGGCGTTCATCCGAATCCCGCGATCGCCCCACTCGACTGCCAGGCTCCGCGTCAGCGTCTGCACGCCTGCCTTCGCCACCGCCGATGGCACCACATACGCCGAGCCCGTTATGGTGTAGGTGGTGGTGACATTGAGCACCACGCCTCCGCGCCCCGCCGCCAGCCACCGCCGCCCGCAAGCCATCGTCGTATGCAGCGTGCCCATCAGGACAATGCCAATCACCGATTGAAACGCCCCCAGAGAAAGTTCTTCCGTGCGCGCCAGAAAATTTCCTGCCGCGTTGTTCATGAGCACATCGAGCGGACCTTCGGCCCAGATGATCCCGAGCATCTCTTCGACCGCCGACGGGTCGCGCACGTCGCAGGGACGGGAGTGAATCTTGCCGCCCGTGCGCTCGCGTAACTCCTGCTCGGTCGCCGCAAGGACTTCCTGCCGTCGCCCGCAGATATAAACTTCGGCGCCCAGTTCCAGAAACCGTTGCGTCGTAGCCTTGCCCAAACCGGTGCCGCCGCCGGTAATAAGAATGCGCTTGCCCTGAAGTAGATCCTTCTGGAACATTGGTGGCCGTCCTTCCTGAAATGAACCGATGATTGTAAACGGACAAATCTGCTCGTGGAGCGACGGGTGTCTCGCCTGTCCAGAGCATCGGGGCCCGGGCGGGGACGCCCGGCTCTCCACGAACAGAGCAGTGGCACTAGCAGGTTCCCGGATTCTCAACCCAATCTCGCCACTGCCCAGCGCGCGTGTTCCGCCACCACCGCGTCCGAATCCTCGCAGAGTTTCTTTAGCGTCGACACAAATTTCTTGTCGCCGCTGTTCCCCATCGCAATCACCGCATTCCGGCGCAGGCCGGAAAGCTTTGCGCGCCGGACCGGAGATCCTCGAAACACAACCCGGAACTCTTCCTGCCGCATTTCGGCCAGCCAATCGAGTGCAGGATTGACCAGGCCCTCTCTCGCCTCGAATTCCGCCGCAGAAGTCACCGGCGCCTTGCGGTTCCACGGGCAAACGTCCTGACAGATGTCGCATCCGAAAACGTGCCGCCCCATCCCCGAGCGCAGTTCGTCTGGAATCTCGCCTCGTTTCTCGATGGTCAGATAGGAAATGCACAGCCGGGCGTCCAATTCGCCGGGCGCAACAATCGCCTGCGTCGGACAAGCGGTTATGCAGCGCGTGCAAGTTCCGCAACGATCCGGCGCAGGCTGGTCAGTCGCGAGCTCATTTTCCGTGAGATCGTTTTTCGTGAAATCAAGCGAGGTAAGGATTACGCCCAGAAACAGCCACGATCCAAGCTGCTGGTTGATGATGCAAGTATTCTTGCCGATCCATCCGACGCCGGCATACTTGGCGTACACGCGCTCGATGAGCGGGCCGGTGTCGACATAAGAACGGAAGTGCAAGTTGCCAGTTGCCAGCGGCCAGTTGCCTGTGGGTGGAGCGACGGGCGTCTCGCCCGTCCAGCAGTGTGGCGGCCGGGCGGGGACGCCCGGCTCTCCACAAGCAGCAATCATTCCGCGCAATTCATCTTCCACCTGCCGCAATCGCCGCATTACGGCCTCGTGGTAATCCTCACGGGACCAGGCGTAGCGCGAAATCCAGCCTCGGCTTGCATCTTCTGTCTGGGTCTGCACTTTCTGCGTCTGTATCCGAATCGAGTAGGGATGCGCGGTGTTG